>NZ_CP093311.1:301928-603856 GCF_024498955.1 Thermomonas paludicola | reverse complement strand
CCACCACCACCGCGAAGTTGTAGGTGGCATAGCCGTCGCTGCGGAAGATGACGAGGTCGTCGAGTTCGGAATTCGCAATCTCGATGCGGCCCTTGACCTTGTCGTCCCAGGCCACCACGCCGTTCAACGGGTTCTTGAAACGGATGATCCGGTTCGGATCGTCGCGCCAGCCGGCGTTGGCGTCGCGATAGGCGCCGTTGTAGCGCGGCTTCTCGCCCGCGGCGATCAACGCCTCGCGCATCGCCTCGAGCTCTTCCTTGGTTTCGTAGGCGTAGTAGGCGTGGCCGGCCGCGACCAGCTGTTCCGCGACCTGCTTGTAGCGATCAAGCCGATGGGTCTGGTAGATCGGGCCTTCGTCGTAATCCAGCCCCAGCCAGTCCATCGCCTCCAGGATCGCGTCGATGGCCGCCTGCGTGCTGCGCTCGCGGTCGGTGTCCTCGATGCGCAGGACGAACTGCCCGCCCTTGCGGCGCGCCTCCAGCCAGCAGTACAGCGCGGTGCGCGCGCCACCAATATGCAGGTAGCCGGTGGGGGACGGGGCGAAGCGAGTGCGGGTGGTCATGGGCAGGGCATCGAACGGAATGCGCGTATTTTAACTGGCGGACGCCCAGTCCTCCGGCCTGCGACGCGGCGAAGGCGCCAGGCATGCCGCAGCTGCGGCATGCCCAGCCATCGCAGCCTGCCTGCCGCCTCCACCCGTCCTACAATGCGCGGATGACCACCCTGTTCGTCGCCGACCTGCACCTCGACCCGGAGCGCCCGGAGATCACCGCGCTGTTCGGTCGCTTCCTCGATGGCGAGGCGCGCAATGCCGATGCGCTCTACATCCTCGGTGACCTGTTCGAAGCCTGGGTGGGCGACGATGATCCCTCCGAGGCCGGCGCCTTGGTGGCCGGACGCCTGCGCGCGCTGGTCGAGGCCGGCGTGCCGGCGTATTTCATCCGCGGCAACCGCGACTTCCTGCTGGGGGACGCCTATGCCGCCCGCTGCGGCATGACCCTGCTGGACGACCCGACCGTGGTCGACCTGTACGGCACACCCACCCTGCTGCTGCACGGCGACCTGCTGTGCACCGATGACACCGCCTACCAGCAGTTCCGCGCGCAGACGCGCGATCCGCAGTGGCAGGCGCAGTTCCTGGCGCAGCCCCTGCAAGCGCGACTGGCCTTTGCCGCGCAAGCGCGCGCCGCCAGCAAGGCGCGCCATGGCGAACTGGTGGCGAACGGGATGGCCGAAACGATTGGCGATGTTGCCCCGGCAACGGTGCAGGACGCGTTCCAGCGCCACGGCGTGACACGCATGGTCCATGGCCACACCCACCGTCCGGCGATTCACGACGAAGGCAACGGCCGCACGCGCATCGTGCTCGGCGACTGGTACGAACAAGGTTCGGTGTTGCGGGTTGGCCCCGACCAGCTGGAACTGGCCAGCCTGTAAACGCTGCGCCGGTCAGTTCGCTGCGGCCAGCAGGGCAACGAGTTCTTCCGGGTCGAAGCCTGCCTGCAGCCTCGCTTCGGTATTGAACGGCTTGTGCAGCACGCCGCTGGCGTATTCGCGCAGCAACTCGCGGAAGCGCGCGTTCGGCTCCACGCCGGCACGCGCGCAGTACCAACGATACCAGCGGCTGCCGGCAGCGACGTGCGCCACTTCCTCGCGCAGGATGACTTCGAGAATATCGGCAGTGGCGTTGTCGCCCAAACCGCGCAACTTCACGATCATGCCCGGCGTCACATCCAGCCCGCGCGCTTCCAGCACGCGCGGCACCAGCGCCATGCGGGCGAGGCCGTCGTGCGCGGTTTTCTCCGCCATCTCCCACAGCCCGTTATGGGCGTCGAAGTCGCCGTAATCGTGGCCCAGCTCGCGCAGCCGCGCGCGCAGCAGGTTGAAGTGGCGCGCCTCGTCGTTTGCGACCGCCACCCAGTCTGCGCAGTACTCGGGCGGCAACCCGCGGAAGCGATAGACGGCATCCCAGGCCAGGTCCATCGCGTTGAATTCGATATGCGCCACCGCGTGGATGAACGCGGCGCGTCCTTCATCGCTGCCGAAGCCACGGCGTGGCAAATCGCGCGGGTGCACCAGCGTCGGGCGCGCGGGCCGGCCCGGCATGCGAATCGGCTCTGGCGGCGGTGCATCGCCGTCAGTCGCCAACTCGCCGCGCGCGAAGGCGGCGGCCATCGCCAGCGTTAGCGCGGGCTTGTCGTCCGGCGTGGCGGCATCGAGGCAGGCGCGGGCAGCAGTGAATAAGCTCTTCATCGCGAATACGATGATCTCTCGGGGCGAGTACGGGCATGCGTTTCAACCAAGCGAGGTCTGCCGCACGCCGCTGCGAACATCATCGCATCGGGTCAGGAAGCCCGGCGCTTCTTCTTCGCCTCGTCCGAACGCAATTGCTTGATGCGCTCGAAGTAGTCGGCATCGATCCCGGTCACGTACTCGCCGTTGAAGCACGAGCTGTCGAACTTGCGACCCGGGAACTTCGGCCCGGCCACCGCCGCTTCCAGATCGGCCAGGTCCTGGTAAATCAACCAATCGCAGCCCAGCAACTGCTCGATTTCCTGTTCGCTGCGGCCGTGCGCCACCAGTTCCTCGCTGGACGGCATGTCGATGCCATAGACGTTCGGATAGCGCACCGGCGGCGCAGCCGAGGCCAGATAGACCTTCTTCGCGCCGGCGTCGCGCGCCATCTGCACGATCTGCTTGCTGGTGGTGCCGCGCACGATGGAATCGTCCACCAGCAACACCACGCGGTTGCGGAACTCCAGCGGGATCGGGTTGAGCTTGCGCTTCACCGACTTCGCGCGCTCGCCCTGCCCCGGCATGATGAAGGTGCGGCCGACGTAGCGGTTCTTGATGAAGCCCTCGCGGTACTTCACGCCCAGCACGCTGGCGATTTCCAATGCGGAATCGCGGCTGGTGTCGGGGATCGGGATCACCACGTCGATGTCATGGTCGGGGCGCAGGCGCAGGATCTTCTCGCCCAGCGTCACTCCCATGCGCATGCGCGCCTTGTGCACCGAGATGTTTTCGATCATCGAATCAGGGCGCGCGAAATAGACGTATTCGAAAATGCAGGTGGCGTGCGGCGCCGCCGGCGCACATTGTTGTGCGTGCAGTTCGCCATTCGCGGTGATGACGATGCCCTCGCCCGGTGCCACGTCGCGCAGCCGCTCGAAACCCAGCACGTCCAGCGCCACCGACTCGGAGGCGATGATGTATTCCTCGCCCGCCTCGCTGGAACGCTTGCCCAGCACCAGCGGGCGGATGCCGTGCGGATCGCGGAACGCCACCAGGCCAAGGCCAAGCACGGTGCATACCACCGCATAGCCGCCCTTGGCGCGGCGGTTGACGCCTTCCAGTGCGGCGAACACCGCTGCCGGCGAAAGCGCAGCCTGCTTGCCCAGCTCGTGTGCAAACACGTTGAGCAGCACCTCGGAATCGGACTCGGTATTGATGTTGCGCCGATCCTGCTCGAACACCTCGCGGCGCAGCGCGTCGGTATTGGTCAGGTTGCCGTTGTGCGCCAGCGCGATGCCGAACGGCGAGTTGACATAGAACGGCTGCGCCTCATCGCAGCCTTCGCTGCCCGCCGTGGGATAACGGCAGTGCGCGATGCCGAAATTGCCCTCCAGCAAGGCCATCGACCTCGGGTCGAACACATCGCGCACCAGGCCATTGCCCTTGTGTACGCGCAGGTGGGATCCACAGACGGTGGCGATGCCTGCAGCATCCTGGCCACGATGCTGGAGAACGGTCAGGCCGTCATACAACTGCCCGGCCACTTCGCTCTGGCCAACGATACCAACGATGCCGCACATGAGGTTGTTTCCTGTTGAATCCGTGGATCAGGGATGCGGACGCACCATGCCGTCCTTGCCAGCCTTGCTCTTCAGCTGCGCTTGCAGCGCCTCGGCTTCGGCACGGGTGATGACCGGCCCGACGCGCACACGGGTCAAGGTGCCATTGGCCCCCGGCACGGTGTCGGTGAATGCGTTGAAACCCGCCTTGCGCAGCGCATCGCGCTGGGCCAACGCATCCGGCGCGGAGGCAAAAGCGCCGATCTGCACGACAAAGCCGGTGCCCACTGGATTGGCCGGTTTCGCTGCCGGCGGCTGGGCAGGTGCGGCAGGCACCGCAGGCTTGGGCGGCGCAGCAGGCGCGGCTGCCGCGGCCGGCTTGGCTTCCACGTTTGTCGCGACCTTGGCAGCAGGCTTGGCCTCGGGCTTGGCCTCGGGCTTGGCCGCGGCCGCCGGCGCGGGCTTCGATGCGTCCGGCGCAGCCATCGCCGCGGCGGCGGGCGCCTTGGCGTCAGCCGGCAGTGCGGCATCCAACGCGATGACTTTCGCCTCCACGGTGCTGGGCACCTGCCCTGCGCGCAGGCGCGCCGATTCGGCCACCGCACGGTCGGCGAAGGGGCCGATCCGCACGCGCTGCACCTGCCGCCCGCCCAGCGCCACTGCTTCACGATAGCCTGGCAACCCCACGCCGCGCAGCGCCGCGATCACCTTGTCGGCGTCCACATCGCTGGCATAGCTGCCAAAGCCCACCGCATAGCCGCCGGCCGCAACTGCCGCCAATTCGGCCGGAGCGGGCGCCGCGGGCGCATCAGCGGCTGCGGCCGCATCCGTCGGCAACGCCGTCACCCCCGCTGCCGGCGCCGCTGCCGGCACCACCAGCGGAAGATCCTGGCTCACCAGCCCGGACGAGGATGTCGGCTCGGCGGGCACGGTCATCGACACGCCGGTCACCCCGCTGTCGGGCGCAGGTCCCTTGACCAGCAGCGGCAGGAAGATGACCGCCAGCGCGACCAGTACGGCCGCGCCAACCAGGCGCTGTTTCAGCGAAGCATCCATCGGCAGTCCATCCAGGGGTCGCGGTGGCGTCGGGGAGTGGAATTATAGCGGGGTGGCCGCCGCGCTATTCGGCGCGATTCAGCCAATTCAGCGATTGTGCGGCGGCATGGAAGGAGCCGAACACCAGCACGCGCCCGTCCAGTGCCGCATCTGCCAGCGCGGCCTGCAGGGCTGCCTCCACGCCGGCATGCTGCGCGCCGGCAGCCGCCGGGGTGCCTTGCAGGCGCTGCGCCAGTGCCGCCGCATCGGTACCGCGCGAACCCGCGCCCAGCGAGCCGGCCAGATGCCACGCGTCCACCGCATCCGCCAGCGCACTGGCCACGCCCACCACGTCCTTGTCGCCGAGTGCCGCGTACACGGCCAGCGTGCGCCGCTTCGGCTGCGCCCGTAGCCAGCCGGCCAATGCACGCGCCGCTTGCGGGTTGTGGCCCACATCCACCACCACTTCCACGCCGTCGCGCAGGAACCGCTGCAGGCGACCGGCCACTTCGGCATTGGCCACGCCGCGCACGAACGCGTCGTCGTCGATGTGCAGATCCAGCGCGCGCAGCGCAGCGATCGCGCAGGCGGCGTTGCGCAACTGCACCGGCGCCGCCAGCGCGCGCATCGGCATCGGCAGCTGCATCGAATGCCCGACTTCACGCCAGCACCAGGTGGCGGCATCAATCGGCTCGGCAAAAAAGTCGTTGCCGATGCGCCAAGCCGGCGCACCGATCGCGTAGGCATGGCGCAGCACGCTGGCCGGCGGATCGTCGTCGCCCAGCACCAGCGGCTTGAACGGCCGCGCGATGCCGGCTTTCTCGAAGCCGATCGCCTCGGTGTCGGCGCCCAGCCATTGCTGATGGTCCAGATCGACCGTGGTGATGATGGCGGCATCGGCATCGATGATGTTCACCGCATCCAGGCGCCCGCCCAATCCGACTTCCAGCACGGCCAGGTCGAGCGATGCGCGCTCGAACAGCCACAGCGCACACAGCGTGCCATATTCGAAATAGGTCAGCGGGGCGTCCGCGCGCGCTGCCTCCACCGCTTCGAACCCTGCCACCAGCGCGGCGTCGCCGGCGTCTTCGCCATCGATGCGCACGCGCTCGTTGTAGCGATGCAGGTGCGGCGAGGTGTAAGCGCCAACGTGCAGCCCCTGTGCGCGTGCGATGGCCTCGACAAACGCAACCGTCGAGCCCTTGCCATTGGTGCCGGCCACGGTCATGACCTGGTTCGCCGGCCGACCCAGGCCCATGCGTGCGGCGACCTGGCGCACGCGATCCAATCCAAGCGCGATGGCATCTGGATGCTGGCGCTCGATGAATTCAAGCCAATCGGCGAGTGATCGTGGCATGGGCGTCGTGTTGGACCGCTGCTGGCGCCTACAGCGCCCGGTGCTTGGCTTCGCCGAAGAATGCGGTGTGGTGCGCGCAGTCGTTCAGTCGCACGACTTCCAGCGAATCAACGGCATCGCCCTCCAGCAGATTGAGCGTAGCCGGCGCCTGGCGGAAGGTCCACAACCTGGCCAGCGGAATGCCCAGCACCCTGGCCAGCACGACGCGATTGACTGCGTCGTGGGCCACCACCAGCAACGTGTCGTCGGCGGCCAGCCCGGCACAGGCACGGGCGAGCGCCGGCCAGGCACGGTCTTGCACCTGCTGCAGGGACTCGCCTCCCGCACCCGGCATTTGTACCGTCTCCGGTGCATGCCGCCAGGCGTGCAGGCGCTCGGGATCACGCGCAGCGATCTCGCTGGCCAACAGGCCTTCCCATTCGCCATGGCCGATCTCCAGCAGGCCCTCGTCGAACAGCAGCTGCGCCGCGCGCGTCTCGCCCAGCGCAAGCTGCGCCGTGCGGGTGGCACGTGCGAGCGGCGAGGCAACCGCGCGGTCAATGCGCACGCCGGCGAGGCGCTCGCCCAGCGCGGCGGCCTGGGCAATGCCCACGGCGGACAGGGGAATATCCACCTGGCCTTGGTAGCGGCCCTCGGCGTTCCACGGCGTCTCACCGTGGCGGGCAAGCAGGATCTTCATGCGCTGCGCGGCTCTGCGATTGTGCAGCGCACAAGATTAACAGGTTATCCGCCGTTCTTTTGCGGCGTGTAGGCTTGGGCGACCGCAATCAGGGAACTTCCGGCATGCAAGCCAAGGGCGAATTCGAAGTGACGCGCATCCCGCAGGATGAGCTGGACATCGGCAGCGGCGCCACCGTCGGCCATTCCCGCTTCCACAAGCGCTTCCACGGCCCCCTGCAGGCATCCAGCGTGGTGCACATGCTGGCGGTGATGGCGCCGGTAGCGGGGTCCGGCGCCTATGTGGCGATCGAGCGCATCGAAGGCACGCTGGACGGCCGCTCCGGAAGTTTCTACGCCCAGCACAACGGCACCATGGATCGCGGCACGCCCTCACTGGATCTGCGCGTGGTGCCCGACACCGGCACCGGCGAGTTGACCGGCCTGCAGGGCAGGATTGCCATCGACATCGTCGATGGCAAGCATTTCTACACGTTCGACTACGACATCCGGCACGACTGAGCCGCAGGTGGGAACGCCGGCGATGCGCCGGCAGGTCCATGCGGGCGCGCGCTGTCGGCTACTGCGCCGGCAGGCCCATTTCCTGCAGCAGGTTCGGGGCCGGATAGACCTTGGCCAGCAGCCAGCGCAGGTAGCGCATGTCCACGTGGATCGCGCGCTTGTAGCGCGGGTCGTACATCCAGCTGGCGCTGACCGCCTCCCAGTTGCTGTCGAAGTTGAGGCCGATCAACTTGCCCTCCGCATCCAGCACCGGCGAACCGGAGTTGCCGCCGGTGGTATCGAGATTGGTCATGAAATCGACCGTCTGCGTCTTCAGCTCCGCATCCGCCGTGCTGCCGAAATCGCCCCTGGCAATCGCCTCCAGCAGCGGCTTCGGTGCATCGAATGGCACAACGCCAGTGTGCTTTTCGACGATGCCGGCCACCGTGGTCAGCGGGCGATAGTCCACGCCGTCGCGCGGGCTCAGCGCGCTGACCTTGCCGAAGCTCACGCGCAGGGTGGAATTGGCATCCGGATACACCGCGCGGCCCTGCGCATTGCGATAGGCGATCAACGCCTGCATGTATGCGGGCCGTAGCCGCAGCAGTTCACCGGCGCGCTGCTTGGATTCGGCTTCCAGCCGCAGCAGCGCGGGCTGCAGGGTGGCGGCGGCCTTGAGCAGGGCGTCGTCCGATGCGGCCAGTGCGGCGGCATCCAGCTTCATCGCGGCAAGCCGGGTGGCCTCGTCGCCGAGCCGGGTGCCTGCGTACAGCGCGTCGAGGCGCTGCACGGCCTCGGCTTCGCTGGTACCGAACACGGCGTCGACCTCGGCCACGCGCTGCGCCTGCGGCAGCGCGAAGTAGCGCTTCAGTGCATAGCGCAGGGCCGCCTTCTCCACGCCGGGGTCATAGCGGCGCTGCAGTTGCTTGAGGCTGCCTTCGATCAGCGCCTCGTCGCGCTGCTGGTAACCGGTCTCGCGCTGCGCGTCGGCCTTGCCGTGCTCCAGCGCCAGCCGCTGCAACGTGACCGCCGCGCCGAACAAGCCGGGGCGCAGGAACGGCAGGATGAAGTCGCGCTCGCGGCTGGCGTCCGCCGCGTCCAGCTGCGCCTGCAGCGCGCGAATGTCGGCCTGTGCGGGTTTGCTGCCCGGCTGCTTGCCCAGCCATGCCAGCATTGCCGATTCATCTTCGCGGCGCACGCGTATCGCATCACTGCGCCGCAGCCCCTCCAGTTCGCCCTGTGCACGCTTCAACGTGTTCTTGTAACTGGCCACGCTGGAGGCATACAGCACTTCCTTTGCGGCGTCGCCAGCAGTGGCCTGCCCGATGGTGTTGATCAGGCCGTCGTACATCGCCACGCGGCTGGGCAACAGCCAGTCGATCTGGTGGGCGAATTCGGACGCGGTGCGGTGGCGGAAGGTCACGCCGGGATAGCCGGCCAGCATCGCGAAATCACCCGCCTTCACCGGCGCGGTGGAAACACTCAGCCACGCTGGCGGCTGATAGGGCACGTTGTCCCTGGAATAGGCAGCCGGCTTGCCGTCCTGGCCGACATAGGCGCGATAGAAGCTGAAGTCGCCGACATGGCGAGGCCACATGAAATTGTCGACTTCGTCGCCGTAGTTGCCGATCGACACCGGCGGCGCATACACCAGGCGAATATCGCGAAGCTCGAGCTGCTTGATCAGGTAGAAATCACTGCCGTAATACATGTCGGACACGCTGCAGCGATGCCCGGCATCCGCCTCGCACTGCGCGACTTCGGCCTTCTTCGCGGCGTCCACCGCGTCGAAATACGCGCGCCCGGTCTTGCCCTTGGCGTGGGCCAGGATGCGATCGGTGATCTTGTCGAAACCCACCGTCACCCACACCCGCGCCGCCGGACCGGCAGAGACCTCATCGGCATGCGTGGCAGCGATGAAGCCGTCCTGGATCAGGTTCCTCGACGGCGTGGAGTTGAGCTGGATCGCACCCATCGCACAGTGATGGTTGGTCACCACCAGCCCCTGCTTCGACACGAAGCTGGCGGTGCAGCCGCCCAGCGACACCACTGCCGCCAGCGGCGCGCGGGTCACGTCGGCCAGCTGGGCGGGGTCGCCCTTGAATCCGGCGGCTTTCAGCTGCGCGGCCAGCTGCGGCAACTGCGAGGGCATCCACATGCCTTCGTCGGCGTGCGCAAGCGTGCTGGCGAGGGTCAGGGCGAGGGCGATGGTCAATGGGCGGCGGCGCATGCGATCACTCCGGCAATCTAATGAACGCCTATTAGAGCATCCCCGCCGCGCAGCGACCCGTGTCCTTGGTCAGGCAGCGAGTGCGCCGGAGAACGGCGGTAAAATGGCCGCCTACTCCGACGGGTCATGCACATGACGCAAGCAAACACGATGCGCGCGCTGGTCAAGCGCGAGGCCACCAAGGGCATCTGGATGGACGAGGTGCCGGTGCCGACCCCGGGCCCCAACCAGGTGCTGATCAAGCTGGAGAAGACCGCGATCTGCGGCACCGACCTGCACATTTACTTGTGGGATGAATGGAGCCAGCGCACCATCAAGCCGGGGCTGACCATCGGCCACGAATTCGTCGGCCGCATCGTCGAAATCGGCCCGGGCGTGACCGGCTATGACATCGGCCAGCGCGTCTCGGCCGAAGGCCACATCGTCTGCGGGCATTGCCGCAACTGCCGCGGCGGGCGTCCGCACCTGTGCCCGAACACGGTCGGCATCGGCGTCAACGTCAATGGCGCGTTCGCCGAATACATGGTGATGCCGGCATCCAACCTGTGGCCGATCCCGGACCAGATCCCGTCCGAACTGGCCGCGTTCTTCGACCCCTACGGCAACGCCGCCCACTGCGCGCTGGAGTTCGACGTGGTCGGCGAGGACGTGCTGATCACCGGCGCCGGGCCGATCGGCATCATCGCGGCAGGCATCTGCAAGCACATCGGCGCGCGCAACGTGGTGGTCACCGACGTCAACGACTTCCGCCTGAAGCTGGCCGCCGACATGGGCGCCACGCGGGTGGTGAATGTCGCCAACACCTCGTTGAAGGACGTGATGAAGGATCTGCACATGGAGGGCTTCGACGTGGGCCTGGAGATGAGCGGCAACCCGCGCGCGTTCAACGACATGCTCGACTGCATGTACCACGGCGGCAAGATCGCCATGCTCGGCATCATGCCCAAGGGCGCCGGCTGCGACTGGGACAAGATCATCTTCAAGGGCCTGACCGTGCAGGGCATCTACGGCCGCAAGATGTACGAGACCTGGTACAAGATGACCCAGCTGGTGCTGTCCGGCTTCCCGCTGGGCAAGGTGCTCACCCACCAGCTGCCGGTGGAACGGTTCCAGGAAGGCTTCGACCTGATGGAACAGGGCAAGGCTGGCAAGGTGGTCTTGAGCTGGAACTGAGCCCGCAACTCCGGAAACGAAAAAGGCACCGTGCGGTGCCTTTTTCATTTGCAGCGCAGCGGGGGTGCCATCAGCGCGCGATCTTCACCGACAGCAGCACGCGGTCGTCGGCCAACTTGCCAAAGCTGGCGCGTCCTTGCCCGTCGGTGCCGTAGTAGCCCAGCGAGACGGTTGCGACGCCCATCGTCTTGCTCACGGCAACGCTCCAGTCGGTGTAATCCTCGGCCGCCACCGCCACGTTGTCGGCGAATACGCTGCGCCCCACATTGGCCGACAGGGCAAGGTCGTGCGGCAATGCCCATTCACCGCCCACCGCGTAGTACCAACCGGTGCTGCCACTGTTCCACACGTCGTTGCTGTAGCCCACGGTGGCGCTGTAGCGGTCGGCAAACGTGGCCTTGGTGATCAATTCGTTGTAAGCCAGCTCGCTGGCACCCGGGTAGCTGTAGCGGTTGATCGAGACATCAAGGGCGACGCTGTCGCCAAGCGCGTGGCCATAACCCACGAAATAATCGACTTCCGCATGCGGGCTTCCTGAGCCGAAATCCACGCCCGACGCAAAACTGCCCACGTACACGCCCGCCGCCGAGGTCCAGGTGAACTCGCCCTGCAGGGTCGGCTTCTCGTCGGTTTGCGACACGCCGCGGAACAGGTAGTCCGAGACCGCGCTGACCTCCCAACTTGCAGACGACGCAGGGGGGTCTTCCGCGCTGGCGGCAAACGGCGCGGACAACAGCAGCAGGGAAACGGCAAGCAGGCGACGGGAAGGCTTCATGGTGGGCTCTGGGTGAGTGGCATGACGGGACTTTCACCATTTTTTAACTAATCTGGCGGCAACGCAAGCAAATCCGGTGTCCGCTTCTGCGTGACCAGGAAAGGCGCAATACCACCACCTCACGACGGGTTATCGGCTGGCGGCTAGAATCTGCAGTCCCACTCCCAACCGATCACGCCATGACGTCTTCCGCGAATGCCCCCCTGTTGACCCGCCATTTCGCCGAAGAGCTGGAAGCCATCCGCGCGCAGGGGCTGTTCAAGTCCGAACGCATCATCACCAGCCCGCAGTCGGCCGAAATCCAATTGGCGGACGGCCGCAAGGTGCTGAACTTCTGCGCCAACAATTACCTGGGCTTGGCCGACCATCCGGACGTGATCGCCGCCGCCAAGGACGCGCTGGATACCCACGGCTTCGGCATGGCCAGCGTGCGCTTCATCTGCGGCACCCAGGACCTGCACAAGCAACTGGAGAAGACGATTGCCGATTTCTTCGGCACCGAGGACACCATCCTCTACGCCGCCTGCTTCGACGCCAACGGCGGCCTGTTCGAGCCGCTGCTGGGCGAGAACGACGCGATCATCTCCGACGCGCTCAACCACGCCTCGATCATCGACGGCGTGCGCCTGTGCAAGGCCAAGCGCTACCGCTATGCCAACTGCGACATGGCCGACCTCGAGAAGCAGCTGCAGCAGGCCAAGGCCGACGGCGCGCGCACGATCATGATCACCACCGACGGCGTGTTCTCGATGGACGGCTTCATCGCGCCGCTGGACGAGATCACCGCGCTGGCCGCCAAATACGGTGCGCTGGTGCATATCGACGAATGCCACGCCACCGGCTTCCTCGGCGCCACCGGCCGCGGCAGCGCCGAGGTCAAGGGCGTGATGGACAGGATCGACATCTTCACCGGCACCCTGGGCAAGGCCATGGGTGGCGCGCTGGGCGGCTTCACCACCGCGAAAAAGGAAGTGATCGAGCTGCTGCGCCAGCGCTCGCGGCCGTACCTGTTCTCCAACTCGCTGCCGCCGCACGTGGTGTCCGCTGGCATCAAGGCCTTCCAGATGCTGGCCTCCGCTGGCGAATTGCGCACGCGACTGCAGGACAACACCGCGCATTTCCGCAGCCGGATGACGGCTGCCGGCTTCGACATCAAGCCCGGCGTGCATCCTATCTGCCCGGTAATGCTCTACGACGCACCGCTGGCGCAGCGTTTCGCCGAGCGCCTGCTCGAAGAGGGCATCTACGCCATCGGCTTTTTCTTCCCGGTGGTGGCCAAGGGCCAGGCGCGCATCCGCACCCAGATCAGCGCGGCGCACACCCGCGAGCAGCTGGATCGTGCCATTGATGCGTTCATCAAGATCGGGAAGGAACTCGACGTCATCAAGCGCTGACCCGCGGGTCAGTGCTCGCTCACCCGCCCCGCGGCATTCCGGCTGCCACGGGTCCATGGCTCAAACAGCGGGCTGCTGCTTCGATAACCCGGAAATTTCTGCCGCAGTCAATTCACGCCATCGCCCCTTCGGCAAATCGCCCAGCTGCAGCGGCCCGATCGCCACTCGCACCAGCCGCAACACGGCAATATCGAACGCCGCAAGCAGTCGCCGTATTTGGCGATTGCGCCCTTCATCCAGCACGATTTCCAACCAGGCGTTCTTGGCACCCGCGCGCAGCAGCGTTGCCGACTTGGCGTGCAATGATTCGCCTTCGCTCAACCTGCCAGCCTGCAACGCCTGCAGCGTCGCCGCAGTCGGAACGCAATCGATCTGCACGTGATAGGTCTTGTCCGGGCCGCTGTCCGGATCGGTAACTCGCGCCGCCCACTGCGGGTCGCTGCAGAACAGCAGCAAGCCTTCGCTGGCCTTGTCCAGGCGTCCCACCGGTGCGATCCAGCCCAAGTCCGCGCCATCGAAACAGCGATACACGGTCGCGCGGCCATGTTCGTCGCAGGCGGTAGTCACCAGTCCGCGCGGCTTGTTGAGCATCAGGTAGCGCGGTTCGATCGCTGCGGCCTGGGCGCCATCGATTTCTATGAAGGCATGCTGCTGATCGCCCACCGCATGTTCGGGATCGCGGATGATGCGGCCGCCCAGGCGCACGCGCCCGGACAGGATGAGGCGCTGCGCCTCGCTGCGCGAGCATAGCCCGCGCTTGGACAAAACGCGCGCCAACCCGACCCTGCGCGCGCCATCGTTCCCCATGTGCTGCGCCTGCGGTGACGCAGGTTATTTCGTCGCCTGTACGGCTGCGGCAGGACTATCCTGCTGCGAGGCATCCTTGCGCCCGACCACGCGCACGCCACGCGACTTCATCCACGCGTCGAACTCATCGGCGGTCATGCGCTTGCCGTTCTGCGTCATGTTGAAGCGCCACGGCGTGTTGTCGAACGCGGTCTGCGGCTTGTAACCCGCCGGATCGATGCTTCCGCCCTGCAACGGCAGGGAGGCCTTGGCCATCGCATGGCAACCGTCGATGCGGATCCTGGCCAGCACGTTATCCACCGACAGCGCCTCATCGAACGACTGCGCCAACACGCCGCTGCCGCCACCAAGCTGGGGATTGGCCGGTGCCAGCTCGATCGCCACCGACGACACGACCGTCGGACGGATCGGCGTGGCCGAAACCACGGCAACCTGGCACACCTCGCCCCCGGCATGCGCCAACGGCGGCGCGGCGAAGCAAGCGGCAGCGAACACTGCGCGGTGGATCAACAGCATCATGGTGCTCCCCAACAAGTGCGGACAGTGTAGCCAGATTGCAGCATGACGACCATGCGCGCCCACGCACGCGACCATGAAAAAAAGAAGCCCGGCACTCGGCCGGGCTTCGTGTCTTACCTGTTGCGCAACCGCGATTACTGGCTGTTCAGCTCGGTACGGCGGTTGATTTCGCTCTTGCAACCCGGCATGGTCTGACCCTTGTCCTCAAGCGGGCGGCTCTCGCCGTAACCGTTCGGGCCCGCCAGACGACCAGCGTCAACGCCATTGCTCGTCAGGTAGTCGTAAACGGCCTTGGCGCGGCGCTCGGACAGCTTCTGGTTGTAATCGTCCTTGCCGCACTGGTCAGTGTGACCGGCCACTTCCACCTTCAGCTCCGGATAGCGCTTCAGGATTTCGGTGGCTTCGCTCAGGATCGCCACGGCGTCCGGACGCAGGGTCGCCTTGTCGAAGTCGAAGTTGACGCCCTTCAGGTCGATCGACACCGGCACCGGGCAACCGTCAGGACCGATGGTCTGGCCAGCCTGCGAATCCGGGCACTTGTCGTTGCAGTTGTTGACGCCGTCGCCGTCGTCATCCATATCGGCGCAGGTCGGCAGCGGGGCCGGCGCAGGCGCAACGGCTGCCACTGGAGCCGGGCCGAGGGCCATGGTCAGGCCAACAGACGCCAATACGTCGGTGAACAGGTTTTCCTGCGAGCCGATACGTGCCTGCTTGTTGTCGAAGTCAATGCGGCTACCGACTTCAGTACGCACATTGACGCGACCGAGATTCAGCTGCATGCCGACGCCCAAGTTCACCGCCGCGTTGGAATCCTTGTGCCTGCCAGGATTGATGGGGTTCGGCGCAGAGTTGAACTCTTCCTCATGACGCTGCAAGCCGATACCGCCGCGCACATAGGGCCAGAATTTGGAATCCGCATGACGGAAGTGGTAGCGCGCGTCCACCGACACGCCGTACTGACTCCACCACAGATTGCGATTGATGTTCTTGTGGGCGTTCTGATAGTTCAGTTCCGTATCCAGCGAAACGTTCGGATTAAGGAACTTTCCGAATCCGACGGTGCCAAAGATGGCGTCTTCGGTGCCACGGTCATGATCCTGCAGGTTCACGCCGGTCGACCCGGAAACATACCAACGATCATCAAACTCTTGGGCAGACGCAGCCTGCGCCAGACCCAGGCCGCCCAACAGGGCAGCACAGAGAAGTTTCTTGTTCATGCTCAACTCCTTGATTCAGTGAAAGAAACCGCGACGCAAAATTTTTGTTGCTTCTGGCGGCCGTGTCCGCACGCAGCCGGCGCACGATAACGCTCGGCAGGTGAAAGCCGCGTTAACACTAACATAACGCTTCTTCCTTTGCCAAGCGCCCCCCTCGGCCCGGGCCACCCGAGGCTGCGCGCAGGCATGCACCGAACCATACGTAACGGTATGCTTCGACGATGACGACTCCATACCCACACCTGCTCGCCCCACTCGACCTGGGATTCACCACCCTGCGCAATCGCGTCCTGATGGGCTCGATGCATACCGGGCTGGAGGATCGCAGCGCCGACTTCCCGAAGCTGGCCGCGTATTTCGCCGAGCGCGCGCAAGGCGGCGTCGGGCTGATGGTCACCGGCGGCTTCGCCCCCAATATCGTTGGGTGGCTGAAGCCGTTCGCCGGCCGACTCTCGTTGCCCTGGCACGTGCGCCGGCATCGGCACGTCACCTCGGCGGTGCATGCGCATGAAGGCAAGATCTGCCTGCAACTGCTGCATGCCGGCCGCTACGCCTACCACCCCCTGTCGGTGGCGCCGTCGAAGCTGAAGTCGGCGATCAACCCGTTCACGCCACGCGCACTGTCGGCACGTGCCATCGATCGCCAAATCGGCGATTTCGCCACCGCGGCCAAGTTGGCGCGCGAGGCCGGCTACGACGGCGTGGAGATCATGGGGTCGGAAGGCTATCTGCTGAACGAGTTCACCACCCCGCGCACCAACCGCCGCAGCGACACCTGGGGCGGCGATGCGACGGGGCGGATGCGCTTCGCCGTGGACATCGTGCGCCGCGTGCGCGAGGCCTGCGGACCGGACTTCATCCTCATCTACCGGCTGTCGCTGCTGGATCTGGTCGAAGGCGGCAACGGCTGGAACGACATCGTTGCCCAAGCCAAGGCCGTGGAAGCCGCAGGCGCCACTCTCCTCAACAGCGGAATCGGCTGGCACGAGGCACGCATCCCCACCATCGCCACCTCGGTGCCGCGTGCGGCCTTCGTCGGCGCCACCGCCAAGCTCAAACCACACGTGCGCATCCCGCTGGTCGCGAGCAATCGCATCAACATGCCCGACGTGGCGGAAGCCGTGCTCGCCGCCGGCCACGCCGACATGGTCTCGATGGCAAGGCCGCTGCTGGCCGATCCGCAGTGGGTGAACAAGGCCAGCGCCAATCGCGCACAGGCCATCAATACCTGCATCGCCTGCAATCAGGCTTGCCTGGATCATGTCTTCGAGAACAAGCGCGCCAGCTGTCTGGTCAACCCGCGTGCCTGCGCGGAAACCGAACTGAACTACACGAAAGCACCCGCACTGAAGTCCATCGCCGTGGTCGGCGCCGGGCCTGCCGGCCTGGCCTGTGCCACGGTGGCTGCCGAACGCGGCCATCGCGTCACCCTGTTCGACGGCGCCGATGACATCGGCGGCCAATTCAACATGGCCAAGCGCATCCCCGGCAAAGAGGAGTTTTACGAACCCCTGCGCTATTTCCGCCACCGCATCCAGGAGACCGGCGTCGAATTGCGCTTGAATACGTGGGCGGATGCCGACACGCTGGCGGATTTCGATCATGTGGTGGTTGCCACTGGCGTCACCCCGCGTCCGTTGGACTTGCCGGGCTTCGATCATCCCAAGGTGCTCAGCTACCTCGACGTGTTGCAGGGCCGCGTGATTCCCGGCAACAGGGTGGCGATCATCGGTGCCGGCGGGATCGGATTCGACGTTGCCGAGTTTCTGGCACAAGCCGGGACTTCACCCACCCTGGATACCACGCGCTGGATGGCGGAATGGGGCGTGGACGCCACATTCAATGCCCCCGGTGCGTTGGTCAGCGCCCAGCCGGAACCCGCCGCGCGGCAAATCTGGCTGTTGCAACGAACACCCGGAAAGCTGGGGGCAAGGCTGGGCAAAACGACTGGCTGGATCCATCGCGCCACGCTCAAGGCCAAGTCGGTCAAGATGCTGGGGGGCGTGGACTATGCGGGCGTTGATGACGACGGCCTGCATCTCCGCGTGGATGGCAACGAGCAGACGCTGGCGGTGGATCACGTGGTGGTGTGTGCTGGCCAGGAACCCTGCCGGGGGTTGTTCGATGCCCTGCAGGCACGCCGCGCGAACGTGCATCTGATCGGCGGCGCGAAGCTTGCCGCCGAGCTGGATGCCAAGCGCGCCATCGACGAAGGCAGTCGCTTGGCGGCCGCGCTGTAGGTCGGAACCCGGCACACAAATTCCAATCCAATCAGCAGCTTCCATTCCGGCCATTCAGCTGGCGTTGGGGAAACACCCCCTACCTTGCGCCAACTTTCCGCCTGACCGACCGCCCCTTGGCGTGATCCACCCAGGTTAACCGGCACGCCGCCCGACCCCTTTCCGACGGGTGGCGCGCCCGGGCAAAGGCCGCCACAGAGCTGCCGCCCTCCCCAGTACGCCATGACGCATGCGCGCGGCATCGTTTCGACGATCGCAACGCCCTGCGCCGCAACGGAGCAAGGAGTCAATCATGAAACTGGCCTGGATTCTCTGGCTGGCGCACGTCCTGCCGCAGCCTGCAGCCGATTCGCTGTGCCTGTCCACGACCGTCTATCTGGAAGCACGCGATCAATCCGCCCTCGGCCAGCAAGCCGTCGCTGAAGTTGCCCTGCGTCGCCGCGACAGCGGCCTGTGGGGGCGCAACCTGTGCCAGGTCGTGACGGCACGCAAACAATTTGCGCCGGCACTGCTGTCCCCGCAGACCCGGCTGTCCAACATCGACGCCTGGACCGAGGCCGTCGGCGTCGCCATGCAGTCCGAACGCAACTGGGCGCTGCCCCGTGACCAACGCAAACTGGTGGTGCCTGGCGCCAGCCATTTTGCCGCAACGGCCATCGCCAACCCCAGCTGGAGCTCCTCGAACGAAGTTGCAACGATCGGCGACCACACCTTCTACAAGGTGCAACGCCTGCCGCCGCGCCACAGCAGCTGATCGTTGCACCGCAACCACAACGCAGCGTTGCGTTGGCTGGCATCGACGCTTCCCCCCTGATCCGGGATAGTGGCCTTCCTTGAACCGAAGGCCACCACATGAAGCTCTACACCTCGCCCGGCGCCTGCTCGCTTGCCGACCATATCGTGCTGCACTGGATCGGCGCACCCTTCGAGGCGCAGATCGTCACTCGCGATGAGCGGCAAACGCCCGCGTTCCTTGCCCTCAACCCGGCCGGCGCAGTGCCGGTCTTGCAGGTGGGCGACTGGGTGCTGACCCAGAATTCGGCCATCCTCCACTACCTGACCGACCGCTTCCCCGACGCCGGGCTGTGCGGCGACGGCACCCCGGAAGGCCGCGCCGAGGTCAATCGCTGGCTGGCCTTCGTCAATGCCGACCTGCACCCGGCGTTCAAACCGCTGTTCGGCGCCACCGGCTATCTGGAAGACCAGACTGCCATCGACAAAAGCCATGCCAATGCCCGCCAACAACTGCGCGGCCTGTTCGCACGCGCCGATGCACAGCTGGCCGGCAAGGAGTGGCTGACCGGCAGCCGCTCGATCGCGGATGCTTACCTGTTCGTGGTGACCCAATGGGCAAAGAAGACCGGCATCGACCTGTCCGGCCTGGATCATCTGGCGCGTTTCGACGCGCACATGGCCGCCGACCCGGGCGTGCAGGCGGCGATGAAGGCCGAAGGCCTGCTCTGAGCTCCCGCCTCCGGAAAACAAAAAAGGCCGCGTGCGAGCGCGGCCTTTTTCGTGGGTGGCAACGACCTCAGCGCTGGTCGATCGGCACGAAGGCGCGATCTTCCGGCCCGGTGTAGTTGGCGCTGGGGCGAATGATCTTGCCGTCGATGCGCTGCTCGATGATGTGCGCGCTCCACCCTGCCGTGCGTGCCAGAACGAACAGTGGGGTGAACATCGCGGTGGGCACCCCCATCATGTGGTAGCTCACGGCACTGAACCAGTCGAGGTTGGGGAACATCTTCTTGATGTCCCACATCACCGACTCCAGGCGCTCGGCGATGTCGTACATCTTCATGTTCGCCTGTTCGACGGACAGCTCGCGCGCAACTTCCTTGATCACCTTGTTGCGCGGATCGGACACGGTGTACACCGGGTGGCCAAAGCCGATGATGACTTCCTTGCGTTCCACCCGCGCACGGATGTCGGACTCGGCCTCGTCCGGATTGTCATAGCGCTTCTGGATTTCGAACGCGACCTCGTTGGCGCCGCCGTGCTTGGGGCCGCGCAATGCACCGATGCCGCCGGCAATGCAGGAATGCATGTCGCTTCCGGTGCCGGCGATCACCCGGCAGGTGAAGGTGGAGGCGTTGAATTCGTGCTCGGCGTACAGGATCAGCGAGGTATGCATCGCACGCACCCATGACTCCTGCGGCTTTTCGCCATGCAGCAGGTGCAGGAAGTGGCCGCCGATGGAATCGTCTTCGGTTTCCACATCGATGATGCGGCCGTTGTGGCTGTAGTGATACCAGTACAGCAGCATCGACCCGAAACTGGCCATCAACTTGTCGGCAATGTCGCGCGCGCCAGGATGGTTGTGGTCGTCTTTCTCGGGCGCCACGCAGCCCAACACCGAGACACCGGTGCGCATCACGTCCATCGGGTGCGCCGATGGCGGCAGTTCCTCCAACGCTGCCTTGACCGCCGCCGGGATGCCACGCAACGATTTCAGCTTGGCCTTGTATGCCACCAGCTCGGCGCGTGTCGGCAATTTGCCATGCACCAGCAAATGGGCGATTTCCTCGAACTCGCAGGTATTGGCCAAGTCGAGGATGTCATAGCCACGGTAGTGCAGGTCGTTGCCGCTGCGCCCAACGGTGCACAGCGCGGTGTTGCCTGCGGTGGTGCCGGACAGGGCAACGGATTTCTTCGGCTTGAAGCCCGGAACTGCGGTTTGTTCACTCATCGACGTTTCTCCAATGGCCCTTGTTTGCGCTCTTTCAGCGCTTGTTCGTTTCAAGATGCGCAACGCGCTCCAGCAGCGAGCCCAACATCTCGATCTGGCGATTCTGCAACTCCACCAGCGTCGCCCAGTCCTGCTCGCGCAGATGATCGAGCTTTTCGTGCACCTGCATGATTTCGAGCTCCGACTTGATGTTCACCTCGTAGTCGTGCTGCGCCTGCATCCGGTCGGAATCGGACTGCCGGTTCTGGCTCATCATGATGATGGGGGCCTGCACCGCCGCCAGGCAGGACAACACCAGGTTGAGCAGGATGAAGGGGTACGGGTCGAACGGCTTGCCCATCGCCACGTTCAATGCCACCCAGCCCACCAGGACGAGCCCGAACGCGATGATGAAACGCCAGCTGCCGCCGATGGTGGCCACCCGGTCAGCCACGCGCTCTCCAAACGTGCGCGAATCACGGAACTCGCGCTCGACATTGCGCGCCACGCTGCGGCGCGCGATGAAGCGCTCCACCACCAGCCGCTCCTGCGGAGGCAGCTGCTGCAACTCCTTCTGCAGCAGCCGCTGCGCGGTCTTGAGGCGGTCAACCTTGGTGGCGATGAATGGATTTGCCATGGTCTGCCCCTTCACGTTCCCGGCACCAGGCGCGGCGACCACGCAACGCCTCGCGAGTGCCTATCGCCATGCACGACTGCAGGCACGATGGCAGTTGCAATGAAGTGCATGCCCATCTCCGCCCTCACTTGTTGGCAAACAGCTCATCCAGCTTGTCTTCATAGGCGTGATAGCCCAGGAAGTCATACAGCTCGGCGCGCGTCTGCAAGGTGTCGATGATGCGCGCCTGCGTGCCTTCGCGGCGCACGGTTTCGTAGAAATTGAGCGCCGCCTTGTTCATCGCGCGATAGGCACCGCAGCAATACAGGGCAATATCGACGCCGGCATCGCGCAGTTCGTCGGTGGCATAGAACGGCGTACTGCCGAATTCGGTGAGATTGGCGAGGATCGGCACCTGCACCGCCGCCTTGAACTTGCGGTAGTCGTCCAGCGTCGTCATCGCTTCCGGGAAGATCATGTCCGCACCGGCTTCGACATAGGCCACGGCCCGCTCGATCGCGCTGTCGATGCCCTCCACCGCCGCGGCGTCGGTGCGCGCCATGATCACGAAGCCGGCATCGGTGCGCGCATCCACCGCAGCCTTCACCCGGTCCACCATCTCGGCCTTGGTCACCACTTCCTTGCCCGGACGATGCCCGCAGCGCTTCTGCCCGACCTGGTCTTCCATGTGCACCGCCGCCACACCGATGCGCTCGAAGTTGCGGATGGTGCGCCCGATGTTGAATGCGCCACCCCAGCCGGTATCGATGTCCACCAGCAGCGGCATCCCGGTGGCGTCCACGATGCGGCGGGCATCGGTCAGCACGTCTTCCATCGTGCTGATGCCGAGGTCGGGCATGCCCAGCGAGTTGGCCGCCACGCCGCCGCCGGACAAATACAGCGCCCGGTAGCCGACCCGCCTGGCCATCAGGCCGGCGTAGGCAGTGATCGCGCCCATCACCTGCAGCGGGGATTCTTCCTGGATCGCGGCGCGAAAGCGGGCGCCTGCAGACGTATTGGTCATGGCAACTCCTTGCGAATCCGGTATTTTACCCCGTCACCCGCCCCGGTCCCGAGGCGCTACAACTCTGGGCTGCTTTGCTCGCGCAGTTTCACCAGCGTGTCGGCATCCAGCGCTCCCAGCACGCTGCGTCGCACTTCCGCGATATGTGCAACCGGATCCTCATGCCGAACACGTAGTGGTCGACCCGCCGCGAAAACGCCGGGCAAGACCCAGCGCACGCTACTTGTTCAACCGCACCATCACATAGCCCTCTGCGGCCCGCACGAAATCGAACGGCACATTGTCGATGCTGACTTTCGCCGGCTCATCGACACGCCGTGCGTCGGTATAGACCAGCGCGTACTTCGGTGATCCGTCGTTCACCGGGACACGCCCTTTGGTTTGGCGGGTACCCGTGAAGAAACTGGCTTCCGGCTTGAACTGCGGCTCACCCGGATTCGCGACTTCGCAGAAGTCCGCATCGACCAGCATCACGGAAGGCACCATGACTTCGTTCGCCTTCCGCAGGTTCAAGTCGAAGGACAGCCAGAACTCGATCTGGTACGGCTTCGCAAACACAGGCAACTGGACGACCTCGACCAGACTCTCGCCCGTTGCAAACGGCAGACGCGCGCTCTTGCCTGCCTGCAAGCGGATGTTGCGCACGATGGAATTCGGCGTCGGGAATGGCCCGCGCTTCGCCAGCTCGGCATGGCATTGCGGCCTGCCACTCGCAGGCTCAACCACAGACGCCTCGGGCTCGGGCGCTGTCGTCGCTTCCTGCGCGGATGCACAAGGCATCGTCAATAGCAGAGCAACGGCAACGAGTGCAGCGCCCACGCAGCGGATATCACGCATCGCTATCCCCCATAGCACGAGGCGGCCAGGTGGCCGCCTCGCTGTTCGATCAGAGCAGATGCGCCACGCCGGCGCGCTCTTCTTCCAGCTCGGCCAGGGTCTTGTCCATTGCCGCACGGCTGAAGTCGTCCACCGGCAGGCCTTCGATGCGGGTGTACTCGCCGTTGGCGCAGGTCACCGGCACCCCGTAAATGATGCCTTCGGGGATGCCGTAGCTGCCGTCGGACGGCACGCCCATCGTCACCCACTTGCCGCTGGTCCCAAGCGCCCAGTCGTGCATGTGGTCGATGGCGGCATTGGCAGCGGAAGCGGCCGAGGACAAGCCGCGCGCTTCGATGATCGCGGCGCCACGCTTGCCGACCGTGGGAATGAACGTGCCGGCGTTCCAGTCGGCGTCATTGATCTTGTCCTTCAGCGACTGCCCGCCCACGGTGGCGAAGCGGTAATCGGGATACATGGTGGGGCTGTGGTTGCCCCACACCGCCATCTTCTCGATGTCAGCCACCGCCACGCCCGCCTTGCTGGCCAGCTGCGACAGCGCGCGGTTGTGATCCAGACGCAACATGGCGGTGAAGTTCCTTGCCGGCAGGTCCGGCGCGGACTTCATCGCGATGTAGGCATTGGTGTTGGCCGGGTTGCCGACAACCAGCACCTTGATGTTGCGCGACGCCACCTTGTTCAGCGCTGCGCCCTGCGCGGTGAAGATCTTGGCATTTTCCAGCAGCAGGTCCTTGCGCTCCATGCCCGGCCCGCGCGGACGCGCGCCGACCAGCAGTGCGTAGTCGGCGTCCTTGAACGCGACCTCGGCGTCATCGGTACCGACCATGCCGGCCAGCAGCGGGAACGCGCAGTCTTCCAGCTCCATCATCACGCCTTTCAGCGCCGCCTGGGCTTTTTCCATCGGCAGTTCCAGCATCTGCAGGATGACCGGCTGGTCCTTGCCCAGCATTTCGCCAGAGGCGATGCGAAACAGCAGCGCGTAACCAATCTGGCCGGCAGCACCGGTGACGGCAACTCGAACGGGGGCTTTCATGTCATGGACTCCTGTGGGGTGGCGGGGCCAGGCCCGCCGGAGATTTGGGGGGATGCCGGCTCAGACGAGCTCGGCAAAGAATTCCTGGAACCGCGCAAGGCCAGGCGCCAATTGCGGCGTCGGGCAGGTGTAGCTGATGCGCAGCGCCTTGGGTTCGCCAAACGCGGAGCCGGGCACGCAGGCCACGCCCTTGGCCTCCAGCAGCACGTTGCAGAAATCGACGTCGTTTTCGATCTTCACGCCGCCATGCGACTTGCCGAACGCGCAACTGATATCCGGGAACACGTAGAACGCACCCTGTGGCCGCGGGCAAACCACGCCGGGGATCGCATCCATCACCGCCATGACCTGGTCGCGCTTGGCCTGGAACTCCGCGCATTTCTGCGTGGGCACATCCTGCGGGCCATTCAGTGCGGCGATCGCCGCGGCGGTGACGATTTCCGGGAGATTGGTGATGTGGTTGGAATTCATCGTGGTGACCGCCTTGGCCACCGATTCCGGCCCCACCATGAACCCCACGCGCCAACCCGGCATGCCGTAGGTCTTCGACAGCGAGTCGATGAAAATCGTGCGCTCGCGCAGCTCCGGGCGGAACTGCACGAAATTCGCGTAGTCCAGCCCGTCGAACAGCATCCGGTTATAGATGTCGTCGGTGATGATCCAGGTGTCCGGATACTTCACCAGCACCTCGGCCAGCGCCGCGATTTCTTCGCTGGTGTACACCATGCCGGTCGGGTTGGACGGATTGTTGAACAGGAACACCTTGGGCTTCTTCGCCAGCGCGGCATCCAGCTGTGCCGGCGTCATCTTGTAATCCTGCGATGCCGGGCACGGCAGCAGTTCGACCTTGGCGTTGACGATTTCGGCGATATCCAGATAACTGGTCCAGTACGGCACTGCAAAGGCGATGGTGTCGCCTTCATCCAGCAATGCTTCGGCCAGGTTGTAGATCACGTGCTTGGCACCGATGCCGGTGGCGCAGTTGGCGCGCCCGTAATCGTTCAGCCCCAGCTTGGCAACGTGCGCCAACAGGGCATCCAGCAGGGCATCGCTGCCGCGATTGCTGCCGTACTGCCCGCTGTCCTTCGCCAACGCCTCGCGGGCGGCGGCATACACATGCTCGCCGGGCAGGAAGTTGGGGACACCGATGGAAAAACTGATAATGTCGCGGCCGTCAGCCTTCAGGCGCTTGGCCTTTTCGGCGACCTGCATGATGACGCTGGGCTTGGCGCGGCCAATGCGCCGGGCAAACTGAGGCATCGTGGGGAACCTCTGCAATTGGCCGCGCACGCGCGGCGGGGACGTGGGAGTAAGCCTTGAAATGCTAACACAGCCGCACCGCTCGACTGCCTCCGGAACGCCTGTGCGCTGGCTTTCCTCCCTCCTGCTGCTGGCCGCGCTGGCGCTGCTTTCGGGCTGCGCTTCCACCAGCGTGCGCACCGCCACCGACGCCGCCGGGAAGCCGCTGCCGATCGCCGGGACGGTGGTCCTGATCGAGCCTGACATCGAGTTGTCCGAGCTTGCCGCTGGCGGCATGGCCGAGCCGCGCAAGGAGTGGAGCAACAGCGCGCGCCTGCTTTACCCGCAGGCGGCGCGCGAACTGCTGGCGCGCCAGGGCATCGGCATGGTGCCCGACTACACGCTGCCGGCGGATGCCGGCCCCGACGATCGCCGCCGGCAGCTGTATCTGCTCAGCCAGGCGGTATCGATGAGCATCCTGCAGTTCAGTCGCAGCATCGGCCAGGGCCCGCTGCGCAACAAGCACGGGAAATTCGACTGGTCGCTGGGCGCGGGGGCCGCAGATCTGCGGCAGGCCACCGGGGCGGACTATGGGCTGTTCACCTATGTGCGTGACAGTTATGCCAGCGGTGGACGACAGGCCATGCGTATCGCCGGCCTGCTCCTGCTGGGCGGCGACATTGGTGGCGGCATGCAGATTGGCGTGGCGTCACTGGTGGACTTGCGCACCGGCCAGGTGGTCTGGCACAACCTGCTGGTCGATCAAACCGGCGACCTGCGCACCTTGCAAGGCGCGCGTGAAACCGCCAACGACTTGCTGAAAGGCGTTCAGGGCGTACCGCAGGCGCCGGCGAAATGAACGCCCACCTGCGCCTGATTGCCCTCGCCAGCGCCTTGGCGTTGGCCCTGCCTGGCGCCGCGCTTGCCGCCGCCAAGCCGGGCGCCACGTCCGGCAGCCAGCCGACGGATGGCAGCGACGAAGCCGAGCTCTGGTACGCGATGGAGCGCTCCGAAGCCGAACTGAAGCGCTCGCCCCTGCTGATGCGCGACCCGGCGCTGAACGACTACGTGCGCGGCGTCGCCTGCAAGGCGGCCGGCGAGCACTGCGCGGACATTCGCATCTACGTGATGGACGTACCGCAATTCAACGCCAGCATGTCGCCCAACGGAATGCTGCTGCTGTGGACCGGTGCGCTGCTGCGCATCCGCAACGAAGCCGAACTGGCCTTTGTGCTGGGGCATGAAACCGGCCACTTCACTGCCAAGCACTCGCTTCGGCAATGGCGCCGGATGAAGAGCGCCAGTGCGTGGCTGGGCGCCTTCCAGATGGTGGCCTACGGGGCCGGCGCCGGCAGCGTGGCGGAACTTGGCACCCTGGCCGGCACGGCAGCGCTTTTCAAGTACTCACGCGACATGGAGCGCGAGGCCGACCGACTGGGCTTTGCCAGCGTGGTGGCGCACGGTTGGGCCCCGCACGCCGGTGCCGACATGTGGGCACGGATGTGGCGCGAGGAACAGACCCGCAAGTACGATCGCCCGCTTGCACTCTTCTCGACGCATCCTGCGTCGCAGGAGCGGTTGAACGACATCAAGGCCGAAGCCGACGCCATTTCCAATCCCCCCACGGACCTGGGCCGCGAGCGCTACCGCACCATCGTGCGCCCGATGCTCCCCAAATTGCTGGATGAAGAGCTGGCGCAGCGCCGCTATGCCGGTTCCATCCTGGTCATCAGCGAGCTGCTGGAGGATGCGCCGGCAGAGGACAAGGGCCTGCTGACCTTCTACCTGGGCGAGGCCTATCGCCGACGCGGCCAAGGCGACGACAAGACCAGGGCGGCCGGGTATTACGCGCAAGCCATCGCCCTGCCCGGCGCACCCGCAGCCGCCTGGCGTGAACACGGCTATGCGCGCCGTGCAGCCGGCGACTCCGCCGGTGCTCGCGCGGCCCTGCAGCGCTATCTGCAAGACGCACCGCAGGCCGAAGACCGCGCCTTCGTCCAGCGCGAACTCGACACCACCGGGAGCACGCAATGAAACCGATCCGTTGGCTACTGCTGAGTCTGTTTGCGCTGCTGCTGGCAGCCTGTGCCAGCGGCGCCCCGCTGGTGACCCCGGGCCGCACCACCGCGGGTGGCGACCTCAGCATCGATGCCGGGATGGAATGGACGCGGATGGGCACGCCACGCGAACAGCTCTGGACCATCGACGGGCCGCTGCTCAATTCGCTGCACCTGGTGCCCACCGTGCGCGAGGGCGAGTTCATCTTCCTCGGGCAGAAACAAACCAAGCGGCGTCCGGATGGCGCGTTCTACCACCGCGGCATGCGCCCGGACGAACTGCGCGACCTGATCGCCGACGGCATGCGCGCCACCGGAGCGGTCAACGTGGCCACCAGCAACCTGCGCCCGGTCAGCTTTGGCGGGCGCGAGGGCCTGCGTTTCGAAATGACGCTGGACAGCGAATCGGGGCTGAAATATCGCGCCATGGCCGCCGCCTTCGAACACGACAGGGGGCTGGCGCTGGCGCTGTTCTATGCGCCGGTCGAGTACTACTACCCGCGCGACGAAGCCAAGGTCAACGCGATGCTGGACACCCTGCGCTGGAAGTGACGCCGCCCCCCCCTTCTCCCGCAGCGGGAGAAGGGGTCGTTGGATCAGGCTGCGAGGATCTTGTTCCACTCCGCCACGCGATCGGCGTTGGCAGCCAGCACGGCGCTCGCATCGCCCTCGATGGTGATCGACTTGATCGCATCTCCCTGGGCAACCGCGTCCACGATGTCCAGGCCTTCGATCACCTTGCCGAACACGGTGTGCTTGCCGTCCAGCCAGCCGCAGGGCACATGGGTGATGAAGAACTGGCTGCCATTGGTATTCGGGCCGGCATTGGCCATCGACAACACGCCACGCTCATGCGGCAGGCCATTGCGGGTCTCGTCCTCGAAGCGGTAACCGGGGCCGCCGCGGCCGGATCCCTCCGGGCAACCACCCTGCACCATGAAGTCGGCGATCACGCGGTGAAAATTCAGCCCGTTGTAGAACCCACGCTGGGCCAGGTTGACGAAGTTGGCCACGGTCAGCGGGGCTTTGTCGGCCGCCAGTTCGATGCGGATGGTGCCGCGCGCGGTGTCGAAATTGGCAATCAAGCTCATCTTGTTCATCTCCGGGCACCCGGATGGGCGCATTAAAACGATATAATACCCGGCTTACTCCCTTTCCCACGCGCGCCCTGCCTGCCCCATCGGTAGCCGGTGCGGCTTCAACGAGCCCCGCAATAATGTCCGTCGAACGCCTCCGCAACATCGCCATCGTCGCCCACGTTGACCATGGCAAGACCACCCTCGTCGACTGCCTGCTCAAGCAATCCGGCACCTTCAACGAGCGCACCGTGCTCGCTGAACGCGTCATGGACAGCAATGACCAGGAAAAGGAACGTGGCATCACGATCCTGTCCAAGAACACCGCCATCACCTGGCAGGGCAACCGCATCAACATCGTGGATACCCCCGGGCACGCCGACTTCGGCGGCGAGGTGGAGCGCGTGCTGTCGATGGTCGACTCGGTGCTGATTCTGGTCGATGCGATGGACGGCCCGATGCCGCAGACGCGGTTCGTGACCCAGAAGGCGTTCGCGATGGGCTTCAAGCCGATCGTCGTCGTCAACAAGGTCGATCGCCCCGGCGCGCGTCCGGACTGGGTGATCGACCAGGTGTTCGACCTGTTCGACAAGCTCGGCGCCACCAACGAGCAACTCGATTTCCCGATCGTGTATGCCTCCGCGCTGCACGGGTATGCCAGCCTTGACGACAGCGCGCGCGAAGGCGACATGACTCCGCTGTACGAAGCGATCATGCAGTACGTGCCCGCACCCAGCGTCGATCTGGACGGCCCGTTCCAGATGCGCATCAGCCAGCTGGATTACAACAATTTCGTCGGCCTGATCGGCGTCGGCCGCATCCAGCGCGGCAAGGTGCGCACCAACATGCCGGTCAGCGTGATCGACCGTCACGGCAAGAAGCGCCAGGGCAAGGTGTTGCAGGTGCTCGGCTTCATGGGCCTGGAGCGGGTCGAGGTCGAGGAAGCCGAGGCCGGCGACATCGTCGCCATCTCCGGCGTGGCCGACCTCAGCATCTCCGACACCATCTGCGCGCTCGATGCACCCGAGGCGCTGCCCGCGCTGACCGTGGACGAGCCAACGATCAGCATGACCTTCCAGGTCAACAACTCGCCGTTCGCCGGCAGCAAGGAACACAGCGGCGGCAAGTTCATCACCAGCCGCCAGATCCGCGAGCGGCTGGAGCGCGAGACCCTGCACAACGTCGCGCTGAAGGTCGAGGAAGGGTCCGACCCCGACAAGTTCCTGGTCTCCGGCCGTGGCGAGCTGCACCTGTCGGTGCTGATCGAGAACATGCGTCGTGAAGGCTTCGAGCTGGCGGTGTCGCGCCCGGAAGTGATCATCAAGGAAATCGACGGCCAGCAGATGGAGCCGGTCGAGCAACTGGTGGTCGATATCGAGGAACAGCACCAGGGCGGCGTGATGGAAAAACTCGGCGTGCGCAAGGCGCAGCTGAAGAACATGGAGCCCGACGGCAAGGGCCGGGTGCGTCTCGATTACATGATCCCGGCGCGCGGGCTGATTGGTTTCCAGAACGAATTCCGCACCTTGACCCAGGGCTCGGGCCTGCTGTTCCACGTGTTCGACCATTACGGCCCGCGCGAACAGGGCGCCATTGCCAAGCGCCAGAACGGCGTGATGATCGCCAACGCGGCCGGCGCCACGCCCGCCTATTCGCTGGGCCCGCTGGAAGAACGCGGCAAGCTGTTCGCCGCCGAAGGCGACAACGTGTACGAAGGCCAATTGATCGGCATCCACTCCAAGGACAACGACCTCACCGTCAATGCCATCAAGACCAAGCCGCTGACCAACATGCGCGCCTCGGGCAAGGACGATGCGATCAAGCTGACCCCGGCGATCAAGTACACGCTGGAACAGGCGCTGGATTTCATCGAAGACGATGAGCTGGTCGAAGTCACCCCGAAGGAAATCCGCCTGCGCAAGAAGTTCCTGACCGAAACCGACCGCAAGCGCGCGTCGCGCTCGGCCTGAGGCCAGCCGGATCAAGCCGATGCGCATGTCGCATGCCCGGGTGCCGTCGGCGGCATCCACGCCGTCGCGGCCAATGGCGGCAACGCCGTGAGCACGCAGCACTACAACCCGGATCCACATTCGCATCCGGGGCTACACGTGATCGCCTTGGTCGAAGCCATCAAGGGCGCGCTGGCGTTGCTGGCCGCCAGCGGGCTGGAGTTCATCGGCCCTGCTCCGCTGCAGCGCTGGGTGCATGAGCTGATCGCGCGCTTCCAGCTGGATCCGAATCACGGCGCCATCGGCTGGCTGGCCGGTGAAATCAACCCGAGCGGCGTGCATCTTGCCGCGCTGGTCGCCGCGCTGTACGGCATCATGCATCTGCTGGAAGGTTGGGGCCTGTGGCGCGCCAAGGCGTGGGCATCGTGGCTGGGCTGCATCACTGTCTCGCTGTATCTGCCATTCGATGTGTACGCGCTGGTGCGGCATCCGGGCTGGTTGTCCGGGATCGTGGTCGCGATCAACGTGGTCGTGCTGTGGGTGCTGGCGCGCGACCTGGCCGTGCGCCGCCGCTGAGTTGCCTGCCGGCGCAGACCGGGCGATGCTTGCGCATTGCCCGGGAGTCCTGCCGATGCGCCACCTGCCGCTTGCACTTGCAATCGCCGTCTTGCTCGGCGCCTGCCAACCCAACCCGCAAACCCCGCCTGCGACTGCCGACAACGCGGCGCCCGCTGCGCCTGCATTTGCCTTTGAAGAAGCCACCATCGCCGATCTGCAGGCGAAGATGGCCGCAGGCAAATTGACCAGCCATGCGCTGGTGCAGGCCTACCTTGAGCGCATTGCGGCCCTCGACCGTCGTGGCCCCGCGCTGAACTCGGTCATCGAGCTCAATCCCGATGCGCTGAAGGAGGCCGATGCGCTGGACGCCGAACGCAAGGCCGGCACGATGCGCGGCCCGCTGCACGGCATCCCGGTGCTGGTCAAGGACAATATCGACGCTACGCCGATGGCCAACTCCGCAGGTTCACTGGCCCTTGCAGACCATCATCCGCAGGCGGATGCGTTCCTGGTTGCGCGACTGCGCACGGCAGGCGCCGTGATCCTGGGCAAAACCAATTTGTCGGAATGGGCGAATTTCCGCTCCACGCGCTCCACCTCAGGCTGGAGCGGGCGCGGTGGCCAGACCAAGAACCCCTATGCGCTCGACCGCAGCCCCTGCGGTTCCAGCGCCGGCACCGGCACCGCCATCGCGGCAAACCTGGCGGTGGTCGGCATCGGCACCGAAACCGACGGCAGCATCATTTGCCCGTCGGCGGTGGCGGGGCTGGTCGGCATCAAGCCTACCGTGGGCCTGGTCAGCCGCAGCGGCATCATCCCCATCTCGCAATCGCAGGACACTGCGGGCCCGATGGCGCGCAACGTGACCGATGCTGCCGCGCTGTTGGGCGTCATCGCCGCGCCGGATGCGGGGGATCCCGCCGCCGCCGAACGCAGCGACGCCACGCCGATCGACTACACCGCGCACCTGAAGCCGGACGCGCTGAAAGGCGCGCGCATCGGCGTCGTGCGCAAGCTGATGGGCTACCAGCCGGATACCGATGCGGCGATGGAACGCGCCATCGCTGCGCTGAGAACCGCAGGCGCCACCGTGGTGGATGCCCGGATCCCGACCCTCGGCCAGTGGGATTCTGCCGAGATGGACGTGCTGCTGTACGAATTCAAGGACGGCGTGAATCGCTATCTGGCGGGCAGCCACGCGCCAAGCAAGACGCTGGCCGACCTGATCGCATTCGACACCCGGGATGCTGCTGCCGAAATGCCGTTTTTCGCCCAGGAACTGTTCGAGCAGGCGCAGGCGAAGGGCCCGCTGACCGACACGGCGTACATCGAGGCGCGCGACAGGGCGCGACTTCTCGCCGGCCCGCAAGGCATCGACGTGGCGCTGCGGGAGCAGCATCTGGATGCGCTGGTGGCCCCGGCCATGTCCCCCGCGTGGCTGACCGACCCCATCAACGGCGACCATTTCATCGGGGCCGGCTACGGTGCGGCTGCGGTCGCGCGCTACCCCAGCTTGACCGTGCCGATGGGCCAAGTACACGGCTTGCCGGTCGGCATCGTGTTCATGGGCACCGCATGGAGCGAGCCGCGGCTGATCGAACTGGGCTATGCCTTCGAACATGCCACCCGGGCGCGGACGCCACCGCGCTTCCTGCCCACGGTGACGCCGGCTGCGAAGTAGCGATCAGGCGGCCATCGAACCGCGCTTGCGCACGATGAGCATGGCGATCTCCAGTGCTTGCTCGTAGTTCAGGCGCGGGTCCACGGTCGTGCGATACGCACGCTGCAGGTCGAGCTCGGTCAACTCCCGCGCACCGCCCAGGCACTCGGTCACGTTCTCCCCGGTCATCTCCAGGTGCACCCCGCCCAACGTTGTTCCAGCGGCTTCGTGCAGGTCGAACGCCTGCTCGATTTCGCTGCGAATGTTCTTGAAGCGACGCGTCTTGTAACCGTTGCTGGTGGACTCGGTATTGCCATGCATGGCATCGCAGATCCAAAGCACGCGGCGCCCCTCGCGCTTCACCGCCTCCAGCAGCGCCGGCAGCTTCACGGCGATCTGCTCGGCGCCCATGCGGTGGATCAGCCCCAACCGGCCGGGCTCATCGTCCGGGTTGAGGGCTTCGATCACGCGCAACAACTGGTCCGGCGTGACCGACGGCCCCACCTTGACCGCCACCGGATTGCGGATGCCACGGAAGTACTCGACGTGCGCGCCATCCAGTGCGGCCGTGCGCATGCCGATCCACGGAAAATGCGCGCTCAAGTTGAACCAGCCATCCGCATGCGGCACCTGGCGCGTCTGCGCTTCCTCGTAAGGCAGCAGCAACGCTTCATGCGAGGTGTAGAACTCCACCCGGCTGAGGCTTTGCATGCGCCGCCCCGCCAGCGTTTCCATGAAGCGCACGGCATCGCCGATTCCGGCGACCATTTGCTGGTACTCGGCGGCATGCGGCGACTGGCTCACCCATCCCAGGCCCCAGTATTCCGGGTGGTGCAGGTCGGCGAAGCCGCCATCGATCAGCGAGCGCACGAAGTTCATCGTCATCGCCGAACGCGCATGCGCCTTGATCATCCGGCGGGGATCCGGCACTCGCGCCAGCGCGGTGAACTCCGGTCCGTTGACGATATCGCCACGATAGCTTGGCAGGGTGACATCACCGCGCGTTTCAGTATCGGCCGATCGCGGCTTGGCGTATTGCCCGGCAAACCGCCCCACGCGCACCACCGGCACCTTCAGCCCGTGCACCAGCACCAGGCTCATCTGCAACAGCACCTTGAGCCGGTTGGCAATCACGTCGGAATTGCATTCTGCGAAGGTTTCCGCGCAGTCGCCCCCCTGCAGCAGGAAGCGCTTGCCTTCCTGTGCTTCGGCCAGTTGCTGCTTGAGCGACAGGATCTCGCGCGAAGTCACCAGCGGCGGCAGCGCGCGCAGTTCGCCCTGTGCGGCGGCAAGCTCGGCCGCATCCGGGTACGTCGGCATCTGCAACGCGGGCTTGTCGCGCCAGCTGGCAGGCAGCCACGTGCCTGACGATTGCGATACGGGAATGGAAGCGGCGCTGGCGTGTGCGTTGGGCATGGACGGGTCAAGGCGATCTGTTGCATTGCATCATCCCGCCCGGCCGGGTTTGCCGCAACCGTTACCTGCGGAACCGATGGGAATGACGCCGTTGGAATCCGGCATACAAGGCCCCCGCGCCCAGCGCGATGAACCACAGCAGCGCCCACATCGGCATCGACAGGCCGAGGAATTTCCAATCGATGCTGCTGCAGTCGCCATTGGCCAGCAGCACCTTGCGCACCACCCCCAGCCACGAATTCTGTTCGACCAGAAAGTTCCAGCCCGGCGTACAGGTCGGCAGCTCCGGCGGATGCAACTGCACCCATGAATGCCGCCCCGCCACGCCCATGCCGGCGGCGGCGGCGGCGAACGCCAGCGTTCCCCACCATTTGCGCGCTCCCGGCGCACGCGGCGCATGCATTGCGCCCAGCAGGAACACCACGCCGAGCGCGGCGAAGCAGATGCGCTGGAAGATGCAGAACGGGCAAGGTTCGATGCCGAGCCTGAACTGCACGAACAACGCATAGGCCAGCAATGCAGCGCAACAGGCGAAGCCCAGCAGGTACTGACTGCGGAACGACCAGCGGAACGGATTCATCGGTGCGCCTTGGTGGAATTTCCCGATTATGGCGCAGCCGGCCGCAAAAACGAAAAACCCCGGTTTCCCGGGGTCTTCGATGTCGCGCCAGGCGAGGCCGGAATTACTCGGCGGCCTGCGGACGGTCCACCAGTTCGACGTAGGCCATCGGCGCGTTGTCGCCAGCGCGGAAACCGCACTTGAGGATGCGCAGGTAACCACCCGGGCGCTCCGTATAACGCGGGCCCAGCACGGTGAACAGGGTGCCCACTGCTTCCTTGTCGCGCAGGCGCGCGAACGCCAGGCGGCGATTGGCCACGCCATCCACCTTGGCCAGGGTGATCAGCGGCTCGGCAACGCGGCGCAGCTCCTTGGCCTTGGGCAGGGTGGTACGAATGATTTCGTGCTTGATCAGCGATGCCGCCATGTTCGAAAACATCACCTGGCGATGGGCGCTGGTGCGGTTGAACTTGCGGCCGGATTTCTGGTGGCGCATGGATTTGATTCCTGTTGAATGTTGAAACGATTGAAGTTCGCTGTCGCCGTCCTGGCGTTGGAGTCCTGGGCTGCGGGTGGCCCGAACCGGCGTCCTTTGCCGGCCATGCCGCGAACTTTGGTTCGTCGGCGTTGTTGCTTCTTTCGAGAAGAGCTAAAGCAGGGCGGGAGCCGCGGCTTGCGCCACGATTGCACCCCGGCCCGGCGCAGCGCGCCGGGCGTTCGCGAACGCCAGCCGTTGCCTGAGGGCAACGGCCAGGCGGCGTCCACTCACCCCATCATGCCATGGCTGGCGACGCCGACCGGCGGCCAGTTCTCCAGCTTCATGCCGAGCGACAGCCCCTTCTGGGCCAGCACTTCCTTGATCTCGGTGAGCGACTTCTTGCCCAGATTCGGGGTCTTCAGCAGCTCCACTTCGGTCTTCTGGATCAGATCGCCGATGTAATAGATGCTTTCGGCTTTCAGGCAGTTGGCCGAACGCACGGTCAACTCCAGATCGTCGATCGGGCGCAGCAGCAACGGATCGACGCCAGAAGCGGCGGGCTGCTTGGCGCCGCGATCGCGATGGGTGAAGTCGCCGAACACCGACAGCTGATCGCTGAGGATGTCGGCCGCAGTGCGGACGGCTTCTTCGGCGTCGATGGTGCCATTGGTCTCGATTTCCAGCACCAGCTTGTCGAGGTCGGTGCGCTGTTCAACGCGCGCAGCTTCCACGGCGTAGGCGACGCGGCGCACCGGCGAGAACGAAGCATCCAGCATCAATCGGCCGATCGTGCGGGCTTCTTCGTCCGGGCGGCGACGCGCGGCGGCCGGCTGATAGCCAAAACCGCGACTGATGGTGAGGCGCATGTTCAGCGCCACATCCTTGGTCAAGTTGGCAATCACGTGACCGGGGTTGAGCACTTCGACATTGTGGTTGGTCTTGATGTCGGCCGCAGTGACGACGCCCGGACCCTGCTTCTTCAGCTCCAGGGTATCGGTGTCGCCGCTATGCATGCGGATGGCAACATCCTTGAGGTTCAACAGGACTTCAAGCACGTCCTCCTGCAACCCTTCGACCGTGGTGTACTCGTGCAGCACGCCGTCGATTTCGACTTCGGTGATCGCGAAGCCGGGGATCGAGGACAGCAGCACGCGGCGCAGCGCATTGCCGAGGGTGTGGCCGTAACCGCGTTCCAGCGGCTCGATCACGACCTTGGCGCGGGTGTCGGTGATGCGCTCGATCTGCGGTCCGCGCGGACGCAGCACTTGGGTGGCGGTAACCGTCATTCGTGGTGTCTCCTGCAGGCCTGCGCACAAGGCGCAGGCCGGTGGCAATGGCTTACTTCGAGTACAGCTCGACGATCAGCGCTTCGTTGATGTCGCTGGGCAGATCCGCACGATCCGGGACGGCCTTGAACACGCCGGCGAACTTGCCCGAATCCACTTCAACCCACGAAGGGGACAGGTTCATCTGCGACGAGACGTCCAGGGACTCCTTGACGCGAGACTGCTTGGCCGCCTTCTCCGACAGGGCAATCGCGTCGCCAGCCTTGACCGCGTAGGACGGCAGGTTGACCGACTTGCCGTTCACGGTGACACCGCGATGGCTGACCAGCTGGCGTGCCGCCGGCCGGGTGACCGCGAAGCCCATGCGATAGACGACGTTGTCCAGGCGGGTCTCCAGCAACTGCAGGAGGTTCTCGCCAGTGTTGCCCTTCTTGGTCGCGGCTTTCTTGTAGTAGTTGCGGAACTGGCGCTCCAGCAGACCGTAGATACGCTTGACCTTCTGCTTCTCGCGCAGCTGGGTGGCGTAATCGGACAGCTTGCCCTTGCGGACATTGGCGCCGTGCTGGCCGGGCTTTTGCTCCAGCTTGCACTTGGAATCGAGCGCGCGCGCAGGCGACTTCAGCGAGAGGTCTGCGCCTTCGCGACGGGCGAGCTTACAGGTGGGACCGATGTAACGAGCCATGTTCTAGTGCTCCCGAGCGTCAAACGCGACGCTTCTTCGGCGGACGGCACCCGTTGTGCGGGATTGGCGTCACGTCGATGATGTTGAGGATCTTGTAGCCGACGTTGTTCAACGAACGCACGGCAGATTCGCGGCCCGGACCCGGGCCCTTGATGCGCACTTCCAGCGCCTTCACACCGTAGTCCAGAGCAGCCTTGCCGGCCTTCTCCGCGGCAACCTGTGCGGCGAACGGGGTGGACTTGCGCGAGCCGCGGAAGCCCGCGCCGCCCGAAGTCGCCCAGCTCAGCGCATTGCCCTGCCGGTCGGTGATGGTGATGATGGTGTTGTTGAAGGACGCGTGCACGTGGGCGATCCCGTCGGTGACGACGCGCTTGATCTTCTTCTTGGTCTTTGCTGCGTTTGGCTTGGCCATGATTTACCCCTTACTTCCTGATGGCCTTGCGCGGACCCTTGCGGGTACGAGCATTGGTGCGGGTGCGCTGACCGCGAAGCGGCAAGCCACGACGATGGCGCAAGCCGCGATAGCAGCCCAGGTCCATCAGGCGCTTGATCGCCATGCCGACCTCGCGACGCAGGTCGCCTTCGACCACGCACTTGCCGACTTCGGCGCGCAAGCGCTCGACTTCCGGCTCGGACAGGTCACGGATCTTGGTCGACGTGTTGACGCCGGCCGCTTCACAGACCTGCTTGGAACGGGTACGGCCAATGCCGTAGATGCTTTGCAACCCAACCCAGACATGCTTCTGGGCAGGCAGGTTGACGCCTGCAATACGCGCCATAAGGCGATCTCCGATATACGAAATGACGCCGAACCAAAGGTCCCGGCGTGGTGAACATGAAATTATAACCAAATCCCGGCGATTCAGGAAGCCCGGCTACCGAGGCGGCAGCCAGACCCGGCATGGGGAGTGTGCCCATGCTCCGGCGACGGCCCCGGACTGGCAGTACCAAGACAAATCGCCCTGGCCTGCCCGCGCGCTACTCCGGCACGCGGATCGGTCCGAGGCCACCCACGCGCGGGATCATTGCGCAGGTCGCCCAGTTGCCGTGCGGACGCATTCGTTCCACGCCGGCGGTATTTCGTTGCCATCCAGGGCCCAACAAACGGCCTGTTCAGGCCAGCCCGGCCGTCCTGGCCGGTGCAACAAGCTTCACCGTGCAAACCACGGACGCATCAACGCGTCCGCGATCCGCCCTTGAGGTTGGCCTTTTTCAGCAAGCTCTCGTACTGGTGCGACATCAGGTGCGCCTGGATCTGCGCAATGAAATCCATCACCACCACCACCACGATCAGCAGCGATGTACCGCCAAAGTAGAAGGACGTTCCAAGCTTGGTGCGCATCAGCTCCGGCAACAGGCAAACCAGGACCAGATACAGCGCACCGGCTCCCGTCAAACGCGTCAGCACGCCGTCGATGTATTCGCCGGTCGCCTTGCCCGGGCGGATGCCCGGAATCAGCGCACCCGACTTCTTGAGGTTGTCGGCCGTTTCCTGCGAATTGAACACCAGCGCCGTGTAGAAGAACGCAAACCCGATGATCAGCGCAGCCAGCAGGATCATGTGCAGCGGCTCGCCGGGTGACAGCATCTGACTCACCTTCTGCAGCCACACCGTCGCCGGGCTGCCCGACTGGCCGAACCAGGTCGATGCGGTCGCCGGGAACATGATGATCGACGAAGCGAAGATCGGCGGGATCACGCCCGACATGTTGAGCTTGAGCGGCAGGAACGAACTCTGGTTCTGGTAACCACCGCGGCCGCCCTGGCGGCGCGCGTAATTCACGGTGATGCGGCGCTGGCCGCTTTCCATGAACACGACGAACCAGGTGACTGCCACCACGATCGCCAGAATCACGAAGACCGTGATCCACTGCATGTCACCGCTGCTGGCCTGCTGCAGGGTATGCAACACCGCGCCAGGCAAACCGGCCACGATCCCGGCGAAAATGATCAACGAAACACCGTTGCCGATGCCGCGCTCGGTCACCTGCTCACCCAGCCACATCAGGAACACCGTGCCCGCGGTCAGTGACACCACCGCCGTCAGCACGAAACCAGGGCCGGGGTTGTAGACCACCGGTACGCCGCTTCCGGCGCCCTGGTGCTGCAGCGCGATGGCAATGCCCGCAGCCTGGAACACCGCCAGGAACACCGACCCGACGCGCGAGTACTGGGTGATCTTGCGACGCCCGGACTCGCCCTCTTTCTGCATCGCCTTCAGGCTGGGCAGGATCTGGACCATCAGCTGCATCACGATCGAGGCAGAAATGTATGGCATCACGTTCAGCGCAAGCAGGCTGAAGCGCGAAAGAGCGCCGCCGGAGAACATGTTGAACATGTCCACCACGGTGCCCTTCTGCGCATTCATCAGCTGCAGCATCGCCTCCGGGTTCACACCCGGCACCGGGATGTAGCACCCGATGCGATAGACGATCAGCGCACCCACGACGAACAGCAGGCGCGAGCGGAGTTCTGCGAACTTGCCCGCGCCCATGATCCCGGCCAATGCATCCGCGCTGCGCGACATGCCTGGCTTACTCCGCCAGCTTGCCGCCGGCCGCTTCGATCGCGGCCTTGGCGCCAGCGGTCGCAGCGATGCCCTTCAGCACGTAGGCCTTGCTGACCTCGCCCTTGGCAACAACCTTGGCGCGCTTGGCCGACGCCGGAACCAGCTTGGCCGCGCGCAGGGCAGCGAAATCCACCTCGCCCGCCGGCAGCGTGTCCAGCTTGTACAGCAACACCTCGGCGCAGTCGTTGGACAGCTTCGAGCGGAAGCCGATCTTCGGCAGGCGACGCTGCATCGGCATCTGGCCGCCTTCAAAACCGGCCTTGATCTTGCCCTTGCCGGCGCGCGCGAACGAACCCTTGTGGCCGCGGCCACAGGTCTTGCCGAGGCCGGAGCCGATGCCACGACCGACGCGGCGTGCGTCTTGGCGAGCGCCGTCAGCGGGCTTGAGCGTATTGAGCTTCATGCGATTACTCCTCGACCCGAACCAGGTAATGCAGTTGATTGATCAGGCCGCGCACCTGCGGGCTGTCTTTCAGCTCGCGAACGCTATTGAGCTTGCCCAGGCCAAGCGCCTTCACCGACAAGCGGTGACGCGCCTGGGTGCCGCGCAGGCCCTTGACCAGGCGGACCTTGATGGTCTTGGTGTCATTAGCCATTGATCAAATCCTCCACCTTCTTGCCGCGCTTGGCGGCGATCCGGGTCGGCGACTGCATCGCCTCCAGACCCTTGACCGTGGCGCGCACCAGGTTGATCGGGTTACGCGAACCGACCGCCTTGGCCAACACGTTCTTGACGCCCACCGCTTCCAGCACGGCGCGCATGGCGCCACCGGCGATCACGCCGGTACCTTCGGACGCCGGCTGCATGTACACGCGTGCCGCGCCGTGCCCGGCCTTCACCGCGTGATGCAGGGTGCCGTTGTTGAGCTCGACCGTGCTCATGCTCTTGCGGGCGTATTCCATCGACTTCTGGATGGCAACCGGCACTTCACGCGCCTTGCCATAGCCGAAGCCGACCTTGCCTGCGCCGTCACCCACCACCGTCAATGCGGTGAAAGTGAACTGGCGACCACCCTTGACGGTCTTGCTGACGCGATTGACCGCGATCAGCTTTTCGATCATGCCGTCATCGACTTCTTCGCGGTCGCGATTGCGATCACGCCCGCGGGATTCGCGCTGTTCTGCCATTTCGATGTCTCGATTGATTGATGGAATTTGCGGCGTGGCCGCTTATGGTTGTGATGTGTTGCAGGTGTTCCGCCGCGGCCGCAACCGACCGGGGCGTCCGATGCCACTCGCATCGACGAATAAGCAAGGCGCGCGGACCTGAGCCCACCGCGCCATCACTCAGAACTGCAGACCACCCTCGCGTGCAGCATCGGCCAGGGCCTTGATGCGACCGTGATAACGGTAGCCGGAACGGTCAAACGCAACCCGCTCGATACCGGCAGCCTTCGCGCGCTCGGCAATCACCTTGCCGACGCGAACAGCGGCTTCGGCATTCTTGCCGTTCTTCAAGCCATCCTTGACGTCGGCCTGCAGGGTGCTGGCCGACGCCAGGACCTTTGCGCCATCGGCAGTGAACAGCTGTGCATACAGGTGCTGTCCGGTGCGCAACACCGACAGGCGCGGCACGCCAAGTTCACGAATGTGCGAGCGCGTGGACTTGGCACGACGCAGGCGGGCGATCTTCTTTTCCATGGTTCTCTTCTCCGAAAGCTGAAAACGCTTTATCCCGCGGGATTACGCTTTCTTCGCTTCCTTGCGGATGATGGTCTCGTCGGAATACTTCACGCCCTTGCCCTTGTAGGGCTCCGGCGGGCGGTAGCCGCGGATCTTGGCAGCAACTTCACCCACCAGCTGCTTGTCAGCACCCGTCACGACGATCTCGGTCTGGGTCGGCGCATTGATGGTGATGCCATCGGGCGCTGCGTACAGGATCGGGTGCGAATAACCCAACGCCAGGCTCAAATCCTTGCCCTGCATGGTGGCGCGATACCCCACGCCGACCAACTCGAGCTTGCGCTCGAAGCCGGTGCTGACGCCATGCACCATGTTGGCGAGGATCGCACGCAGGGTGCCGGTCAGCGGGACCAGACCGGCGTCGGCGGCGGACAGCTGCATGCTGTCGCCATCGACCTTGACTTCGATTCCGGCCGGCTTGGCGATGCTCAGCGTGCCCTTGGGGCCCTTGACGCTGACGATTTCCGGCTGGACGTTGATTTCGACACCCTTGACCAGGGCAACGGGCTTCTTGGCAACTCGGGACATGGTCGTTACTCCCTTAAGCCACGATGCACAAGACTTCACCGCCGACGCCCTGCTGGCGCGCCTTCGAGTCGGTCATGATGCCCTTGGAGGTGGAAATGATGGCGATTCCAAGGCCATGAAGCACCTTCGGCAGATCGTCCTTGCCACGGTAATGACGCAAGCCCGAGCGCGAAACGCGCTTCAGGGTGTCGATGACCGGCTTGCCTTCGAAATACTTCAGGGCGATTTCCAATTCGGCCTTGGCGCCGTTCTGGGTCACCCGGGCGTCAGCGATGTAGCCTTCGTCCTTGAGGACGGCGGCAATCGCAACCTTGGTCTTGGAGGACGGCATTTTTACCGCCGGCTTGCCAACCGCAGCCGCATTCTTGATGCGGACCAGCATGTCGGCGATGGGATCAGTCATGCTCATGTAGGTTCACCTGATGAGTAGCACCGATATCCGCTTTCGCGAAAATCTGTCGGATTGTGGACGCCGCTTCCGGCGCTTGTTGCGGCCAAGGCCCCGCATTCCTGCGAGGCCCCGGATTCGCTACTGCCGCGTTTACGACAGGTAGCGGAGCAGTATAGCAGGTTTTTACCAGCTTGCCTTGCGCAGACCCGGAACATCGCCGCGCATGGTGGCTTCGCGCAGCTTGTTGCGGCCCAAGCCGAACTTGGCATACACGCCACGCGGACGGCCGGTCAGGACGCAGCGGCTGGTCTGCCGCGACGGCGACGAGTCGCGCGGCAGCTTCTGCAGCTTGACCGCGGCGGCCATCTTGTCCTCATAGGACGCATCCTGGCTGGAGATGACCTTCTTCAGCGCCTCACGCTTGGCGGCATGCTGCTTCGCCAGCTTGTTGCGCTTGGTCTCGCGATTGATCATGGAAGTCTTGGCCATGACGTGTCCTTAGTTGCGGAACGGGAAGCGGAAGGCTTCGAGCAGGGCCTTGGCCTCGGCGTCGGTCTTCGCGGTGGTGGTGATGGCAATGTCCATGCCGCGCATTGCATCAACGGCGTCGAAATCGATCTCCGGGAAGATGATCTGTTCCTTCACGCCCATGTTGTAGTTGCCACGACCATCGAATGAACGGCCCGACACGCCGCGGAAGTCACGAACGCGTGGCAGCGAGATGTTGATCAAGCGGTCGAGGAACTCGAACATGCGTTCGCGGCGCAGGGTCACCTTGCAGCCGATCGGCCAGCCGTCGCGGATCTTGAACGACGCCACGGACACGCGCGACTTCGTCACGATCGGCTTCTGCCCGGAGATCTTGGCCATTTCGGCGACGGCGCTTTCCAGCACCTTCTTGTTGGTGGCCGCCTCGCCCACGCCCATGTTCAGCGTGACCTTGATCAGCTTGGGCACCTGCATGGGATTGGTGTAGCCGAATTGCTGCATCAGCTTCGGCACCACTTCGTCCTTGTAGAACTTTTCGAGCCTGGTGTTCATGTCAGATAGCCTCGCCGCTGGAGCGGAAAACGCGCAGGCGCGTTCCATTCTCGAGCACCTTGGTGGAAACGCGCTCGCCCTTGCCCGTCGCCGGGTTCAGCAGCATCACGTTTGAAATGTGGATCGACGCCTCGCGCTCAATCACGCCACCGGGCTGGCCGGCCTGGGGATTGGGCTTGGTGTGGCGCTTGACCAGGTTCAAATTGGCGACATACACGCGCTCTCCATCGACGCGCAGCACTTCGCCGGTCTGGCCCTTGATCTTCTTGTTGCCAGTGGTCACGACCACCTGGTCACCCTTGCGGATACGGTTCATGTTTTCCTTCCTCCGCTCAGAGCACTTCAGGCGCGAGCGAGACGATCTTCATGAACTTCTCGGAGCGCAGCTCGCGGGTGACTGGCCCGAAAATGCGGGTCCCGATGGGTTCTTGCTTGTTGTTCAGCAACACGGCGGCGTTGCCGTCGAAGCGGATCAGCGAGCCGTCGGGGCGGCGCACGCCCTTGCGGGTGCGGACCACCACGGCGTCATAGACGTCGCCCTTCTTGACTTTGCCACGCGGAATCGCGTCCTTCACCGACACCTTGATGATGTCACCGATGCCTGCGTAGCGGCGCTTGGAGCCGCCCAGCACCTTGATGCACATCAGTTCCTTGGCACCCGAGTTGTCGGCAACGTCGAGATAGCTCTGCATCTGGATCATGGCTGTCTCTCCTGGTTACTCGGCGGCGCGGGTGAGGATTTGCACCACCCGCCAGTTCTTGGTCTTGGACATCGGCGCGCACTCGGCCACCCGCACCACATCACCCTCGTTGCAGGCGTTGTCGGCGTCATGGGCGTGGAGCTTGGTCGAGCGGCGGATGTACTTGCCGTACAGCGCGTGCTTGACCTGGCGCTCGACGAGCACCGTCACGGTCTTGTCCATCTTGTTGCTGACAACACGGCCTTCGACCGTATGCAGCTTCTTGGTTTGTTCGGTCATGGCGCCCGTTCCTTACTTCATCTGGCCGAGCAACGTGTTGACGCGAGCGATCTCGCGCCTCACGCGGCGTGGCTCATTGGCCTTGGACGGAGGCAGCTGGCCGGTGGCCTTCTGCATCCGCAGCGCAAAACGCTCTTTCTGCAGCTCGACCATGTGGGCCTTCAGCTCGTCCGTCGACTTCTGACGCAGTTGCTTGAGTTCCATCAGCGCACCGTCCGGGTCACGAAAGTGGTGGTGACCGAGAGCTTGGCAGCGGCCAGGCGGAACGCCTCGCGCGCCACCTCCTCACTTACGCCCTCGATTTCGTAAATCATGCGGCCGGGCTGGATCTGCGCGACCCAGTACTCCACATTGCCCTTGCCGGAGCCCATTCGGACTTCGATCGGCTTCTTGGTGATCGGCTTGTCGGGGAACACGCGGATCCACATCTTGCCGCCACGCTTGACGTAACGGCTGATGGAACGACGCGCGGCCTCGATCTGGCGCGCAGTGAGCTGGCCGGTGGCGGTCGCCTTCAGGCCGAACTCGCCGAAGCTGACGGCATTGCCGTTCCAGCTCAGGCCTTCATTGCGGCCCTTGTGGACCTTTCGATATTTGGTTCGCTTGGGTTGCAACATGGTTTAGTCCCTCGCTTCGCCGCGCTCAGCGCGGTCGCCACGGTCGCGGCGCGGGCCGCGCGGACGCTCACGGTCACCGCCACGCGGTGCCGGGGAGTCATCCTGCTTTTCCTGGCCGATCTGGGTGAAATCAAAAATCTCGCCCTTGTACACCCACACCTTGATGCCGATGATGCCGTAGGTTGTCTTCGCCTCGGCGAAGCCATAGTCGATGTCGGCGCGCAGCGTATGCAGCGGCACGCGGCCTTCGCGATACCACTCCGAACGGGCGATTTCAGCGCCGTTCAAGCGGCCGGCGACATTGACCTTGATGCCCAGCGCGCCGAGGCGCATCGCATTGCCCACCGCACGCTTCATTGCGCGGCGGAACATGATGCGGCGCTCCAGCTGCTGCGCGATGGACTCGGCCACCAGCTGCGCATCGAGCTCGGGCTTGCGCACTTCGGTCACATTGATGTGTGCCGGAACACCCATCACGTCCGACACTTCCTTGCGCAGCTTCTCGATGTCCTCGCCGCGCTTGCCGATCACCACGCCCGGACGGGCGGTGTGGATGGTCACGCGCGCGTTGTTGGCCGGACGCTCGATCAGGATCTTGCTGATGCCCGCCTGGGCCAGCTTCTTGCGAAGCATCTCGCGAACCTTGAGGTCGGCGGCCAGGTAACCGGCGAACTGCTTCTTGCCGGCATACCACTTGGAATTCCAGTCTTTCGAAATGCCCAGGCGGATGCCGATTGGATTGACTTTATGACCCATGATTACTTGCCCTCGCCAACGATCACGGTGATGTGGCTGGTGCGCTTGGTGATGCGCGTGCCACGACCCTTCGCACGCGCCATGAAGCGCTTCAGCGAGGGACCTTCATCAACCATGATGGTCATGACATTCAGCTCGTCTGCATCGGCGCCGTTGTTGTTCTCGGCATTCGACGCTGCGGAAAACACGACCTTGTAGATCATGCCTGCAGCCTTCTTGTCCGAGAACTTCAACAGGTCGAGCGCACGGGCAACGGGAAGGCCACGCACCTGGTCGGCGACCAGGCGGGCCTTCTGCGGGGAGATGCGCGCACTGCGCAGGATGGCTTTCGCTTCCATGGTCATCTCCTTACTTCCCGCTCTTCTTGTCGCCGCCATGACCCTTGAACGTCCGGGTCACCGCGAACTCGCCAAGCTTGTGACCGATCATGTTCTCGTTGATCAGCACCGGGACATGGTTCTTGCCGTTGTGCACGGCGATGGTGATCCCGATCATTTCGGGCAGGATCGTCGAACGACGCGACCAGGTCTTGATCGGCTTCTTGCTGTTGCCCGCGACTTCCACCTTCTTCTGCAGGTGATGGTCGATGAACGGGCCCTTCTTGAGTGAACGTGCCATTGCCGATTAGCTCCTGCGATCGCGCACGATGAACTGCTGGGTGCGCTTGTTCTTGCGGGTCTTGTAACCCTTGGTGGGCACGCCCCACGGGGTGACCGGATGCGGATTGCCCTGTCCGGCCTTGGCTTCACCACCGCCGTGCGGATGGTCGACCGGGTTCATCGCGGCGCCGCGGACGGTGGGCTTGACGCCGCGCCAGCGGGTCGCACCGGCCTTGCCGAGCTTCTCCAGGGAGTGTTCGTCGTTGCCGACTTCACCGATGGTGGCGCGGCATTCCGCAGGCACCCGGCGCATCTCGCCGGAGCGCAGGCGCAGCGTTGCGTAAACGCCCTCGCGGGCGACCAGCTGCACGCCGGCGCCGGCGGCACGCGCGATCTGCGCACCCTTGCCCGGCTTCATCTCGATGCAATGCACGGTGGAACCGACCGGGATGTTGCGCAGCGGCAGCGTATTGCCGGCCTTGATCGGCGCATCACGACCCGCGATCACCTGGTCGCCCGCCTTCAGGCCCTTCGGCGCGATGATGTAGCGACGCTCGCCATCGGCGTAGCACAGCAGCGCGATATGCGCGGTGCGGTTGGGATCGTATTCGATCCGCTCCACGCGCGCAGGAATGCCTTCCTTGTCGCGCTTGAAGTCGATGATGCGGTAATGCTGCTTGTGACCACCACCGATGTGGCGGGTGGTGATCCGCCCGTGGTGATTGCGGCCGCCGGAGTTGCTCTTCTTCTCGAGCAACGCCTCATGGGGCGCGCCCTTGTGCAGGCCGGGGGTGACCACGCGGACCGCCGAACGGCGACCAGGCGAGGTGGGCTTGAATGTCATCAGTGCCATGGGTCGTTCCTCAGGCCGCGGCCGTCATCACGTCAATCGCCTGGCCTTCGGCCAGCGTGACGTACGCCTTGCGCCAGTCGCCACGGCGACCTTGGCGTGACTTGAAGGACTTGGACTTGCCCTTCACGTTCACCACGTTGACCGCCTCGACCTTGACGTCGAAGATTTTCTCGACCGCAGCCTTGACATCGGCCTTGGTGGCGGTCTTCGCGATTTCAAAGACGTATTGGTTGGAGACTTCCTGCAGACGCGCGGTCTTTTCGGACACGCGCGGCGCACGGATCACTTCATACAGATTGGCGCTCATGCCAGCCACTCCTCGATCTTCTTCACCGCGTCAGCGGTGATCAGCACGGTGTCGGCACCGACCAGCGAAACCGGATCCAGACCCTGCACGTCACGCACCTGCACATACGGCAGATTGCGGGCAGACAGGTACAGATTGTCGGAGGCACCTTCAGTGACGATCAGCGGGCGCTGACCGGCACCGAGCTCTTTCAGCTTGGACACCAGACCAGCGGTCTTCGGCGCTTCCACTTCAAAGCCATCGAGCACGGTGATGCGGCCCTGGCGATTCAGCTCGGACAGGATCGCGGACATTGCAGCGCGGTACATCTTGCGATTGACCTTCTGCGCGAAGGTGCGCGGCTTTGCCGCGAAGGTCACACCGCCGCCGACGAAGATCGGAGCCGTCAGCGCGCCATGACGCGCACCGCCGCCCTTTTGCTTCTTCGATTTCTTGGTGGTGCCGTTGACTTCCGAACGGGTCTTCTGCGCCTTGGTACCGGCGCGACCGGCGTTGCGGTAGGCAACAACGACCTGGTGCACCAGGTCTTCGCTGAACTCGCGGCCAAACACGGCGTCGGAAACCGACACGGCGCCCTTGCCGCCATTGATGCTCAGTTCCATGTTCAGACTCCCTTGCTCGTCGGGCGCACGATCACGTCGCCGCCCGGGGCACCCGGGACCGCGCCGCGCACGGCAATCAAACCGCGCTCGGCATCAACCTTGACCACCTGCAAGCCCTGCGTGGTCTGGTTGACGTGACCCATGTGGCCCGCCATTTTCTTGCCCGGAAACACGCGGCCGGGCGTCTGGCGCTGGCCGATGGAGCCAGGCGAACGGTGCGACAGCGAGTTGCCGTGGGTGGCATCACCCATGGAGAAGTTCCAGCGCTTGATGGTGCCCTGGAAGCCCTTGCCCTTGGTCACGCCCTGCACATCGACCATCTGGCCTTCACTGAAGATGTCGGCCTTGATCTCGCCACCCACTTCAAAACCATTGAGCTGGTCGGCTTCCACGCGCAACTCCCACAAGCCGCGACCCGCCTCCACCTTGGCCTTGGCCAGGTGACCGGTCGCCGGCTTGGTGAGCAGGCTGGCACGCTTGACGCCCGCGGTCACCTGCAGCGCGGAATAGCCGTCGGTTTCGACGGTCTTCACCTGGGTGATGCGGTTCGGGGTTGCCTCGATCAAGGTCACCGGAATGGACTTGCCATCTTCGGTGAACATGCGGCTCATGCCGGCCTTGCGACCGATGATGCCGAGCGAATATTTCTTCGCGCTCATCTGCGGTCTCCTCAGGTCAACTTGATCTGGACATCAACGCCAGCCGCGAGTTCGAGCTTCATCAGCGCGTCCACGGTCTTGTCGTTGGGGTCGACGATATCGAGCACGCGCTTGTGCGTGCGGGTTTCGTACTGGTCGCGCGCGTCTTTGTCGACGTGGGGCGAGGTCTGTACGGTGTAACGCTCGATCTTGGTCGGCAGCGGGATCGGGCCGCGCACTTGCGCGCCGGTCCGCTTGGCCGTCTCGACGATCTCGCTGGCCGAACGGTCGATCAGACGATGATCGAACGCCTTCAGCCGGATGCGAATCTTCTGGTCCGCCATGGGAGAAATCCTTGTATCTAAAGAGCGACAGGTGGGACGGCGTAGTTGCGCCACACCCCGTGAGGACAACGGTTACTGCGGTGATGCCGGGAAAACAGACTGGCGGCCCGGTCACCCGGCCCGCCAGCATGGGAATTCATGAACGCACCGAAGGGCCCCGCCGAAGTGCTCCGGATAAGTCCGGAACGGACGAGGCCTTGCCGTGCGACATTTCCCTGTCTGGCGAATACGAGGCGCTTCCTGCACCTCTTTTCGCTTCCTTTGGAAATTCGCATTTCCGCAGGGGTCTTGCATTCTAACGGATGCAATCAGGACTGCGCAAGCCCTGATTGCAACTTTCGATTGGTCATTCCCGCGAGCGCGGGACTCCAGCCTTTAGCTTGGCGGCTTGTCGAAGCTGGATCCCCGCCTGCGCGGGGATGGCGCAACCGCAGCCGTGCGCGCACAGCGCGCACGGGCGGATTGCGTCACTTGATGATCTTCGCCACCACGCCGGCGCCGACGGTACGGCCGCCTTCGCGGATCGCGAAACGCAGGCCTTCGTCCATCGCCACCGGGTTGATCAGCGACACCACCATCTTCACGTTGTCGCCCGGCATCACCATCTCCACGCCTTCCGGCAGGGTCACCGCGCCGGTGATGTCGGTCGTGCGGAAGTAGAACTGCGGGCGGTAGCCCTTGAAGAACGGGGTATGACGACCACCCTCGTCCTTCGACAGCACGTACACCTCGGCCTCGAACTCGGTGTGCGGGGTGATCGAACCCGGCTTGCACAGCACCTGGCCGCGCTCCACGTCGTCACGCTTGGTGCCGCGCAGCAGCAGGCCCGCGTTGTCGCCCGCCTGGCCCTGGTCCAGCAGCTTGCGGAACATTTCCACGCCGGTCACCGTGGTCTTCTGGGTCGGGCGGATGCCGACGATCTCGATTTCCTCGCCCACCTTGATCACGCCGCGCTCGATGCGGCCGGTCACCACGGTGCCGCGGCCCGAGATCGAGAACACGTCTTCCACCGGCATCAGGAACGGCTTGTCGATCGCGCGCTCCGGCTCCGGAATCCAGGTGTCCAGCGCTTCCACCAGCTTCACGATCGACGGCACGCCGATCTCGCTCTGGTCGCCTTCCAGCGCCAGACGCGCCGAACCCGAAATGATCGGGGTGTCGTCGCCCGGGAAATCGTACTTGCTCAGCAACTCGCGGACTTCCATCTCCACCAGCTCCAGCAGCTCGGCGTCGTCCACCATGTCCGCCTTGTTCAGGTAGACCACGATGTACGGCACGCCCACCTGGCGCGACAGCAGGATGTGCTCGCGCGTCTGCGGCATCGGGCCGTCAGCGGCCGAGCACACCAGGATCGCGCCGTCCATCTGCGCCGCACCCGTGATCATGTTCTTCACGTAGTCGGCGTGGCCCGGGCAATCCACGTGCGCGTAGTGGCGGTTCGGCGATTCGTATTCCACGTGCGCCGTCGAGATCGTGATCCCGCGCGCCTTCTCTTCCGGCGCCGCGTCGATCGCGTCATAGGCCTTGAACTCGCCGCCGAAACGCTCCGCGCCCACCTTCGTCAGCGCCGCCGTCAGCGTCGTCTTGCCGTGGTCCACGTGACCGATCGTGCCCACGTTCACGTGGGGCTTGGTGCGCTCGAACTTACCCTTTGCCATTGTCGTTACCTCTGTAATGCGTGATTGTTGTTGAACAAAATGAGTCGGATCGGGCGGGGCTCGCGCGTTGACGAGTCACGAGCCCCGGATCACGAATCAAGCCTTCTTGATGACCGATTCGGCGATGTTGTTCGGCGCTTCTTCGTAGTGGTCGAACTCCATCGAGAACGTCGCGCGACCCTGCGACATCGAGCGCAGGCTGGTGGCATAGCCGAACATTTCACCCAGCGGGATCATCGCGTTGATGATCTTGCCGGACGGGCTGTCGTCCTGACCCTGCAGCACGCCGCGACGACGGCTCACGTCACCCATCACGTCGCCCAGGTAATCTTCCGGGCTGACGATTTCGACCTTCATGACCGGCTCCAACAGGACCGGATTGGCCTTGCGGAAGCCTTCCTTGAACGCCATCGACGCAGCCAGCTTGAACGCCATTTCCGACGAGTCGACGTCGTGGTAGGAGCCGAACACCAGCTTGACCTTGACGCCCACCACCGGATAGCCGGCCAACGGCCCGCTGGTGATGGTTTCGCGCATGCCCTTTTCAACCGCCGGGATGAATTCCTTCGGGATCACGCCGCCGGTGATGTCATTGATGAACAGGAAATCGTTCTTGACGTCCGGGTTGGCCTTGTCGGCGTCGGTCATCGGTGACAGCTCGATCACCACGTGGCCGTACTGGCCCTTGCCGCCCGACTGCTTGGCGTGCTTGTAGTCGCTCTTGACGTCGGACTTGCGGATGGTCTCGCGATAGGCCACCTGCGGCTTGCCGACGTTGGCCTCGACGTTGAACTCGCGCTTCATGCGGTCGACGATGATGTCCAGGTGCAGCTCGCCCATGCCGGCAATGATGGTCTGGCCGGATTCCTCGTCGGTACGCACGCGGAAGCTGGGGTCTTCCTGGGCCAGCCGGCTCAGGGCGTTGCCCATCTTTTCCTGGTCCGACTTGGTCTTCGGTTCGACCGCCATCGAGATGACGGGCTCCGGGAAGGTCATGCGCTCGAGCACGATCGGCGCATCGATGGCGCACAGGGTGTCACCGGTGGTGACATCCTTCAGGCCCACCGCCGCGGCGATGTCGCCGGCCAGCACTTCCTTGATTTCCTCGCGATTGTTGGAATGCATCTGCAGCAACCGGCCGATGCGCTCCTTCTTGCCCTTGACCGAGTTCAGCACCTGGTCGCCCGCATTGAGCATGCCGGAATAGACGCGGAAGAAGGTCAGCGAACCCACGAACGGGTCGGTCATGATCTTGAACGCAAGCGCCGAGAACGGAGCCTTGTCGCTGGACTCGCGATGCAGCTCCACGGTGTCGTCATCCACGTCGACGCCATTGATCGCAGGCACGTCCACCGGCGACGGCAGCAGCTGCACCACGCCGTCCAACATGGCTTGCACGCCCTTGTTCTTGAACGCGCTGCCGCAATACATCGGCACGATTTCGGTCTTCAGGGTGCGCTCGCGCAGGCCGGCGATGACCTCTTCCTCGGACAGATCGCCTCCGCCCAGGTACTTGTCCATCAGCTCTTCGCTGGCTTCAGCGGCGGACTCGATCATGTACGCGCGCGCTTCTTCGGCCTGCGCCTGCAGCTCGGCCGGGATCTCGCGATATTCGAACGTCAGCCCCTGGGAGGCGACGTCCCAATGGATCGCCTTCATCTTCAGCAGGTCGACCACGCCTTCAAAGCCGTCCTCGGCGCCGATCGGCACCTGCATCGGCACCGGCTGCGCGCCGAGGCGCGACTTCAGCTGGTCGCGCACCTTGGCGAAATTGGCGCCGGTGCGGTCCATCTTGTTGACGAACGCGATGCGCGGAACCTTGTACTTGTTGGCCTGGCGCCACACGGTTTCCGACTGCGGCTGCACGCCGCCGACCGCGCACAGCACGAACACCGCGCCATCGAGCACGCGCAGCGAGCGCTCCACTTCGATGGTGAAGTCGACGTGTCCGGGGGTATCGATGATGTTGAAGCGGTATTCCGGCAGGGTCTTGTCCATGCCCTTCCAGAACGCGGTGGTGGCAGCGGACTGGATCGTGATGCCACGCTCCTGCTCCTGCTCCATCCAGTCCATGGTGGCCGCGCCATCGTGCACTTCGCCGATCTTGTGGCTCTTGCCGGTGTAGAACAGGATGCGCTCGGACGTGGTGGTCTTGCCGGCATCGATGTGGGCCATGATGCCGAAGTTGCGGTAACGCTCGATGGGAGTGGAACGGGCCACGGGAGCCTCTCAATAATTTCGGATTTCGGAATGACCGAATGCCGCCTGTCGGCGGCCTTCGGGCGGATCGCGCAGCCCGTTCGGGGCTGCGACGCGGCGCGCAGGAGCGCGCCGCCATCTGGTTCACAAGACCGTCAAACTCACCAGCGATAGTGCGCGAACGCCTTGTTGGCGTCGGCCATGCGATGGGTTTCTTCACGCTTCTTGATCGCGCCGCCGCGATTTTCGGCAGCGTCCAGCAACTCGCCGGCCAGCTTGCGCGGCATGGTGTTTTCGCCACGCTTGCGCGCGGAATCGATCAGCCAGCGCATCGCCAGCGCCATGCGGCGCGACTGGCGCACTTCGACCGGCACCTGGTAGGTGGCACCACCGACGCGGCGGGACTTCACCTCGACCGACGGCGACACGTTGCCCAACGCCTTCTCGACCAGTTCGAGCGGGTTCGGGTTCTTTTCGCTGATGGTGTCCATGGCGCCGTACACGATCTTCTCGGCGACCGACTTCTTGCCGCTGAGCATGACCATGTTGATGAAGCGCGCGATGGTTTCGCTTCCGTGCTTCGGATCTGGCAGCACCGAGCGCTGCGGAGTATTGCCTTTACGGGACATGTTGCTTCTCTCGTATAGCGGGCGTCAGCCCACTGTCTTCAATCGATGAACCTTGCTGCCGCGACTGCGCGGCCCAAGGCCAGCCTCAGGACTTCGGACGCTTCGCGCCGTACTTGGAACGGGCCTGCCTGCGCTTGGCAACGCCGGCGGCGTCCAGTGCACCGCGCACGGTGTGGTAGCGCACGCCCGGCAGATCCTTGACGCGGCCGCCGCGGATCAGCACCACGCTGTGCTCCTGCAGGTTGTGGCCTTCGCCACCGATGTACGAGATGACCTCGTAGCCATTGGTCAGGCGAACCTTGGCCACCTTGCGCAGCGCCGAGTTCGGCTTCTTCGGGGTGGTGGTGTACACGCGGGTGCACACGCCACGCCGCTGCGGGCAGTTGGCCAGCGCGGGCGAGTTGCTCTTGTAGGTTTCCGGATTGCGCGGCTTGCGCACCAGCTGGTTGATCGTTGCCATTTCGGGGCTCAATAGGCGGGCCGAAGCCCATTTGAAAACGAAAGCCAGCCGGATTGAAGACAATCCAGCCAGCAAGACGAAAAAGTATAGCCCGCGCCCGACCTTGCGGTCAAACGCAGCCATACCGACGAATCACTTCGCCCGCAGTGCGGACGACCGTGATTGATCTGCGATCCCACCCATCCTGGGTCCAATACGAGGCGCGTCCTGCGACCTCATTTGGTGATCTGGATGACCCGAGGCCATCAATAACCGGGCAAGTGTACACGCCACCCGCTCGCTGCCGCAAGCCCGCCCGGCGATGACGCCGGGCGGTTGCCCGTGGATCATTCCGAAGCAGCTTCCTCGGCCGGCTCGCCGGACAAGGTGGCCATCTCGGCTTCGGTCAGGCCGGAGGCGTTCTTGCGCCGCTGGCTGTGGTAGGTCAAGCCGGTACCGGCCGGGATCAGGCGGCCGACGATCACGTTTTCCTTCAGGCCGCGGAGGGTGTCGCGCGTACCGCGCACTGCCGCTTCGGTCAGCACCCGGGTGGTCTCCTGGAACGATGCCGAGGAAATGAACGACTCGGTGGCCAGCGACGCCTTGGTGATGCCCAGCAGCACCGGGTTGACCTTGGCCAGGAGCTCGCCCTTGCGGGTGAGGCGGTCATTCTCCTCGATGGCGCGCTGGCGTTCGACCTGCTCGCCGTTGAGGAACTTCGAGTCGCCCTGATCCACCACTTCGACCTTGCGCAGCATCTGGCGAATGATCACCTCGATGTGCTTGTCGTTGATCTTCACGCCCTGCAGGCGATAGACGTCCTGGATTTCCTTGACCAGGTACGCGGCCAATTCCTCGACCCCCTTCAGGCGCAGGATGTCCTGCGACGCGGGCTCGCCATCCACCACGGTCTCGCCCTTGGCCACATGCTCGCCTTCGAACACGATGATCTGGCGATACTTCGGAATCAGCTCTTCGTGCTCCTCGCCGTCCGGTCCCTTGATGATCAGGCGCTGCTTGCCCTTGGTGTCCTTGCCGAAGCTGACCACGCCCGACTGTTCCGCCAGAACGGCCGGATCCTTCGGCTTGCGCGCCTCGAACAGGTCGGCGACGCGCGGCAGGCCGCCGGTGATGTCGCGGGTCTTCGACGCTTCCTGCGGAATCTTGGCAACCACGTCGCCCACGCCAACCGACGCGCCGTCCTGCAAGTTGACGATCGAGCGCGGCGGCAGCATGTACTGCGCCGGCAAATCGGTGCCGGGAATGGTCAGGTCGTTGCCCTTGGCATCCACGATGCGCACCAGCGGGCGCAATTCCTTGGCCTGGTTGCCGCGACGCTTCGGGTCGGTGATCTCGCGCGAGGCCAGGCCGGTCAGGTCGTCGGTCTTCTCGATCACGGTCACGCCATCGACGAAGTCGATGAAGCGCATGAAGCCGGCGACTTCCGAGACGATCGGGTGGTTATGCGGATCCCAATGCGCCACGGTCTGGCCAGCCTTCACCTCACCGCCATCGTTGACCTGGATGGTGGCGCCGTAAGGCAGCTTGTAGCGCTCACGCTCGCGGCCGTGGTTGTCCAGCACCGAGAGTTCGCCGGAGCGCGACACCGCCACCAGATGACCGCCCGCGTGCTTGACGAACTTCAGGTTGTTGAACTTGACCGAACCGGTGGTCTTCACCGTCACGTTGTCGATCGCTGCCGCACGCGATGCCGCACCACCGATGTGGAAGGTCCGCATGGTGAGCTGGGTACCCGGCTCGCCGATCGACTGCGCGGCAACCACGCCCACGGCTTCCCCGTGGTTGACCAGATGGCCGCGGCCCAGGTCGCGGCCGTAGCAGTGCGCGCAGACGCCGAACGACGCCGCGCAGGTGATGGTGCTGCGCACGTTGATCGACTGCACGCCGGCATCTTCCAGCCTGGCCACCCACTGCTCGTCGAGCAGGGTATTGCGGGTGACGAACGGATCTTCGTCGTTGCCCGGCAGATAGACGTCTTCGGCCACCACGCGACCGAGCACGCGATCCTTCAGCGGCTCGACCACGTCGCCGCCTTCCACGATCGGGGTCATGGTCAGCCCGTTGGTGGTGCCGCAGTCAGTGCTGGTGATCACCACGTCCTGCGCAACGTCCACCAGGCGGCGGGTCAGGTAACCGGAGTTCGCGGTCTTCAGCGCGGTATCGGCCAGGCCTTTGCGCGCGCCGTGGGTCGAGATGAAGTACTGCTGGACGTTCAGGCCCTCGCGGAAGTTCGAGGTGATCGGGGTCTCGATGATCGAGCCGTCCGGCTTGGCCATCAGGCCGCGCATGCCGGCCAGCTGGCGGATCTGCGCCTGCGAACCGCGCGCACCGGAGTCGGCCATGATGTAGATCGAGTTCATCGACTTCTGGTCGATGGTCTCGCCCTTGGCGTTCTGCACCTTCTCCGTGCCGATGGTGTCCATCATCGCCTTGGCCACGCGCTCGTTGGTGCGCGACCAGATGTCCACCACCTTGTTGTAGCGCTCGCCGGCGGTGACCAGGCCCGACTGGTACTGCTGCTGGATTTCCAGCACTTCGGCCTCGGCCTCGTCCAGGATCGACTTCTTCTCCAGCGGGATGATCATGTCGTCGATGCCGATCGACACGCCGGCGCGGGTGGCGTAGGCGAAGCCGGTGTACATCAGCTTGTCGGCGAACACCACGGTGTCCTTCAGGCCCAGCATGCGATAGCAGCTGTTGATCAGGCGACTGATGTTCTTCTTGGTCATTTCGGTATTGGCCAGCGCGAACGGCAGGCCTTCCGGCAGGATCTCGCGCAGCAGCGCACGGCCGACCGTGGTATCCACGATCGAGGTCTGCTGGATGCGGCCGCCGTCTTCATTGACCACGGTTTCACTGATGCGCACCTTGCACTTGGCATGCAGTTGCACAACGCGGTTGTCGTAGGCGCGCTTCACTTCGGCGATGTTGGCGAACACCATGCCTTCGCCGGCCTTGTTTTCCAGCGCACGGCTCATGTAGTACAGGCCCAGCACCACGTCCTGCGACGGCACGATGATCGGCTCGCCGTTGGCCGGCGACAGGATGTTGTTGGACGCCATCATCAACGCGCGCGCTTCCAGCTGGGCTTCCAGCGACAGCGGCACGTGCACGGCCATCTGGTCACCGTCGAAGTCGGCGTTGAACGCGGTGCAGACCAGCGGATGCAGCTGGATCGCCTTGCCTTCGATCAACACCGGCTCGAATGCCTGGATGCCGAGGCGATGCAGGGTCGGCGCACGGTTCAGCAGCACCGGGTGCTCGCGGATCACCTCTTCGAGGATGTCCCACACCTCGGCCTCTTCGCGCTCGACCAGCTTCTTCGCCGCCTTGATGGTGGTGGCCAGGCCGCGCAGCTGCAGCTTGGCGAAGATGAAGGGCTTGAACAGCTCCAGCGCCATCTTCTTCGGCAGGCCACACTGGTGCAGCTTCAGGTACGGGCCGACCACGATCACCGAACGGCCGGAGTAGTCCACGCGCTTGCCGAGCAGGTTCTGGCGGAAGCGGCCCTGCTTGCCCTTGATCATGTCGGCGAGCGACTTCAGCGGGCGCTTGTTGGTGCCGGTGATGGCGCGGCCGCGACGGCCGTTGTCCATCAGCGCGTCCACCGACTCCTGCAGCATGCGCTTCTCGTTGCGCACGATGATGTCGGGCGCGTTGAGCTCCAGCAGGCGGCGCAGGCGGTTGTTGCGGTTGATGACACGGCGGTACAGGTCGTTCAGGTCGGAGGTCGCGAAGCGGCCGCCGTCCAGCGGCACCAGCGGGCGCAGGTCCGGCGGCAGCACCGGCAGCACGGTCATGACCATCCACTCCGGGCGGTTGCCGGATTCGATGAAAGCCTCGATCAGCTTGATCCGCTTGGTCAGGCGCTTGAGCTTGGTTTCGCTGCCGGTGGAAGCGATCTCTTCCTTCAGTTGCACGATCTCGCTCTGCAGGTCGATGGTGCGCAGCAGGTCATAGACTGCCTCGGCGCCCATCGCGGCATCGAAATCATCGCCATGCTCCTGGCGCGCCTGCAGGAACTGTTCCTCGGTCAGCAGGCTGCCGCGTTCCAGCGGTGTCAGGCCCGGCTCGGTGACCACGAACGCCTCGAAGTACAGGATGCGTTCGATGTCGCGCAGGGTCATGTCCAGCATCAACCCGATGCGCGACGGCAGCGACTTGAGGAACCAGATGTGCGCGACCGGCGAGGCCAGGTCGATGTGGCCCATGCGCTCGCGGCGCACCTTGGCCAGGGTCACTTCGGTGCCGCACTTCTCGCAGACCACGCCGCGATGCTTCATGCGCTTGTACTTGCCGCACAGGCATTCATAGTCCTTGATCGGGCCGAAGATGGCGGCGCAGAACAGGCCGTCACGCTCCGGCTTGAAGGTGCGGTAGTTGATCGTTTCGGGCTTCTTCACCTCGCCGTAGGACCAGGAACGGATCAGGTCGGGCGAGGCCAGCGCGATCTTGATCGCGTCGAAATCCAGCGTTTGGCGCTGCTGGTTGAAGAGGTTCAGCAAATCTTTCATTGGGATTCTCCGGGTCGGGGGCAATGGGTCTTGCGGGTCGGCGCGGCGTCACCGCCGCGCCGTCGCGAAACTCAGTGCTCCTCGAGTTCCATGTTGATGGCCAGGCTGCGGATTTCCTTCACCAGCACGTTGAAGGATTCCGGCATGCCCGCGACCATCTCGTGCTCGCCATCGACGATGTTCTTGTACATCTGGTTGCGGCCCTGCACGTCGTCGGACTTCACCGTCAGCATTTCCTGCAGGGTGTAGGCCGCGCCGTAGGCTTCCAGTGCCCAGACTTCCATTTCACCGAAGCGCTGGCCGCCGAACTGCGCCTTGCCGCCCAGCGGCTGCTGGGTGACCAGCGAGTACGGGCCGGTGGAGCGCGCGTGCATCTTGTCGTCCACCAGGTGGTTCAGCTTCAGCACGTGCATGTAGCCCACCGTGGTCAAGCGATCGAACGCCTCACCGGTACGGCCGTCGTACAGCTGGGTCTGGCCGGATTCGGGCAGATCCGCAAGACGCAGCATCGTCTTGATCTCGGCCTCGGTTGCGCCGTCGAACACCGGGGTCGCCATCGGCACGCCATCGGTGAGATTTTCCGCCAACGCCAGCAACTCGGCATCGCTGAACTGGGTCAGGTCAACGCGTTCGAGATGGGTCTTGCTGTCGTGGTTGTAGATCTCGCCGAGGAACTTGCGCAGCTCGGCCAACTTCACCTGCGCATCCAGCATGCGCTGGATCTTCTGGCCCAGGCCCTTGGCGGCCCAGCCCAGATGCACTTCCAGCACCTGGCCGATGTTCATTCGGCTTGGCACGCCCAGCGGGTTGAGCACGATGTCCGCGGTCTGCCCGTCGGCCATGTACGGCATGTCCTCGACCGGCACGATCTTCGACACCACGCCCTTGTTGCCGTGGCGGCCGGCCATCTTGTCGCCCGGCTGGATGCGGCGCTTGACCGCCAGGAACACCTTGACCATCTTCAGCACGCCCGGCGCAAGATCATCACCCTGGGTGATCTTGTTGCGCTTGTCGGCAAAACGCCGCTCGAATTCCTGATGGTGTGCTTCAAGCTGCTTGGCCGCCCGCTCGATCGCATCGGCCGCGTCGTCATCCTTCATCCGCAGCTGCAGCCAGTCGGACTTCTTGATGCCATCCAGCACCAGCGACGAGACGGTGTCGCCCTTCTTCACGCCCGGGCCGCCGTTGGCCACCTTGCCCAGCAGCTGGTCGCGCAGGCGCGCGTAAATCGCGGATTCGAGGATGCGGAACTGGTCGTCGAAGTCCTTCTTGACGCGCTTGATCTCGCTTTCCTCGATCTGGCGCGCGCGCTTGTCCTTCTCGATGCCGTCGCGGGTGAACACCTGCACGTCGATCACCACGCCGTCCATGCCAGGCGGCACGCGCAGCGAGCTGTCCTTCACGTCGGACGCCTTCTCGCCGAAGATCGCGCGAAGCAGCTTCTCTTCCGGAGTCAGCTGGCTCTCGCCCTTCGGCGTGACCTTGCCCACCAGGATGTCGCCGGCGCGCACTTCGGCACCGATGTAAACGACGCCGGATTCATCAAGGCGGTTCAGCGCCTGCTCGGACACGTTGGGGATGTCGGCGGAAATTTCCTCCGGCCCAAGCTTGGTGTCGCGCGCCTGCAGGGTCAGTTCCTCGATGTGGATCGTGGTGTAGCGATCCTCTTCGACCACGCGCTCGGAGAGCAGGATCGAGTCTTCGAAGTTGTAGCCGTTCCAGGGCATGAACGCGACCAGCATGTTCTGGCCCAGCGCCAATTCACCGATGTCGGTGGACGGGCCATCGGCCAGCACGTCGCCGCGCGCCACCACGTCGCCCACGTTCACCAGCGGGCGCTGGTTGATGCAGGTGTTCTGGTTGGAACGGGTGTACTTGATCAGCGAATAGATATCGACGCCGGCATCGTGTTCGTCGGTGATTTCAACCTCGTTGATCTTGACCACGATGCGGCCTGCGTCGATCTGCTCGACCACGCCGCCACGACGCGCGTTCACGGTCACGCCCGAGTCACGCGCCACCGCGCGCTCGATGCCGGTGCCGACCAGCGGCTTCTGCGAACGCAGGGTCGGCACCGCCTGGCGCTGCATGTTCGCGCCCATCAGCGCGCGGTTGGCGTCATCGTGTTCCAGGAACGGCACCAGCGCCGCCGCGACCGACACGGTCTGCATCGGCGACACGTCCATGAAGTGGATTTCCAACGGCGGCTTGAGCAGGTTTTCACCCTGGTAGCGGCAGGCCACGAACTGCGCGGTGATGTGGCCCTTGTCGTCGCGCGGCGCGTTGGCCTGGGCGATGACGTACTCGTTCTCCTCGATCGCCGACAGGTACTCGACGTCGTCGGTGACCTTGCCGTCCACCACCTTGCGGTACGGGGTCTCCAGGAACCCGTAGCGGTTGGTGCGGGCGAATACCGCCAGCGAGTTGATCAGGCCGATGTTCGGGCCTTCCGGGGTTTCGATGGTGCAGACGCGGCCGTAATGGGTCGGGTGCACGTCGCGCACTTCGAAGCCGGCGCGTTCGCGGGTCAGGCCGCCCGGGCCCAGCGCCGAGACGCGGCGCTTGTGGGTCACTTCCGAGAGCGGGTTGTTCTGGTCCATGAACTGCGACAGCTGCGAGGAGCCGAAGAACTCCTTGATCGCGGCGGCAACGGGCTTGGCGTTGATCAACTCCTGCGGGGTCAGGCCTTCCGACTCGGCCATCGACAGGCGTTCTTTCACGGCGCGCTCGACGCGCACCAGGCCCACGCGGAACACGTTCTCGGCCATTTCGCCGACCGAACGCACGCGACGGTTGCCCAGATGGTCGATGTCGTCCACGGTGCCGCGGCCGTTGCGGATCTCGGACAGCACGCGGATCACGTCGAGGATGTCGGAACCCGCGCCGCACTCGTTGCGCAGGCGCACGGACTCTTCATCCTTGCGCTCGGCAAAGTACTTGGCGTCATACAGCACCGAGGCGCCGGTGACTTCCTTGCGGCCCAGGCGGCGGTTGAACTTCATCCGGCCCACGCCCGACAGGTCGTAGCGTTCGAAGGTGAAGAACAGGTTGTGGAACAGGTTCTGCGCGGCGTCCTTGGTCGGCGGCTCGCCCGGGCGCATCATCCGGTAGATTTCGACCAACGCCTCGAGCTGGGTCTTGGTGCTGTCGATGCGCAGGGTATTGGACAGGTAGGCGCCGCGATCGAGGTCATTCACCCACAGGGTGCCAACGCTCTCGATGCCGGCATTGCGCAGCTTTTCCAGGGTTTCGACGCTGATCTCGTCGTTGGCCAGAGCCAGCAGTTCACCGGTCGCCGCGTCCACCACGTCATGCGAGAGGATGCGGCCGACGATGTAGTCGTCCGGCACGGCAAGCGCGGAAACCCCGGCATTCTCGAGCTGCTTCACGTGCCGCGCGGTGATGCGCTTGCCGGCCTCGACGATGATCTTGTCGCCATCGGCCAGGTCGAAGTCCAGCGTTTCGCCGCGCAGGCGCTCGGGCACCAGCTCCAGCTGCACGCCTTCGGCTTCGATGTGGAAGGTGTTGATGTCGAAGAATTCGTTGAGCATTTCTTCGTTGTTGTAGCCCAGCGCGCGCAGCAGGACGCTGACCGGCAGCTTGCGGCGACGGTCGATGCGGGTGAACAGCGCGTCCTTGGGGTCGAACTCGAAGTCCAGCCACGAACCGCGATAGGGAATGACACGCGCGGAGAACAGCAGCTTGCCCGAGCTGTGCGTCTTGCCGCGGTCGTGGTCGAAGAACACGCCCGGGCTGCGATGCAGCTGCGAGACGATGACGCGCTCGGTGCCGTTGACGATGAAGGTGCCGTTGTCGGTCATGAGCGGGATCTCGCCCATGTAGACCTCCTGCTCCTTCACGTACTTGATCGCCTTGGTGGACGACTCGCGGTCGTAGATCACCAGACGCACGGTGACGCGCAGCGGGGCGCCGTAGGACAGCCCGCGCGTGCGGCACTCACGTTCGTCGAATGCCGGCTCGCCCAGCCTGTAGCCCACGTATTCCAGCGCGGCGTTGCCGCTGTAGCTGGAGATCGGGAACACCGACTTCAGCGCGGCATGCAGCCCCTTGTCCTCGCGGCTGCCGGTGTCGGTGTGCTCCTGCAGGAACTCGCGATAGGAGTCCACCTGGATCGCGAGCAGGAACGGCACCTCGAGGATCGAACGGCGCTTGCCGAAGTCCTTGCGGATGCGCTTCTTTTCAGTGAACGAATATTGTTTGCTGGCGGTGGTCATTGGGCGTGCGCCTCGTCTCGTGCGGCCGCGCGGGGCGGCCTGCGGGAATGCCTGGAACTGACAGTGGGAAGTCGCTGGTATTGCCGGCACCAGCACGCCTTCTCCCGCTACTTCCGACTGTCAACTCGGTTGGTTCAACAACGGCCAAAGGCCGGGAGCTTTCGCCCCCAGCCTTTGGTGGTCGCCAGCGTGTTCTGCAGGCGACGCAACAGCGTGTTACTTGACTTCGACGGTCGCGCCGGCAGCCTCGAGATCCTTCTTCATCTTCTCGGCTTCGTCCTTCGACACGGCTTCCTTCACGGTGCCGCCGGCCTCGGTGAGGTCCTTGGCTTCCTTCAGGCCCAGGCCGGTGATCGCGCGAACGGCCTTGATCACTTCGACCTTCTTGTCGCCAGGCGACTTCAGGATGACGTTGAACTCGGTCTGCTCTTCAACAGCAGCAGCGGCCACGGCCGGGCCGGCAGCCATCACCGGAGCAGCGGCGGACACGCCGAACTTCTCTTCGATGGCCTTCACCAGCTCCATCACTTCCATCAGCGACTTGGCGGCGATGGCATCGACGATTTGGTCATTGGTCAGGGACATTTCAATTACCTCTGGATATGCTTCGTTTGAATGGGAACGTTGTCAGGATCGCGCGGGGATCAGGCTGGTTCGGCCTGCGCCTCGGTTGCCTCTTCGGCCGGCGCTTCACCGCCACCCTGCTTGTCGGCCACGGCCTTGACCGCACGGGCGAACATCGCCGCCGGTTCGGCCAGTACGCGGGCCAGCATGGCAAGGGCTTGATCGCGGGTCGGCAGCGAGGCCAGGACGTCGACGTGGCTGGCCGGATACTGCTGGCCACCAACGACGACAACCCTGGGCTGCAACTTGTCGTTGCCCTTGGCAAATTCCTTGATCAGGCGCCCGGCAGCGCCGGGTTCCTCGGTCGAGAACGCGTACAGCAGCGGACCCACGAGGGAGTCCTTCGCCACTTCGTACTCGGTGCCGGTGACGGCGCGCGCGGCGAGCGTGTTCTTGACGACTTTCAGGAACACGCCCGTCTCACGGGCCTTCTTGCGCATCGCGGTCATCTGGGAGACCGTGGTGCCGGCGTACTCGGCCGCGATCAGGGAGTGCGCCGTGGAGGCAACTTCCGCCACCTCTGCGACAACATCCTGTTTCTGGGACAGATTGAGAGCCATAGTCACTCCTACATTGAACGCCGCCCGCGGCTCCTGCCGCTGACGGTCCTGGGCGACACCATTCCATGGCGTCGGGGATGCGGGGCATCCCGGCGGTGGCCATCCAGATCTGTCTTTCGCAAAACATTCCAGAAGGGCATCACCATCTACGCAGGCCCGATCCAGTGCGGATACGGATTAAGCGACCCCGCCTTCAGCAACGGCGAATCCCTGCCATGTGAGCATCCCTGCCCGTCGTTGCCACGCGCAGACCGCACCTGCGGTCTTTGACGGCTTCCGCTGCGATGGATTGCAGCGGGGCCTTCAAAATTTCGAAACACCGCGCTGCCGGGGCAGCGCGGGATGGAGCGATTACTTCAGGCTCAGCGAGCCCTGGTCCACGGTGACGCCGGGGCCCATGGTCGAACTGAGCGAGATCTTCTGCAGGTAGGTGCCCTTCGAGGTCGCCGGCTTGGCCTTGATCAGGTCCAGCAGCAGCGCCTGCAGGTTGCCCTTCAGCGCATCGTTCTCGAAGCTGGCCTTGCCGATGGTGCAGTGGATGATGCCGGCCTTGTCGGTGCGGTAACGCACCTGACCCGCCTTGGCATTCTTCACCGCTTCCGCCGGATTCGGTGACACCGTGCCCACCTTCGGGTTCGGCATCAAACCGCGCGGGCCGAGCACCTGACCGAGCTTGCCGACCACGCGCATCGCGTCCGGGGTCGCAATGACCACGTCGTAATTCAGGTCGCCGGCCTGCATCTTCTCGGCCAGTTCATCCATGCCCACCACGTCGGCACCCGCGGCCAGCGCCTCGTCGGCCTTGGCGCCGGCCGGGCAGAACACCGCCACGCGCACGGACTTGCCCGTGCCTGCGGGCAGCACGGTGGAACCACGCACCTGCTGGTCGGACTTCTTCGCATCCACGCCCAGGCGCACGGCGACGTCGATGGCTTCGACGAACTTGGCCTTGCTGGTGTTCTTGAGGATCGTCAGCGCTTCATCGATCGCATACGCCTTGCCCGGCACGGTGGCCGCAAGGATCGCCTTCTGTCGCTTGTTCAGTGCCATTGCCTCAACCCTCCACCGTCAAACCCATGGAACGGGCCGAGCCCGCAATCGTGCGCACCGCCGCATCCAGATCGGCCGCGGTCAGGTCGGGCTCCTTCGCCTTGGCGATGTCTTCCAGCTGCGCGCGGGTGACCTTGCCCACCTTCTCGGTGTTGGGACGCTTGGAACCGGACGTGATGCCTGCCGCCTTCTTCAGCAGCACCGTTGCGGGCGTGCTCTTGGTGACGAAGGTGAAGGTACGGTCGGAGTACGCGGTGATGATCACCGGGGTCGGCAAACCGGGTTCCAGCTTGGAGGTCGCCGCGTTGAACGCCTTGCAGAACTCCATGATGTTCAGGCCGCGCTGACCCAGCGCAGGACCGACCGGCGGGCTGGGGTTGGCCTGGCCGGCCTTCACCTGCAGCTTGATGTAACCAACGACTTTCTTTGCCATTGCTCTGTCTCCGGGTGCAAACGCCTGAACCTCAGGCTCCCCATCGGACCGGGAACATCAGTGTCAAAAGCGGCGCGTGTCCCGGTATCACGCACTGCCCTTCATCTCGCGGCAACGGCCGCACAGGGCGGCCGATTGCATTTCCAGTTCCCCGCAGGGAGCCGGCAAGTGTATCAGATTCCGCTGGAAGCGGGGGATCAGGCTTTTTCGACCTGCCCGAACTCCAGCTCCACCGGGGTGGAACGGCCGAAGATCAGGACCGCCACGCGCAGGCGGCTCTTGTCATAGTTGATCTCTTCAACCACGCCATTGAAATCATTGAACGGGCCGTCGATGACCCGGACCATCTGGCCCGGCTCGAACAGCACCTTCGGCTTCGGCTTCTCGACGCCGTCCTGCACGCGCTGCAGGATGGCGTCCGCCTCCTCGTCGCGAATCGGCAGCGGCCGGTCGGCGGTGCCGCCGATGAAACCCATCACCTTCGATGTTTCCTTGACCAGATGCCAGGATTCACTGTCGATGCGCGGAATGCCGCCTTCGTCATGGGTCGCGATCTGGACCAGCACGTAACCGGGGAAGAACTTGCGCTCGGACCGGCGCTTCTGCCCGGCCCGCATCTCCACCACTTCCTCGGTGGGCACCAGCACTTCGCCAAACTTGTCCTGCATTCCCGTGCGCACGATGCGGTCACGCAGCGCCTGTGCCACCGACTTCTCGAAGCCGGAATAGGCATGCACGACGTACCAGCGATTGTGGACTTCCGAATTGCTCACAGGGGTCTCCATCAGGAACCAAGCAGCGCCTTCACGCTGAGCTGGATGATCCAGTCGAATGCAGCAAGAATGAGGCTGATGATGACAACCGCAGCCATCACCACCCACATCGTCTTGGTGGCTTCCTGCCGCGTCGGCCAGACCACCTTGCGCAGCTCGAAGCGAGACTCGGACAGGAATTCACGCGCCTGCGCGCCCTTCTTCGTCCCCAGAAACACCACCGTCGCCAGCACCAGGCCCGCCGCCACGACCAACGCACGCACGCCTGCCGGCCATGCACCATCGAACCAGTAATAGGCAAACACACCCGCAGCCACCAACAGCAGGGCCGCGGCGTACTTGATGATGTCCGCGGAACCTGCGGACTGAGTGGACAGCGAATTGCTGGTCAAAATGTCATCTCTCTACCGGGACCGCGCGGGCGCCAGTCCGTAGGTGGCACGCCAGGAGGGACTCGAACCCCCAACCTGCGGTTTTGGAGACCGCTGCTCTGCCAATTGAGCTACTGGCGTATCGAAACTGCACTACTTCCGAAAAAGGCAACGGCGGCTTGCGCCGCCTGCCCTGGCTTCGACTTGCTTGACGGCTTGTCGAAGCTGGATCCCCGCCTGCGCGGGGATGGCGCAACCGCAGCCGTGCGCGCACAGCGCGCACGGGCGGATTGCGTCACTTGATGATCTTCGCCACCACGCCGGCGCCGACGGTACGGCCGCCTTCGCGGATCGCGAAACGCAGGCCTTCGTCCATCGCCACCGGGTTGATCAGCGACACCACCATCTTCACGTTGTCGCCCGGCATCACCATCTCCACGCCTTCCGGCAGGGTCACCGCGCCGGTGATGTCGGTCGTGCGGAAGTAGAACTGCGGGCGGTAGCCCTTGAAGAACGGGGTATGACGACCACCCTCGTCCTTCGACAGCACGTACACCTCGGCCTCGAACTCGGTGTGCGGGGTGATCGAACCCGGCTTGCACAGCACCTGGCCGCGCTCCACGTCGTCACGCTTGGTGCCGCGCAGCAGCAGGCCCGCGTTGTCGCCCGCCTGGCCCTGGTCCAGCAGCTTGCGGAACATTTCCACGCCGGTCACCGTGGTCTTCTGGGTCGGGCGGATGCCGACGATCTCGATTTCCTCGCCCACCTTGATCACGCCGCGCTCGATGCGGCCGGTCACCACGGTGCCGCGGCCCGAGATCGAGAACACGTCTTCCACCGGCATCAGGAACGGCTTGTCGATCGCGCGCTCCGGCTCCGGAATCCAGGTGTCCAGCGCTTCCACCAGCTTCACGATCGACGGCACGCCGATCTCGCTCTGGTCGCCTTCCAGCGCCAGACGCGCCGAACCCGAAATGATCGGGGTGTCGTCGCCCGGGAAATCGTACTTGCTCAGCAACTCGCGGACTTCCATCTCCACCAGCTCCAGCAGCTCGGCGTCGTCCACCATGTCCGCCTTGTTCAGGTAGACCACGATGTACGGCACGCCCACCTGGCGCGACAGCAGGATGTGCTCGCGCGTCTGCGGCATCGGGCCGTCAGCGGCCGAGCACACCAGGATCGCGCCGTCCATCTGCGCCGCACCCGTGATCATGTTCTTCACGTAGTCGGCGTGGCCCGGGCAATCCACGTGCGCGTAGTGGCGGTTCGGCGATTCGTATTCCACGTGCGCCGTCGAGATCGTGATCCCGCGCGCCTTCTCTTCCGGCGCCGCGTCGATCGCGTCATAGGCCTTGAACTCGCCGCCGAAACGCTCCGCGCCCACCTTCGTCAGCGCCGCCGTCAGCGTCGTCTTGCCGTGGTCCACGTGACCGATCGTGCCCACGTTCACGTGGGGCTTGGTGCGCTCGAACTTACCCTTTGCCATGGCTGCGTCTCGTTGGATTTGCCTGACGGAACAGGCGTGGAGTTGCGAAATGTGGTGCTCACGAATGGAATCGAACCATCGACCTCCTCCTTACCAAGGAGGTGCTCTACCGACTGAGCTACGTGAGCAGATTGTGCAAACAGGACCGTGCGATGCAATGCAATGGTGGAGCGGGAGAAGGGAATCGAACCCTCGTAATCAGTTTGGAAAACTGATGTTCTACCATTGAACTACTCCCGCACAGGGAGACCTGTCTTGTTGCTCGCGGACTGGTAAGGCCCGCGACTTGACGCAATGACGCTGGCGGAGGGAGGTGGATGGCTGCGGGCATTCCGCCCTTGGCCCTCCGGGCCGCGCCTTCGGCGCGCTCAGCAAGGCTTCGCCTTGCTGTCGAACCAGCGGTGGCTCTCATCCACCTCCGATCCGCACCCTGTACAACCCGACACCTGGTACAGCAACGATCCTCTGGAACTGGTGGAGGGAGGTGGATTCGAACCACCGAAGGCGTAAGCCAGCAGATTTACAGTCTGCCCCCGTTGGCCGCTTGGGTATCCCTCCGAACTTCTCGCTAAAGGGCAATGAAGCCCTTCAAAGAGCCCGTTATTGTGGGCGTGGCATTTGAACCTGTCAACGGCTTTCGCGCAAAAAGTCGCAACCGCGCGCGACTGCCGCGTCGCCCACGCCACCTTGATTCAGACGTTGAAGCGGAAATGCAGCACGTCACCCTCTTGAACGCGATACTCCTTGCCCTCCAGACGCAGGCGGCCGGCATCGCGGGCGCCGGATTCGCCCCGGTATTTCAGGAAATCGTCGTAACCAATGGTCTCGGCGCGGATGAAGCCCTTCTCGAAGTCGGTATGGATCACGCCCGCAGCCTGCGGCGCGGTGCTTCCGGCCTTGACCGTCCACGCGCGCACCTCCTTCACGCCCGCTGTGAAGTACGTCTGCAAGCCCAGCAACTTGTAAGCAGCGCGAATCACCCGGTTCAGGCCCGGCTCGTCCAACCCAAGATCCCTGAGGAACTCGTCGCGGTCGGCATCTTCGAGCTGGCTCAGCTCCTCCTCGATGGCGGCCGACACCGGCACCACTTCCGCACCCTCGCCAGCCGCGCGCGCGCGCACCGCGTCCAGATGCGGGTTGCCTTCAAAGCCATCCTCCAGCACGTTCGCCACGTACATCACCGGCTTCAGCGTGAGCAGGAACAAGTCGCGCAGCTGGCCGCGATCGTCCTCGGTCAGCGCCAGCGAACGTGCGGGCTTGCCGTCATCCAGGGCGGCACGGACGCGCCCGAGGACTTCGGCGCGGATTTTCGCATCCTTGTCACCGGTCTTGGCCGCGCGCTCGGCGCGCTGCAGGGCCTTGTCCACCGACTCCAGGTCGGCCAGCGCCAGTTCGGTGTCGATGGTGTCGATGTCGGCCAGCGGATCGACCTTGTTGTTGACGTGGATCACGTCGTCGTTCTCGAAGCAGCGCACCACATGGGTGATTGCATCGACTTCGCGGATATGGGCGAGGAACTTGTTGCCAAGCCCTTCGCCGCTGGCAGCCCCGGCCACCAGCCCGGCGATGTCCACGAATTCCACGGCGGTCGGCAGAACCCGCTGCGGCTTGACGATCTCGGCCAGCGCATTCAAGCGCGGATCCGGTACCGGCACCACGCCCACGTTCGGCTCGATGGTGCAGAACGGGAAGTTGGCCGCGGCGATGCCGGCCTTGGTCAGCGCGTTGAACAGGGTGGACTTGCCGACGTTCGGCAAGCCGACGATGCCGCATTTGATGCCCATGTCGCGTAATGCTCCGTTGCCGCACCGGCACATGGCCGGCGCGATGAATTCATTGCGGACGCGGCGTATGCAACCGCGTCATCGCATCCTGATAGTTGCCCTGCACCGCCAGCGGCAGCGCATCGATCGCATCGCCAATGGCGCGCAGGATCAAGGCTTCGTCGGCACTGCCCGGCCGGCCCAGTACCCACGACGTCACTTTGTCCTTGTGCCCGGGATGGCCAATGCCAATCCGCAGGCGATGGAACTGGCCGTGCCCAAGCAGGCGGATGGTGTCGCGCAGGCCATTCTGGCCGCCATGCCCGCCGTCAAACTTCAATCGCGCAACGCCGGGGGAAAGATCCAGCTCGTCGTGCACCACCAGCATGTCGTCCGGTTCGATCTTCCAATAGCGCAACGCCGCCGCGATCGACTTGCCGGACAAATTCATGAACGTGGCGGGCTTCAGCAGCCACAACGCCTGCCCGGCAAACTCGAGCTTCGCGGTTTCGCCGAACAGCTTGCTTTCCAGGCCAAAGCGCACGCCAGCCTGCTGCGCCAGGGCGTCAATAAACCAGAACCCGGCGTTGTGCCGGGTTCGGGCGTGTTCGGCACCGGGATTGCCCAGCCCGACGATGAGGCGCAGTCCAGCCATTGCAATGGCACGAAGCAATGCGGGCAGCCCGCCGGCAAACGCCGGCGGGGCGCTTCGCGATTACTTCTCGTCCTTCTTGGACGCCTTCGTTGCCGGCACTTCGGCAGTTGCAGGGGCGCCAGCGGCTTCCACGTCTTCCTTGCCGTGCTTGGCAACCACCACGGCCACATCGTGTTCCTTGCCCAGCTTCAACGCGGGAAGTTCCACGCCCGCCGGAAGCTTCAGGTCGGACAGGTGAACCACCGCGCCGATCGCCAGGTCGGACAGATCGACCTCGATGGCGTTCGGCAGATCCTTCGGCAGGCAGCTGATTTCGACTTCGGTCAGCTCATGCATGACGACGACGCCACTGGTCTTGCCGGCCGGCGACACGTCCTGATTCAGGAAGTGCAGCTGCACCTTGGTGCGCAGGGCCTGGGCGGCATCCACACGCTGGAAGTCCAGATGCATGATCAGCTGCTTGTACGGATGGCGATGCATGTCGCGCAGCAGCACCTGCTCGACCTTGCCGCCGATGTCCAGGTTCAGGATCGACGAATAGAACCATTCGTGCTGGCTGGCGAGCCAGATCTGCTCATGCTCGATCTGGATGGACTGCGGGGCGGCGGTGCCGCCGTAAACGATGGCCGGGAGCTGGGCGGCACGACGCAGGCGGCGGCTCGCACCCTTCCCTCCGGCGTTGCGGCCAGTGGCCTTGATGGTGTGTTCGGACATTGGAATGACTCACTTTCGTTGCGATGGAACCGCCTCGCGGCGGTAAAAAACACTCACCCGCGACCAGGTGAGTGGAGATGTGTCGCCGGCACGCCGACGGCACGAAAACCGTTGTCAATCGACGTACAGCGAACTGACCGACTCGCCGAACGCCATGCGCCGAATGGTCTCCGCCAGCAACTCGGCCACGCTGAGCTGGCGAACCTTCGGGCACGCACTGGCGGCCGCCGACAGGGTGATGGTATCGGTGACCACCAGCTCATCGAGCGACGACTTGTTGAGGTTGTCGATCGCCGCGCCCGACAGCACCGGATGCACGCAGTAGGCCACGACCTTGCGCGCGCCGCGCTCTTTCAGCGCATTGGCAGCGGCGCACAACGTGCCGGCGGTATCCACGATGTCATCCACCAGCACGCAGGTCTTGCCTTCCACGTCACCGATGATGTTCATCACCGTGGCCACGTTGGCCTTGGGCCGGCGCTTGTCGATGATGGCCAGGTCGGCATCATCCAGGCGCTTGGCGATGGCGCGCGCGCGCACCACGCCGCCGACATCGGGCGATACCACGATCACGTTGTCGGTGCCGTGCGCGCGCCAGATGTCGGCCAGCAGCAACGGCGAGGCGTATACGTTGTCCACCGGCAGATCGAAGAAGCCCTGGATCTGGTCGGCATGCAGGTCCACGGTCAGCACGCGGTCGGTATTCACCGCGCTGAACATCTTGGCCGCCACCTTGGCCGTGATCGGCACGCGCGACGAGCGCGGGCGACGATCCTGGCGGGCATAGCCGAAATACGGCACCACCGCGGTGACACTGGCCGCCGAGGCGCGCTTGAGCGCGTCGATCAGCACCAGCAGCTCCATGAAATTCTCGGCGGTCGGCGCGTTCGTCGACTGGATGACGTACACCTCCTGGCGGCGCACGCTCTCCTCGATTTCCACCTGCACTTCGCCGTCGGAGAAGCGGCTGACCAGCGCCTTGCCAAGACGCACGCCAAGCTCGCGGCAGACGGCCTCCGCCAACGGCTTGTTGGCATTGCCCGAGAAGACCAGCAAGTTCGGATTGTCTTGCATGTTGGTGGCCGTGGTTGGAGGTGCGATGAACGGAGCGCCGAGGCGCGGATTGGCAGGGGCGGCAGGATTCGAACCTGCGAATGCCGGGATCAAAACCCGGTGCCTTAACCACTTGGCGACGCCCCTAGAAATGCAGTTCCACTGCATCCAGCAGCGGCGACCGTTCCGCCCCGCACGCCAGCCAGGCATTGATGCCCGGCGGCAGCGCGGCCAACGCCTGCCGTGCGGAATCGCGATCGGCGAACTCCACGAAACAGCCGCTCCCCGACCCCGTCAACCGCGGTGAACCGATACGCGCCAGCGCGCCGAACAGTGCCTCGACGGCGGGTTCGCGGCGGCGCAGTACCGGCTCGAACGCATTGCCGAGCTCGGTTCCGGAAAGGAAGCCCGCTATTGTCGTGGGTGACGCATCGCGCGTCAAATCAGGCGCCTGGAACAGCGCTGCGGTGGCGGCATGCACCGCAGGATGGGCCAACACATAGCACGCAGGCGGCAACGCGACAGGCACCAACTGCTCGCCCACGCCCTCCGCCCAGGCATTGCGCCCGCGCACGAACACCGGCACATCTGCTCCCAGCTTCAAGCCCAGCGCGGCCAGCCGATCGACCCCCAGGTGCAGGCCCCACAGCCGATCCAGCGCCACCAGGACAGTCGCCGCATCGGAGGAACCGCCGCCAAGACCCGCTCCTGCCGGAATGCGCTTTTCGATGCCGATATCGGCACCTTGTGGGCAATTCAATGAATTTTTCAGCAATTTAGCAGCACGCACCAGCAAATCGTCGGCCTCCGCGACTCCCGGCGCACCGTCGCCAATGCGGACGATGACGCCATCGCTGCGCGGGCGCAGGAACACGGTGTCGCCCCAGTCCAGCAGGCGGAACACGGTCTGCAGCGCGTGATAGCCATCCGCGCGCCGCCCGGTGATGTGCAAGAACAGGTTCAGCTTGGCCGGGGCCGGCCATGCGGTCCAGCCGGCACTGGCGGGAAATGCGCTCACTCCTCGCCCCATCGATCCACGATCAGGCGCACGCGATCACTGCCGCGTTGCGCATCGATTCGCGAGGGCATGGGGATCGAGGCCGCCGGGCCCGGTTTCCACCCATCGAAAGCAATGACCCAGCCTGCCTGCGCGATCCGCCGTGGCAACAGGTCCGCACCGTACTCGACGCGCGCCGGGCCAAAACGCGCGATGTCGGCCGCCGCCGCGCGCAGCCAGCATCCCAGGGCACTGATCGGGATGTCCCAACCCGTGGCGTCCCGCAGCAGGCGGGCGGCATCCATGTCGCGCCGGGGACCTTCGGGCAAGCCATGCAGCACGGCACCCTGCGAATCGGCATCCAGCACCCAGCCCTGCCGGGTCACCGGCGCCGACAGCTGCAGGTGCACGCTGCCGGCACCTTGCAGCCACTCGATTCGCCCGCTGCCGCCCTGCTTTCCATTGGACAAGGCCACGCGTCCGTCCATCGACCAGGCCGGCGCCATGCAGTCGCCAGACGCCAGCCCCAACGCGTCGGCGCGCAGGCGCTGCGCGGCAGTTGCAACCTCGGCGTCTGCCGCTGGCGCCGGCTCCGTGCCCGGCGCCAGCGTCTGGCAGCCGGCCAGCAGCACGGCCAGCGCAGCGCAGACCAACCGCTTCACGCACCAGTCTCCTGCAGCGCGCGCTGCAGCGAACGATTGTCGGGCTCCAGCTTGCGCGCCTCTTCAAAATAGCGGCGCGCCTCGTCCTTCTGGCCCAGTGCCCACAGCACCAGGCCGAGGTGGCTGGCAATGTCCGGGTCTTTCTGCAGGGCGTAGGCATGGCGCAAGTGACCCAGTGCCTCGCGCGACTTGCCCAGGCGGAACAAGACCCAGCCATAGCTGTCGATGATCGCGGCATTGCCCGGGTCGGCCACGCGCGCGCGATCAATCAGCTCCAGCGCCTCGCGGAAACGCCGGGTGCGGTCGGCCAGGGTGTAGCCCAGTGCGTTGAGCGCAGCCACGTTGTCGGGGGCAATCACCAGCACGCGGCGCAGATCGGCCTCGGACTTGCCGATGTCATCGAGGCGCTCCCACATCAGCGCGCGCGCGTAAAGCAGCTCGATGTTGTCGGCAAACGCAGCCAGGCCCCGCGCATACGCGTCCTGCTCGGCAGCGGGATTCTTGTCGATCCGCTGCAGATCGGCCTCCATCAGATAGCCGTCGCGGCGCGTGTCGTCGTCCAGCACCGCATCCGACTGGATCGCCCGCAGGGCGGCGATGGCGTCCGTGCCGCGCCCCATCGCGTGCAATACATACGCAGTTCGCAGCCGCGTCAGGCCCTGCGCGCTCTGCCCGGGAACATTGGCATACCAGTCCAGCGCTTCGTCGAATCGACCAAGCAGTTCGGCCAGCTGGCCCAGCAACAGCCGGCGTGCCGGATTGGGCTCGGTCGCGCCCCGCTTGAGCTCGGCGTACAGCGCAGCCAGCCCCGCCTTGTCCCCCGCCTTGTCCAGCAGCGCGGCGCGTTGCCGGTAGCTGTCGTCATCCTGCGGGCCGCGAGACAGCACTTCTGCGGCCTTGCCGGGATCACCCGCCGCGTCGTATTCACCGGCAAGCGCCCAGCGCAAGGTCGGCGACAGTCGCGCCGGATCTTCCAATCCGTCCAGCACCGTGCGCGCCTCGGCCAGCCTGCCGACTTCGCGCAACCATTGCGCGCGCAGCAGCGCGACCCTCGGCTCACCGGGAAAACGCGCAACCACCTGCCGGATGATGGCGTCCACCAGCTTGGGCTGCTCCAGCCGCTGCGCCAGCCCGCCCAACCCCAGCCAGGCTTGCAGTTCATCGGGAAACTGGTCGCGCTGGACGATTTCGCCCATCAGCGCCACCACCAGCGCCTGCTGCTTGCCCACCGCGCCCATCAATGCGGTCAGGGCGGGGCGCCAGCCATCCGGCTCGGCCAACAACGCGCGCAATTCACGCCGCGCCTGGCGCTTCTGCCCCGCGCGCAGGGCAAGCGTGGTGGCCACCATTTGCCTGGCTGGCGTCGCTTGCGGCGCCAGCGTGCTCCACGTGGCGTACGCCTGGCGCGCCAGCGCATCCTCATCCGCCAGCAGGGCGATGCGCGTGGCGCGCTCCGCCAGTACCGGATCCTGCGCAGCAAGCGCGGCTTGCAGATAATGGCGCGCGGCGTCGGGCAAATGGCCGTCCTGCAGGGCGAATTCACCCGCCAAACTGGCCTCCAACGGATCAATCCGCGCCGGAGCGGCCACCTGGCCGGCCACGACGACCGGAATCCAGACGTGGAGCGCAACCAGCAGAAGCAAGCGCAGGCCAGAACGTTGCAGGATGGGCATGGAAGGGGTCGGTACAATGTCGGGCTGGGCCCGCAGCTTAGCGCAGGCTCCTGAACGAATTCGCGAAACCTTGCCAACCCGCCCATCCACATGAATCTGTACGTCCTTGGCATCAACCACCAGACCGCGCCGGTTGCCCTGCGCGAGCGGGTGGCATTTGCCCCGGACGCGCTGGCACCGGCGCTGGCCTCGCTGCACGGCCTGCCGCAGGTGCATGAGGCAGTCCTGCTGTCCACCTGCAATCGCACCGAGCTCTACGCCCACGTCGAGGGCGACGGCACCTTGCTCGCCGACTGGCTGGCCGCGCATCCGGGCGCCGGCAGCGACCTGCACGCCTACCTTTACCGCCACTGCGACGTCGACGCCGTGCGCCATCTGTTCCGGGTCGCCAGCGGGCTGGATTCACTGGTACTGGGCGAGCCGCAGATCCTCGGCCAGGTGAAACAGGCATGGACGATCTCTCGCCAGGCAGGCACCCTCGGCGGACAGCTGGATCGGCTGTTCCAGCAGGCGTTCGCCACCGCCAAGCGGGCACGTACCGATACCCGCATCGGCGCCAACCCGGTCTCGGTGGCGTCCACGGCGGTGCGGCTGGCACAGGACAATTTCGCGCGCCTCGATGACTCCACGGTGCTGTTGATTGGCGCGGGTGAAACCATCGAACTGGCCGCGCGCCACCTGGCCGACGCCGGGGTGCAGCGCTTGCTGGTCGCCAACCGCACGTTGGCGCACGCGCAGGCGCTGGCCAGTCGCCACGGCGGTATCGCGCTGCCGCTGGACGATCTGGACAAGCATCTGGCCGAAGCCGACATCGTGATCTCCGCCACCGCCGCGCGCACGCCCATCCTGCATCGCGCGCAGGTCGAGCACGCGCTGCGCGCACGCAGGCATCGCCCCATGTTGTTGCTGGACCTGGCAGTGCCGCGCGACATCGACCACGACGTCTCCGGCCTGCGCGACGTGTTCCTGTACACCGTGGACGACCTGGAACGCGTGATCGAAGACAACCGTCGCGGCCGACGCGAAGCCGCCGAACAGGCCGAAGCCATCGTCGAGCTGCAAACCGCGCGCTTCATCGAACAATGGCAGGCCAGCGGTCGACAACAACCCCTGCTGCAGCTGCGCGCACATGGCGACGCGGCGCGCATGGATGCATTGGCCAAGGCGCGCCAGCAACTGGCGGCCGGCATGCCGGCGGAGCAGGCGCTGGAACTGCTGGCGCACACCCTGACCAATCGCCTGTTGCATGCACCCACGGTGGCGCTGCGGGAAGCGGCACGCAGCGGCGACGTCGAATTGACGCGCGCGGCCGAGAAGCTGTTCCCGAAATCCGGCATGGATGAACCCGACGCATGACGCCCGCCCTGCGTCGCAAACTGGAAGCGCTGCTGGAACGGCGCGAGGAAGTCGAGCACCTGCTTGCCGACCCCGCCGTCGCCGCCGATCAACACCGCTTCCGCAGCCTCTCGCGCGAATTCGCCAGCCTGCAGCCGGTGGCCGACGCGCTGGCGGCGGAAGCGCGTGCGCGCGCCGACCTGGCCGCCGCGCAGGCGATGCGGGCCGACCCGGAACTGCGCGAGCTGGCCGACGACGAGATCGACGCCGCCAGCGCGCGCCTGCAGCAGCTGGAAGGCGAACTGCTGGCGCAACTGGTGCCCAAGGACGCCCGCGACGACGGCGGCCTGTACCTGGAAGTGCGCGCCGGCACCGGCGGCGACGAGGCCGCGCTCTTCGCCGGCGACTTGTTCCGCATGTATGCGCGCTATGCAGAGCGCAACGGCTGGCGGGTGGAAATCGAATCCGCCAACCCCGGCGAGCACGGCGGCTACAAGGAGATCGTTGCACGCATCGAGGGCGACGGCGCCTACGCCAGGCTGAAGTACGAATCCGGCACCCACCGCGTGCAGCGCGTGCCGGCCACGGAATCGCAGGGCCGCATCCACACCTCGGCGGCGACGGTGGCGATCATCGCCCTGGAAGCCGACGGCGAGACCGACATCACCATCAATCCCGCCGACCTGAAGGTGGACACCTTCCGCAGTTCCGGCGCCGGCGGCCAGCACGTCAACAAGACCGAGTCGGCGATCCGCATCACCCACGTCCCCACCGGCGTGGTGGTGGAATCGCAGACCGAGCGCAGCCAGCACGCCAACCGCGACAAGGCGATGAAGCGCCTGCAGGCGATGCTGGTGGAAGCCGAGCTGGACAAGCGCGCCGCCGCCACCGCCGCCGACCGCAAGCTGCAAGTCGGCAGCGGCGACCGCAGCCAGCGCATCCGCACCTACAACTTCCCGCAAGGGCGCATCACCGATCACCGCGTGGAAGGGCTGACCCTGTACGACCTGCCCAACATCCTCGAAGGCGATCTGGACCCGCTGGTGACCCGTCTGCAGCAGGAGCAGCAGGCCGAGGCGCTGGCGCAATTGGCGCGTGAAGCGTGAGCCAGGCACCCGTGCGCGTGGCCGCGCGCCTGCCCATCGACCGGAACACCGCCTGCCTGCCTGCGCGGGCATGACGAACAAGGGATCACCCATGACCACATCCATTTCCCGCGCCGGCCCGGCCGATCTCGACGCGCTGGCGGCGCTGTTCGACGCCTACCGCCAGTTCTACGGGCAACCCGCCGACCTTCCCCGTGCCCGGCAATGGCTGCGCGAACGCCTGCGCTTCGGTGAGTCGGTGGTGCTGGTGGCCAGGCGCGCCGGGGCCATCGCCGGCTTCGCCCAGCTGTATCCGATGTTCTCCTCGGTGCGCACCGCCAGGACCTGGATCCTCAACGATCTGTACGTGGATGCCGCGACGCGCCGCGCCGGCGTGGCCCGCACGTTGCTGGACGCCGCCGCCGCGTTCGCGCGCGCCGATGGCGCCGCCGGAATCGCGCTGGAAACGGCGCTCGACAATGTCCCGGCACGCGCGCTGTATCGGGCCGCCGGCTGGCAGGAAGACGCGACCCAGTGGTATTCGCTCGCGCTCGACTGAGCAAACAGGTGCGGCGGGCCGGAGCCCGATCTACACTCGGCCTTCGCCAGCCCGCAAAGGAACGCTGATGTCGATCGACACCACCCTGCGACTGCTCAGCAAGGCCAGCGGCCTGGGCGTCGCCGACATCGCCACCGCCATCCCGCGCGCCGGCATCAACACCGTCAATGCCTGGCTGAGAGGCGACAAGCTGCCCGGCAAGGAGCAGGTCACCGAGCTTGCGCGCATGTTCGGGGTGCCCGCGGGCACCCTGCTGGGCGAATTGGCCAGCACCCTCGACCCGGCCCGCAGCAAAGGCGAACACCAGCTGCTGGCGGCCTATCGCAGCTTGAGCAGCAAGCAGCAGGGCGCGCTGCTGGAAGTTGCGCGCAGCATGCAGCCCGGCCCCCCGGCCAAACCAGCCAAGCGAGCACCGAAGCGATGAGCAAGCTCAAGCGCAGCGAGTACGAAGCCCTGCTGGAACCCATGCAGCTTGAACTCGTGGCGCTTGCGCGCTGGCTGCAAGCCACCGGCAAGCGCCTGGTGGTGTTGGTCGAGGGGCGCGACACCGCCGGCAAGGGCGGCGTGATCGACGCCATCAGCGAACACATCAATCCGCGCCAGTGCCGGATCGTCGCCCTGCCCAAGCCCAACGACCGCGAGCAATCGCAATGGTATTTCCAACGCTATGTCGCGCATCTGCCCGCCGCTGGCGAACTGGTCCTGTTCGATCGCAGCTGGTACAACCGCGCCGGCGTCGAAAAGGTCATGGGCTACGCCAGCGACGCGCAGGTCAAGGCATTCCTGCGGCAGGCGCCGGTGTTCGAGCAGCAACTGGTCGATGACGGCATCCTGCTGTTCAAGTATTGGCTGTGCTGCGACCAGGAGCAGCAGGAAAAACGCTTCGCGCAACGCCACGACGATCCGCTGAAAGGCTGGAAACTGTCGCCGATCGACCTCAAGGCGCGCGAGCTGTACGCGGAATACACGCATGCGCGCGAAGCCATGCTCAAGGCCACGCACACGGACATCGCACCGTGGACGCTGGTCGACTTCAACGACCAGAAACTGGGCCGCCTGACCCTGATCCGCAACCTCCTGGACCGGCTGCCGGATACCCGCATCGCCTCCCCCGTGACCGCCCTTCCAGCGCTGCCCGGCGAGCCGGCCAAAGAGCACTACGGCACGCTCAAGCCCATCCAGGCGTTCACGGTGTAAGCGCGGTGGCCGGCAGCCCGGCCTGCTTCACCAGCGCCAGATAGCGCGGATCCTTGCGATAGCGGAGCAGTTGCGCGTCATACAGGAGCGTTTGCATTCCCGGGTCGCGGGCCTGCCACGCACGCTGCAGCCATTCGAACATCGCGTCGGGCTGCCCGCTTGCCGCATACACCTGGGCGATCTGGAACGCCCAGCCGCTGGGATAGCGCTGCAGGCAGGTTTGCAAGGCCGCCGCAGCCGCTGCACGATCCGCACCGACCTGGGTGGCCAATGCCAGCGCAAAATCGTGCCACGCGCCCGCCGGCTCGGCCGCGGCGGCGCTTGATGCAGCACCGGCGTCCTTGCGCAGCACCTCGATGTTCGCCAGCAAATAGTGGTTGTAGATCGCGTTCGGCTCCAGCGCGATGGCCTTGTCGATTGCCTGCCGGGCCTCATCCAGACGCCCCAGCGGCATCAGGTATGCCACCAGCCAGCGATAGATGAGGGCATTGCGCGGATCCAGCGTCAGCGCCCGGCGAGTCAATTCCACCGCCTGCCGCAAATCGCCCTGGCTGGCCAGCACCACGCCCAGCTGGAACAGCGCATCGCCGTTCTCGGGCTCCAGCTGCACGGCGCGCTTGAGCTCCGCCTCCCCGCCCTGCCAGTTGAAATCGCGCACCATCAGCAACATGCCGCGCGCGACATGGGTCGAGGCCTGCGTCGGCGCCAGCCGCATCGCCTGCGCAACGGCGGCGTCTGCCTGGGTGAACGCCACGGCGGCATCGTTCTCGGGCATGCCGCCGGAAACCGCATCGATCAGCGTGCGCGCCTTCATCGACCACGCCAGCGCATAGTCCGGGTCCAGCTGGAGCGCGCGGTCGAACTGGGCGATCGCTTCCTGCGTATCGGTGGAGGCCTGCGCCTTCATGTACGCGGCATAGGCCTCCAGATTGCCACTGGGCGGGCGGTCGCCCTGCCGTGCATGCGCTTGCGCTGGCTGCAGCCGCGCCTTCAGCGCCCCGGCAACCTCGCCCACGATCTGATCTTGCAGCGCGAACAGGTCCTTGTAGGGGCGGTCATAACTGCTCGCCCACAGCGTGCTGCCATCGGAGGCGCGAATCAGGCTGGCGCTGATGCGCACCGTGTCGCCCATCCGGCGCACGCTGCCTTCCAGAAGATTGGCCACGCCCAGGCGGGCGGCAATGCCCCGGCTGTCATCCTGCTTGTCGCGGAACTGGAACGAGGATTTGCGATTGATGACGCGCAGCCCGTCCACCTGCGACAGCGTGATGATGAAGCCTTCCGACAGGCCATCGGAAAAATACTGCTGTTCCTTGTCACCGCTCTCGTTGTCGAACGGCAGCACCGCGATGGAATTGTCAGCGGGAATGGCCGCAGCCACCGCGGGCCCGGGGGCGGTTCGCTCCAGAAAGCGATCGGTCAGCAACAGCACCACCGCAATCGCCAGCACGCCGATGATGACCATGTCGATTTTGCGATGCGACTGTCCCGCCCGCACTTCCGGCGAAATTTCACTCTCGCGCTTGATGCCGCTGGAGGTGAGTTCGTAGAACCACGAGAACGTCACCCAGAACGGGAAACCGATCGCACTGGCGATCACGAACCAGCGCGTGGCCTGTTCCGGCGCGCCCAGCTCCGGGCCCAGTTGGGCAATGCCCTGCGCCAATGCCCACACCGCGCCGAGATACAGCACGGCCGCACGGAACACGTTGCGCCGTTTCAATTCCCCGATGAAGTTGCCGATCATGCCCTGCCCGATTCATCCCATCCGCGATTGCCCGACAGCAGGTGATGCACGCGTGTGCTTTGCATGGCCCCCTGCCCCTTGCTGCAAGACAACGAACTCCCCGCCTGCAAACGGACATCGCGAAGCGGCGCGCGAAGCGGACATCACCAAACGCGCGCGCCCACCTCAGCCCGCCTTCGGACCACCGAAGCGGGCAATGTCATCTTCCAGCATGCGCGCGGTGACCGGGCCGGTGTACCTGCGCGCCAACGTGCCATCCGGCCGAATCAGCCAGCTGGTGGGCAAGCCACGCGGCGCACCAAAATCCCTGGGCGGGTCGTACACATCGATCAGCGCGATCGGATACATCACCGGGCGCGCCTTCAGGAACGCACGCAGCTCGTCCGCGGTCGTCTCCTCGTACGCCAGGCCGATCACCACGATGTACTGGCGCATGGCCGCCAGAGCCGACAGTTCCGGCATTTCCTGCAAGCACGGGCCGCACCAGGTGGCCCAGTAGTTGACGACCACCCATTTCCCGCGCTGCTGCGCAAGGTCGAACCCCGCACCTTCCAGCGTGGTGACCTGCAGTGAGGGACGCTGGCCCACCGCGACCGGCTGCGCCTGCGCTGCCGGCTTCGCAGCAGCGGCCTGCGGCGCGGTCGGCGCGCTGTCGGACGCCGGCTTGCATGACGCCAGCGCCAGCAACAACGGCAGCGCGAAATTTCGAATTCGCATCAGGCTCGATTCTCCAGGACGCTTGCAAATACACTCGACACGGGTTGCTCAAGCAGGTCGTGCAGCGGCGCACGCAGCTTTTCCACGCTGCCCGCCACCGCCGCACCCAGCGCATCATCGGGCTGCGCCACCCGCATGCCGGCCATCGGAATGCGCAGCTGCCCAGCCTCGTACAATTCAATCAGCCGCACCTCATCCAGATCCCGCGCCAGCAGCCAGGCCCCGCCCTCCGCAGGCTGCAACAGGTTGATTTGCGCCATCCGGCCCAGCAAATTCTGCACCATGCTGTCGGTCAGGCTTGGCTCAAGCTGCAGGATTTGTTCGCTGCTCAGGCCATTGCCGTGCACGCGCGCCTGCTGGAAGCGCCCCAGCATCCGCAGCAAGCCATACAGCTCGTGCCCGTGCGGCAGACGCAGGGCTTTGGGCTGGTAGCGGAAGGCCGACATCGACGACGCGAACGATGCACCGAACAGGATCGACACCCAGCTCAGGTAGATCCACAACATCACGATGGGCACCAGCGCCACCGCTCCGTAAATCTTCTGGTACGAGTCAAAGCTGCCCAGGTAAAGCCCCAGCCCGGATTTGACACCTTCAAACAACAGCATCGACAGCAGCGCGCCGGCAAGCGCATGCCGCCAAGCCACGGTGCGATGCGGCACCAGCTTGAACACGGCGGCAAACGCAAGCAGCTCGATGCCCATCGGCGCCAGCCGCAGCATCAGCGCTTCCAGCCAGCGCCCCGGCAGGGTTTCGAAGATCGACAATGCGAAAAAGCGGGTCGACAGCGCCAGGCTGGCCGCCGCAACCAGTGTCCCCAGCGTCAAGACCGTCCAATAGACCAGGAAGCGGCCAATCTTCGGGCGCGCGGTGGGCACCCGCCAGATGCGATTGAAGATGGACTCCACGCCGCCCAGCGTCACCAGCAGTGAAATGATCAGCGCCAGCGCGCCCGCCGTGGTCAGCGAACCGGTATTGGACGAAAAATCAGTGAGGTATCCCGACACCGCCCGCGCCGCGCGCGGCACGAAGTTGGCGAAAATGTAACCGCTGAGGCGATCGCTCCAGGCGTCGAATACCGGGAAGGCGGACAACACCCCGAATGCCACCATGGTCAGCGGCACCAGGGCAAACGCCGTGGTGTAAGACAGCGCGCCGGCGGCTTCGAACAGGCGGTCGTCGAGGAAGCGGCGCAGCACGAAACGCAGGAAGCTGCCCGCACGCGCGGGGTCGCGCAGGCGCGCGCTCCAACGATAAATAGAATCCAGCGGCTCCATGCGGGAAGCGTAACCGATGCCAAGGGCGCGCTGCTTGGATATGCTGCCGCATTCCTTGCCCGATTCCCGCACATGCCCGAGATCCTGGTCCTGTATTACAGCCGCGGCGGTTCGGTGGCGCAGCTGGCGCGACAGATCGCGCGTGGCATCCACGAGGTGGAAGGCATGCAGGCACGACTGCGCACGCTGCCCCCGGTCGCGCCGGTGACCGAAATCGCAGCCCCCCCCGAGCCTGATGAGGGCGCGCCCTATGTCGTGAAGCGCGACCTGGAGGAATGCGCCGGCCTGCTGCTGGGAAGCCCCACCCGTTTCGGCAACATGGCCGCACCGGTGAAGCATTTCATCGACACGCTTGGCGCCGAATGGGCCAGCGGCACGCTGGTCGGCAAGCCGGCCGGCGTGTTCACCGCCACTGCCACCCTGCACGGCGGGCAGGAGTCCACCCTGCTGACCATGCTGGTGCCGCTGCTGCACCACGGCTGCGTGATCACCGGCATCCCGTTTACCGAAGCCGCCCTCAACACGACCCGTAGCGGCGGCACGCCGTATGGCGCCAGCCACGTGGCGGGTGCGCAGGATGATCCCCATTTGAGTGATGACGAAGCCACATTGGCGCGCGCGCTGGGACGACGCGTGGCGCAGTTGGCGAAGCGGCTGCAGGCGTGAGCGCCCAACGCTACCTGGCCACCTGCCTGTTCGCGCTGGCGGCGCTGTTCATCGGCTGGTCGCTGGCGCATACGCATACGCTGGCGGGGCTGCTGGCCTTCGCTCTGCCGCCTGCCCTGCTGGGCATCGCCGCCCTGCTGGGCTGGCATCGCACCGGCTTTACCGCGGCCATGCTGGCCCTGCTCTGGTTCAGTCACGCGGTAATGCTGCTGTGGTCAGAGCCCGCCGCACGCGGCTGGGCCACGGGCGAAACCGTGTTGGCGCTGCTGGTCATCCATGCCGCCTGCCTGCCCGGTTATCGCGCACGCTGCGAACGTCGCCAAACCACCTGATGAACGCGGATCCGCGCATGGCCGGGCTTGCCCCGGAGGTTGCCGCGATGGTGCACGCCGGCGCACGCGCGCTGCGCGATGGCAATGCCGGGCGCGCAAACGCCCTGCTCGATCAAGCCTGCCAGCTAGCCCCGGCACACCCCGAGCCCCTTCGCTATCTGGCCATCTTGCAGTTGCACACGCAACGCGCGCCACTCGCGATGGCGACCCTGCAGCGCGCGCTGGCATTGGCGCCCGCTGACCCCCTGCTGCACTCCGACCTGGGCACGGCGCAGTCGGCCTGCGGCGCGGGCGATGCCGCCCTGGCAAGTTGGCGACGCGCCTGCGCGCTGGACCCGGGCCAGGCGATGGCCTGGTTCAACCTTGGCAGGAACCTGCAGCAGCGCGGTGAAACTGCAGGCGCCATCGAGGCCTTGGAGCAGGCCACCAACCTCGCACCGGATCTGCTTCCCGCGCTCCTGTTACTGGGGGATGCGCTGACCCATGCCGGCCGCTTCGAGTCCGCCGCCCTGCGCTACCACGACGCGCTGCGCCTGCACCCGGCCTGCGGCGACGCCTGGCGCGGACTGTCCAACATCAAGACCGTGGCATTGGCCGATGCCGACGCCACGCTGTTGCAGGCGCAACTGCGGCGACACGACATCGCCGACAGCGACCGCGTGGCGATGGGACACGCGCTGGGCAAGCTGGAAGAAGATCGAGGGCGATTGGACGCCGCATTTGCGGCGTTCGCCGACGCCAATGCGCTGCAAAAACGGCTGACGCCGTGGCGCGCGCAGGCATTTTGGCACTATGTCGAGCAGGCGCTTGCCGCATCCGCAGCGCTGCCGGCCCCGGTCGATCCAACCCTTGGCCATGACGTCATTTTCATCGTCGGCCTGCCGCGCTCCGGCTCCACCCTGTTCGAACAAATCCTGGCGGCACATCCGCAAGTCGAAGGCGCAAGCGAGTTGCCGGATCTGGGCATCGTCCTGCAGCAGGAGTCGCAGCGGCTCGGCATCGCCTACCCGCACTGGGTCGCGCAGGCCGGCCCCGACGACTGGCATCGGCTCGGGCACGCGTATCTGCAACGCACCGCAGCGTGGCGCTCACGGCGCCCACGCTTCACCGACAAACAGCCTGACAACTGGAAACACGCCGGCATCCTGCGTGCGATGCTGCCGGCCGCAACAGTGATCGAAACCCGGCGCGACCCGCTGGAAACCGCTTGGTCGTGCTTCAAGCAGCAGTTCTACAGCCAGCCGCACTTCGCCAACGATCTGCACGACATCGCCACCGTCCTGCAGGTAAGCCAGCGCGCCATGGACATCTGGCGCACGCGCGCCCCGACGCGCATCCACTTGCATCACTACGAAGCACTGTTGGCGATGCCGGAGGACCGCATCCATGCCCTGCTGGACGACTGCGGGCTGGCGTTCGACCCGGCCAGCCTGGACTTCCACCTGGCCCAGCGCAGCGTGCGCACCGCCAGCGCCGCGCAGGTACGCCAGCCACTGCGCGGCGACACCGCGCGTGCGCGGGCTTACGGCACGCTGCTCGACCCGCTGCGCAAGGCACTGGCCACGTTTCCATAGGCCGGGTTCCATCCCCCCGACATTCAGCGGAAAATGCGCGCATGGACAATCTACTCATCGTCACCACCGGCGGCACCATCGACAAGATCTACTTCGATGACAAGTCCGATTACCAGATCGGCGAGCCGCAGATCGGCATGATCCTGCGCGAACTCGGCGTGACCTTCCGCTTCAACGTGATCCCGATCCTGCGCAAGGACTCGCTGCACATCACCGACGACGACCGCGAACTGATCCGCGCCACCATCGCCGCCCAGCCTACCCGCCACGTGCTGGTCACCCACGGCACCGACTCGATGGTGGCCACCGGCAAGGTGCTGCAATCCATCCCGGGCAAGACCATCGTCATGACCGGGGCACTCAGCCCGGCGCGCTTCCGCGGCTCGGACGCCGAATTCAACATCGGCTGCGCGATCGGTGCGGTGCAGTCGCTGCCCGATGGCGTGTACATCGCCATGAACGGGCGCATCTGGGACCCGCTGAAGGTGCGCAAGAACGTCGAGGCCAATCGCTTCGAAACCACTGACTGAGCAAGCCAGGGCCTCGCACACCGGGCCGGCATTCGCGCGACGACAATTCCCGGACAAAAAAACCCCGGCCGAAGCCGGGGTTCCAGTTTCAACACCACTGGTTTTTGGAAACCGATCAGTTGGTGCCGGTCGTCAGCACCACGCCGGAGAAGGTCGAATACGCGCGCACCTTGATGTAGTAGGTGGTCGCGGTGGTCGGCTTCAGCGTGCAGGTCTCGTTGTTGCCGGACAGGTACGGGCGGCAGGTGTAGCTGCTGGTGGTCGGCGCGCTGCCGGACTGCACGTACAGGTCGGCATCGCCGGTGCCGCCGGAGATCGCGATGGTGGCGGTCTTTCCGGCAGCCACGGCCATCGTGTAGGTCGAAGACCAGCTGCCGCTGCTCACCGTCGGCAAATTGGTGGTGGTGCTGCCACCGCCACCGCCGCCACCGGTGCTGTAGTCACCCAGCAGGCTGACCCCGGAGAACGCCGAATACGCCTTCATCCGCACGTAGTAGGTGCCGGCCGAGGGCGCCGCGATGGTGCAGCTTTCGGCATTGCCGGACTTGTACGGGCGGCAGTCGTAGGAGCTGTCGGTCGGCGTGCTGCCGAACTTGACGTACATGTCGGCATCGCCGGTGCCACCGGACATGGTGAAGACCAGGTTGCTGGCACCCGACGGCACCTGCAGGGTATAGACCACTTCGCTGCCAGTGCTGGCCGACAAGCCACTGACCGTGACGCCCTTGGTCAACGCGCCACCGGTGCTGCCGCCACCGCCACCGCCGCCACCCGCGCAGCTCACGCCCACGCCGGCGAACGCCGAGGTGACGTCGGCCACGGAGAACCCGAGGTCGGCCGCTGCAGTCTGCACGCCGCACGCACCCTGGTTGAAGGTGCTGCTGGCCGTCCAGTACAGATCATTGGCACGTGCGAACGCCTGGAACGCGGTCTTGGTGTTCCAGCCAGCCTTGGTCGCCAGCAGGTAGAACGCCTTGTTGTACACGCCGGAGGTGTAGTGCACGTCCATGCTGCTGGTGTAGTCGGCCGCGTTGTCGATCGAGCCACCGTCGGCCGGCGGGTTGTTCATGTAACGCAGCGCGCCCGAACCCTTGTAGATGTCCTTGCCGACCTGCCAGTCATTGCTGCCGCGCGAGAAGTACTCGGCCGCTTCACCCGCCATGTCGGAGAACGACTCGTTCATGCCGCCGGACTGGCCGGAATAGGTCAGCCCCGAGTTCTGCTCGGTGAACCCATGCGAAATCTCGTGCGAGGTCACGTCCAGGCTGACCAGCGGATAGAACGTGCTGGCGCCATCGCCGAAATACATCGCGGTGCCGTCCCAGAACGCGTTTTCGTAGCTGGACTTGTAATGCACCTTCATGACCATCTGGATGGTCAACGGCGGGCGACCAATGTAGGACTGGTACATGTCATAGATCACGCTGCCGAAGTAGTGCGCATCATTCATCGGCGAATACGCGCCGTTGATGGCCTTCACCGTGTTGCGCGGGCAGGTGTACGAGAACGCGGTGGAACCCGAGGTGCCGCCATTGAGGTTGACCGTCTTCACCTTGCTGTTGCTCAAGGTGCAGGTGGTACCGCTCTGGGTGACATCCAGATACCCGTAATTGGTGCCGTATTCGTACTGCCCGGTCTTGGCGTTGCCGCCGGGGCCGGTTCCCACCAACGCGTGCTGCAGGTTCTCCCACTGCTTGATGACCTTGCCGCTGATCGCATCGATCATCAGCATCGGACGCGTGGGCGCGCCGGCCAGCGAATCGGCGTAGAACGTCACCGCGTAGGCCAGGTGGCCGCGGCCGGCGTCGTCGATGAAGATCACCAGATCCGACTTCTCGTTGCTGGTCAGCATGCCCGCGATGCCGTTGCCCAGCACGGCGCGCTTGCCGGCGACCAGCGCCGCGGCCTTGCTGAACTTCGGCGTGGTGGAGGCGATATCGCGCTCCAGCCCGCTGAACTGGTTGCCGAACATGGTGCGGACATTGCCCGCGCGGTCTTCGCTGACCACGATGCCCTGGCCGAAGATCGGAATGCCGCGCCAGGCTTGGTCATAGCGGTAATTGCGGATGCCGCGATCCTGACGCGTGGCGCGCATCAGCAGGGTTTCGCTGGCGTCGGCGCGCAGGAACTGCTCGTGGCGGCGATGTGCCATGGTGGCCACGCCCTGGGTGGCGGTGGTGGTGCTGTATTGCTGGCGCAGCTGGTTGATGTTGCGCTGGTGAAGGTCGGACCTGTCGGCCGCCTGCGCGCCGGCGGCGGCGAGCGAAAGCAGGATGGCGGCGCTGAGGACATTGGCGGTACGTGAACGGATCACTTGGCATTACCCCTGGGTTGTTGGTTGGTTTGCCGCAACGCGGCTTTGGACAAGCAACGACACCTCCCGCCCGCGTGCCCCCGACGTCAATCGTCGTGTGTTTGCATCGCGAACGTCGCAAGGGAAGCTGAACAGAACCCAAGCGATCGGCGACGATTGGGCGGAATTGCCCCACTCAGCAACAACCAATGGGAATACGCATATAGCGTATGGCTATATGCAAGACAAAACTCCAATGAAATCAAAGTTTCAGAAGATACTGTTTGCGCGTTTGCCGCGCGAAAAACCCGGCCTGGGGCGGGTCTGTGGCGCTGCCATGCTGCGACGCAGCGAAGATTTGCGGTGACGCGAAGCGTCACAATGTGACCGAAGCGGTCTGGGCAAAACGTCATGGAAACACGCGTCAGCGCACATCCTCGGCGTGCGCTGGTTCGCTTCAGAACATCCCGGTTTCCAGACGCGCCACGTCGGACATCATTCCCTGGTTCCACGGCGGATCGAACACCAGCTCGATGTCGGTGTCCTGCACGGTCGGGATTTTCTCCAGCTTGCTGCGCACGTCGTCGATCAGGATCTCACCCATGCCGCAGCCCGGCGCCGTGAGCGTCATTCGCACCCTGACCCCGCGCCCGCCGGCTTCCGGCGGATACAGCTCGGCGACATAGACCAAGCCAAGATCCACGATGTTGACCGGGATTTCAGGATCAAAGCAGGTGCGCAGCTGATCCCAGACCACGCGCTCCACATCCTCGTCGGTCGCGCCCTCCGGCAATTCCAGCGGCTCCGCAGGCTGCTTGCCGATGGCGTCGCCATCTTCGCCGGCGATGCGCATCAGATTGCCTTCCACGAACACCGTCCAGCTGCCACCCAATGCTTGCGTGATGTAACCCACGGTGCCGACGGGCAAGGTGACTTCATCGCCCTGCGGGACGAGGACGGCGGCGCAATCGCGCTCGAAACGGACGGGTTCGCTGCTGCGTGAGTACATGGAATGGTGCGCCTTGCTGAATCCGTACCATTCTAGTCCCAATCACGTTGCCGGTCAGCCGCTGCAATGGGATCATCGCCCACCGCTTGACCTCTGTCAGCCCGACGCATGCCCGCTCCAGACACTTCCCACCCCCGCTGGTACGCACTGCCGCTGTTGGCGCTTGGCGCCATCGGCTTTGCCGCGGCGTGGATGCTGCTGGCACTGGCGCTGGACCGCCAATGCGCCTGGCTCGCCCCGCTGGCCGCCGTGGACATGGTGCTGCTGCTGCGCCTGGCCGACTGGCCAAGAGGCATGTCGCGCGCAGCATGGGCCACGCTGGCAACCGGCGCCGTGGTGGCGGCGGCCAACGTGCTGATTGCCGCCGGCCAGATCGGCCAGAGCTTCGGCATGCGCCCGTGGGAATCGGCGCTGAAAATCGGCCCAGCCTACGTCTGGCTGCTGCTGGGCCTGGCCGTCACCCGCATTGACCTGGTGCTGTTTGGCGCCGGCCTGCTGCTGGCGCTGTGGGCGGGCCTCAGTGGCCGCCGTCGAGCGCCTTCAGCTCGCTGACCAGCGCACTGGCCATCTCGGCGCCGTCGCCGTACAGCATGCGGGTGTTGTCGGCGTAGAACAGCGCGTTCTCGATGCCCGCAAAGCCCGTGCCCTTGCCGCGCTTGATGACGATGGTGTTCTTCGAATTGACCACGTCCAGGATCGGCATGCCGTAGATCGGGCTGGCCGGGTCGGTCTTGGCCACCGGGTTGACCACGTCGTTGGCGCCGATCACCAGCGACACGTCGGTATTGGCGAATTCGGGGTTGATGTCGTCCATGTCGGCGATCAGGTCATACGGCACGCCGGCCTCGGCCAGCAGCACGTTCATGTGGCCCGGCATGCGCCCGGCCACCGGGTGGATCGCGAACTTCACCTTGACCCCGCGCTCGATCAGGCGCTGGCTCAGCTCCCAGATCTTGTGCTGCGCCTGCGCCACCGCCATGCCGTAGCCGGGCACGATCACCACGCGCTCGGCGTAGGCCATCATCGCGGCGACGTCGGCGGCCTCGATCGGTTTCATCGACCCGCCAATCGCCTGCATTTCCCCGCTGCTGCCGCCGAAATCGGAGAACAACACGTTCTTGATGCTGCGGTTCATCGCCTTGGCCATCAGCCGCGTCAACAACATGCCGGCCGCACCCACCATGGTGCCAGCGATGATCAACGCCTCGTTGCCCAGCACATAGCCCTCGAATGCCACGGCAAGTCCGGTGAATGCGTTGTACAGCGAGATCACCACCGGCATGTCCGCGCCACCGATCGGCAGCGTCATCAACACGCCCAGCAGCAGCGCCAGCACGAAGAACGCAGCGATCCACGGCAGTGACAGGGTCAGTAACGCCATTCCCCCGCAGGCAACGGCCGCCACGGCCACGGCGGCGTTGAACCATTGCTGGCCAGGGAAGACATAGCGCTTGTCCATGCGGCCATCGAGCTTGGCCCAGGCAATCGCCGAACCGGTCAGCGACACCGCGCCAATCAGCGCACCGATCACCGCCAGCGGCAGGGCAACGTCGAACTGCATCGTGGTCACGCCGTCGGTGGTCGTCATCGCGACGCCGACCAACTGGTGTGTCCCGGGCTGCCCGGCCAGCTTGACCAGCTCCACCGCGCCGATCGCCGCCGCACTGCCGCCGCCCATGCCGTTGAACAGGGCCACCATCTGCGGCATGTTGGTAATCGCGACCTTCTTGCCCCAAACCCAGTTCAGGCCCACGCCAATCACGATGGCCGCGATCATCAGGCCAATATTGTGCAAGCCAGGCAGGAAGAAGGTGGCGACGGTCGCGATCAGCATGCCGATGCCGGCCCACTGGATGCCACTGCGCGCGGTCCTGGGGCTGGCCATGCGCTGCAGACCCAGCAAGAACAACGTGGCCGCGACGAAGTAGCTCAGTTTGACCAACATCGCGCTCATGCCGCGCCCCCGGGCTTCTTCGACGACTTGAACATGTCCAGCATGCGCTCGGTGACCACGTAACCGCCGGCGGCATTGCCCGCACCCAGCAGCACCGCGACGAACCCCAGCGCCTGCTCCAGCGGGGTTTGCGCCTCGCCCAGCACCACCATGGCGCCGATCAGCACGATGCCGTGGATGAAGTTGCTGCCCGACATCAGCGGCGTGTGCAGGATCACCGGCACCCGCGAAATGATGACGTGGCCGGCAATTGCCGCCAGCATGAAGATGTACAGCGCCACGAAGCCGTCGCCCACGATACCCCTCCCGGGTTGTCTGCCTGCATCATAAACACGGCCTGCGCCGGCGCGCCATGTCAACCCATCCTGTCGCCATGCGTTTCCTCCACATTCCGGCGCAATCCCGCGTCGGCCAGGACCCCGCCGCTTGCCATGCTGCTGCTGACCCCCGCTAAGCTTGGGCCCGTGAGCATCGAGCCCGATCCGGCCGTTCCTGACGGCACGCCTGCCCCGCCGGCCACGCTGGACGAATTCCTGCGCGGCATCGATGCGCGCGCGTTCCGTTTTGCGGAAATGACCCTGCGCCAGCGCGATGACGCACTGGACGCGGTGCAGGACGCCATGATGAAGATGCTGGCCTATCGCAACCACCCGGCGTCGGAATGGGGCCCGCTGTTCTGGAGCATCCTGCGCAATCGCATGACCGACATGCAGCGGCGCGGGCTGTTCCGCTTGCGCTGGCTGGTGCCGGGCAGCACCGGCCGTGATGGCGAACCGCTGGACTGGGTCGACGAAGGTCCGGACCCCTCGCGCAACCACGACGGTCGCGAAGCCTGGGCCCGCATCAGCGCCGCCTTGCGCGCGCTGCCGACGCGCCAGCGCGAAGCATTCACTCTGCGCGTCCTGGAAGAACTCGATGTCGCCGACACCGCGCGCGTGATGGGTTGCAGCGAAGGATCGGTGAAGACGCATTTGTCGCGCGCCCGCGATGCGCTGCAGAAACAGTTGGAGGAATTTCGATGAGCACCCAGTCCCACGCATTCGACGCCGCACTGCGCGCCCACCACCAGGCGGCGTTGGCGGGCATTTCGCCGCAGGTGCGGGCGCAGCTGGCGCAACGCCGGACTGCCGCCCTGCGCGGCACGACAGCGCGACGCGGGTACGGTCTGCGCTATGCCGCCGCCGGCTTTGCCACGCTGTGCGCCTTGGCCATCGGCCTGCGCCTGTATCCGCAGCCAGCACCCACGGCGCTGGCGCCCGCTGTTGCAATCGCAGCGCAGCCGGCCGCAACGCCTCCCACTGCCCCCAGCAGCGTGCTGCTGGAGGAAGACCCCGATTTTTACGCTTGGCTGGGATCGTCCGACGTTCGCCAGCTGGCGATGGAGTGACCCATGCCAAGCCCGACCCCGTCCCTGCTCCTGCTTGCCGCCCTGGCACTGGCGCCTTTCGCCGCATCGGCGCAAGACGCCAAGCCCGACCCGCTCCCCGCCTGGGAGCAGCTCAGCCCGGCCCAGCGCGAGCTGTTGATCGCGCCGGTGCGCGACCGCTGGAACCGCGAGCCCGATCGACGGCTGCAGTTCATGGAATTCGCCAAGCGCTGGCAGTCGATGCCGCAGCCGCAGCGCGAGCGCGCGCGCCACGGCATGCAACGCTGGGAAGAAATGTCGCCGGCGCAGCGCGATGAAGCACGCGCCGTGTTCCATGCCGTCCACGGCATGGACAAGGACGCGCGCGCCGCCTTCATGGCCAATTGGCGACAAATGAGCGCATCGCAGCGCGCTGACTGGGTGAAGGCACATCCGGCGCCGGAGCGCCGGGAAGACCATTGATCAGGTGGCCGGAGCAGCCCGTTCCGGCCATACCGTCTTCGCCAGCAGCTCATCGTTCCAGTCGAACGCCAGCGCACCGTCCTTGAGCAACAGGCTGACGAAGTTGAAGACGTTGCGTGCGTACATTTCACTGGCGTGCTGGGCGCCCATCGACGCCAGGTTGAGCGGCCCGGACACGATGACGCCAGCCGCCTCGATGTTTTCGCCCGGCTGGGTGAGTTCGCAATTGCCGCCGGTCTCGGCAGCCAGATCGACGATCACGCTGCCCGGCTTCATGCCCGCCACCATCGCCGCCGAGATGATCTTCGGCGCGGGCCGGCCCGGCACCGCTGCAGTGCACACGATGACATCGATGTTCTTCAGGTGCTCGGCCAGCCGGCGCTGCTGCTCGGCGCGCTCTTCGTCGGTCAGCGCGCGGGCGTAGCCGCCCTCGCCCGCCGCAGACACGCCCAGATCCAGGAACTTGCCGCCAAGTGACTCGATCTGCTCGCGGGTTTCCGGGCGCACGTCGAAGCCTTCCACCGCGGCACCCAATCGTTTGGCAGTGGCGATTGCCTGCAGCCCGGCCACGCCGGCGCCGACGATCAGCACCTTCGATGGCCGGATGGTGCCGGCCGCCGTGGTCAGCATGGGGAAGAAGCGCGGCGCCAGCTGGGCGGCGATCAGCACCGCCTTGTAGCCGGCCATGCCCGCCTGCGAGCTGAGCACGTCCATGGCCTGCGCGCGGGTGGTGCGCGGCAGGCGCTCCAGCGGGAACGCGACGATGCCCGCGGCCTGGATCGCCGCGCCGCGCGCCGCGTCCGACTGCGGCTGCAGGCTGCCCACGAGTACCGTGCCGGGCTTCAGGTCGGCGATTGCCGCGCTGGCCGGCGGCTGCACGCACAGCACAAGATCGGCGGCCGCGGTGGCGTCTTCGGCAAGCTGCGCGCCGGCTTCGACATACGCCGCATCGGCGAAAAACGCCCCGTTGCCGATGCCAGGCTGCACGCGCACCGAGGCCCCCGCTGCCGTCAGCTTCCTGCAGGTTTCCGGCGTCAACGCCACCCGGCGTTCCCCCGCTGCCGTCTCGCGCGCAACTCCCACGATCACCGCCATCGCCCGTTCCCCGTGTCGATTCGTTGCCCGCATCCTACCGCTACCATGGCGCTTTCCTGCAATGACGAATGCTGATGTTGACCCTCGATGCGCTTGTTGCCCGCCGCTCCACCCCCACCCTGCAACTGGCGGCGCCCGGGCCGGATGCCGCCGGGCTGCTGCGCATGCTGCAGGTTGCGGCGCGCGTGCCCGACCACGGCAAGCGGGTTCCGTTCCGATTCCTGCGCATTGCCGGACAGGCCCGGAGCGCGCTGGCCGACGCCGCCGCTGCGCGCCTGCACGAACACACCCCGGATGCAGGCGATGCGGTGACGGAGAAGTTGCGCAAGCGTTTCCTGCAGCCACCCCTGACCATCGCGGTGATTGCCAGCACCGGCCCGGATGAAAAAATCCCCGCCTCGGAACGTTTCTCCAGTGCTTGCTGCGTCTGCTTCCAACTGCTGCTGGCGGCGCAGGCCGAGGGCTTCGGCGCGCAGTGGCTGACCGGCTGGCTGGCCTATGACCGCCCGTTCCTCGAACACACGCTGGGCTTTTCCGCTGGGGAACAACTGGTGGGCACGATTGCCATCGGCACCGCACAGGTGGCCGTGCCGGAACGCGAGCGCCCGGACGCAGCTGCGCTGCTCTCCGACTGGGCTCCCGCATGAACGCGACTGCCATGCCAACCCTGCATCTGGTGGACGCCTCGCTGTACGTGTTCCGCGCCTGGCATTCGATGCCGGACGAATTCCACGATGCCGATGGCTGGCCGACCAATGCCGTGCATGGCTTCGCCCGCTTCCTGCTGGACCTGCTGGAGCGCGAGCGCCCGCAACACGTCGCGGTGGCCTTCGACGAAGCGCTGGATTCCTGCTTTCGCAATGCGCTGTACCCGGACTACAAGGCCAATCGCGGCCCGGCGCCGCCGGAACTGCGCCGGCAATTCGCCTGGTGCAAGGCGCTGTGCAAGGCGCTGGGCCTGGTCACGCTGGCGCATGTGGAATACGAGGCGGACGACCTGATCGGCAGCGCGGCCCGGCGCGCGCGCGGCAACGGCTTCCGCAGCGTGATCGTGTCCGCCGACAAGGACCTGTCGCAGCTGTTGCACGGTTCCGACGAGCAGTTCGACTACGCCAAGGCGCAGCGCTGGGGCACGGCCGGCGTGAAGGCGCGGCACGGCGTGCACGCGTACCAGATTGCCGATTACCTTGCGTTGACAGGCGATGCGGTGGACAACATTCCCGGCGTGAGCGGGATCGGCCCGAAGTCGGCTGCGATCCTGCTGGCCCACTTCGGCACGCTGGACGCGCTGCTGGCGCGCATCGACGAAGTCCCGTTCCTGCGCCTGCGCGGGGCGGCGCAGCTGGCGGTCAAGCTGCGCGAGCAGCACCAGCAGGCACGCCTGTGGCGGCAGCTGACCACGATTGCGCTGGATGCCCCGCTGCCCGACGGCGACTTCAAGCGCGGCGCGGGCGATGCCGACGAACTGGCCGCGCTGGCCGATTGGGTGAAGTTCGGTCCGATGACGCGCAAGCGGCTGACCGACGCGGCCGGCCTGTAGCGCAGCCATGGCGCGCTCGAACGTGCCCCCCTCGGCTGGCGCCATTGCCCCGATTGTCCTGACACGCGTCTGCGCTAGCATCGGCGCATGAGCAATCTCAAACAGACCCTGTACGAAGGCCAGTGGCTGCGGCTGGTGCGCATCGGCCATTGGGAGTCCTGTGAGCGCACGCATGCGCAAGGCATGGCGGTGATCGTGATCGCGGTGACGCCGGACGACGACGTGCTGTTCGTCGAACAGTTTCGCGTTCCGCTGGGCGCGCGCACCATCGAAATGCCGGCCGGCCTGGTGGGTGACGACCATGCGCAGGACACCCTGCTGGATGCCGCACGCCGCGAATTGATCGAAGAGACCGGCTGGGCGCCGGGCAAGGTCGAAGTCCTGCTGACCGGCCCAACCTCGTCCGGGATGAGCAATGAACGCATCGCCTTCGTGCGCGCCCGCGAGCTGGTGCGGGTGGGCGACGGTGGCGGCATCGACGACGAAAACATCATCGTCCACACGGTGCCGCGCGGCGATGCGCCGGCGTGGTTGATGCGCAAGCAGGCCGAAGGCTACGAACTGGACCTCAAGCTGTGGGCCGGGCTGTGGATGATCGACCACAACCCGGATGGAAGCCCGGCGGGATGAGGTTCAGCCCGCAGCGAACCGATCCGTCGCCGCCACCAGCGCCGCCACGTTTTCCGCCTCGAATGCCGAATGCCCGGAGGCTGCGCTGACCCGCAGCTCCCCTTTCGGCCATGCCTTGTGCAGGTCGAACGCATTCTGGATCGGGCAGACCACGTCGTAGCGGCCGTGCACGATCACCCCGGGGATATCGGCAATCCTGTGCGCATCGCGCAACAGCTGGCCTTCCACGTCGAAAAAGCCGCCATTGACGAAGTAATGGTTTTCGATCCGCGCAAATGCCAGTGCGAATTTCGGATCACCGTGGCTGGTGGCGTAATCCGGGTCGATGTGCAGGTAGCTGGTCGCCCCTTCCCAGATACTCCAGGCCTTGGCCGCGGCCAGCCGGGTTGCCTCGTTGTCCGAGGTCAGGCGCCGGTAATAGGCCGAGATCAGGTCGCAGCGCTCCACCGCCGGAATCGCGTCCAGGTAGTGTTGCCACGCATCCGGGAACAGACGCGACGCGCCCTCCTGGTAGAACCACTCCAGCTCCCAGCGGCGCAGCAGGAAGATTCCGCGCAACACCAGTTCCGTGACCCGCAGCGGATGGGTTTCGGCATACGCCAGCGCCAGCGTTGAGCCCCAGCTGCCGCCGAACACCTGCCACCGCTCGATGCCCAGATGCTCGCGCAGCGCCTCGATGTCGGCCACCAGATCCCAGGTGGTGTTGCCGGTCAAATCCGCGTGCGGGGTGCTGCGGCCTGCGCCGCGCTGGTCGAACAGCACGATGCGGTACTTGGCCGGGTCGTGGAAGCGGCGCATGTTGTCGCTGCAGCCGCCGCCCGGCCCACCGTGCAGCAGCACCACCGGCTTGCCGGCCGGATTGCCGCACTCTTCCCAGTACAGGGTGTGACAGGCATCGACCTTGAGCATGCCGGTCTGGTACGGGGTGATGTCTGGATACAGCGTGCGCATGGCGAGCGTCCTGCCGGAAAACCCGCATTGTAAGTTGCGCGCCGCAGGGTTGAGGACCAACCCGCGTGGCGCCGACTCCAATCCTTCAGCCCGGCGCTTTTCCCAAGGTCACCCGATCGCGTGCCTCGAGATCCTGCACGGTCTCCACCGCCACCAAACCCGCCTGCGCAAGCAGCGCCCGCACCGCCGCGCCTTGCTCAAGCCCGTGTTCCAGCAACAGCCAGCCGCCGGCATTCAGGGACCTGGGCGCGCCCGCCGCGATGGTGCGGATCGCATTCAATCCGTCGACCCCGCAAGACAGCGCCATGGCCGGCTCGAAGCGCAGATCGCCCTGGGTCAGATGCGGGTCGCCGTCGGCGATATAGGGCGGATTGCTGGCGATCAGGTCGAATGTCTCGCTGGCCAGGGCTGCCAGCCAATCTCCCTGGCGGAACTCGACGTTGCCGATGCCGTTGCGCACCGCGTTGCCGCGCGCCACCTCCAACGCGGCAGCGCTGGCATCCGTGGCCACGACCTGTGCGCGCGGGCGCTCTTTCGCCAGCGCCAGCGCAATGGCGCCACTGCCGGTTCCCAGGTCGGCCAGCCGTGCCGTCGTCGCCGCAGGAATGCGCGCCAGCGCCACGTCCACCAGCAGTTCGGTTTCCGGGCGCGGCACCAGGGTGGCCGGGGTCACCGCCAGGTCCAGCGTCCAGAAGCCGCGCGTACCGGTCAAATACGCCACCGGCTCGCCGGCAATGCGCCGCTGCAGCAATCCATCGAACCGCTCCGCATCGCCCCGGGCCAGCGGATCATCGGCATGCGCGAACAGCCAGCTTCTGGCGCGACCCAGCGCATGTGCCAGCAGGATGTCGGCATCGGCAGGCTCGATCACGGCACGCGCGCGGGCCAGCAGGCCAGCGACGGTGGGCGGGTGGTCAATCATCCGACGATGGTAGCCAGGCGCCGCGAACGCGCAAGGGACTTGCATTTATTTCGATAGGCCACATCTATCAATAGTATCCAAATAATCAACTTCAAATATTGATAGGCGCAGCCTAACCTAGCGCCATTCGATCCACCCACCCAACCACGGAGAGCCGTCCATGTCCCTGATCAACACCCAAATCCAGCCGTTCAAGGCCAATGCGTTCCACAACGGCAAGTTCATCGAAGTCACCGACGCCGACATGAAGGGCAAGTGGTCGGTGGTGATCTTCATGCCGGCGGCCTTTACCTTCAACTGCCCGACCGAGATCGAAGACGCCGCCGAGCATTACGCCGAGTTCCAGAAGGCCGGCGCCGAGGTCTACATCGTCACCACCGACACCCACTTCAGCCACAAGGTGTGGCACGAGACCTCGCCGGCGGTGGGCAAGGCCAGGTTCCCGCTGGTCGGCGACCCGACCCACCAGCTGACCAATGCCTTCGGCGTGCACATCCCGGAAGAAGGCCTGGCCCTGCGCGGCACCTTCGTGATCAACCCGGACGGCATCATCAAGACCATGGAAGTGCATGACAACGCGATCGCGCGCGACGTCAGCGAGACCGTGCGCAAGCTGCAGGCGGCCCAGTACGTGGCCAGCCACAGCGGCGAGGTGTGCCCGGCGAAGTGGAAGGAAGGCGCCAAGACCATCGCGCCGTCGCTGGACCTGGTCGGCAAGATCTGACCTCAGCCGCCCCTCTCCCCTGCGGGAGAGGGCTGCGGTGAGCCGATGCGCTGCGTCGGCTCCACGCAACCCTTTCTTCCCGGCCTCCGCCCGCCGCGCGGAACGCCTGTCTCATCCCACCTTGTTGCACCGACGGAGACAACCATGCTGGATGCCGCCCTCAAATCCCAACTCGCCGCGTATCTGGAAAAGCTGCAGCAACCGATCGAGTTGATCGCGTCGCTGGACGATTCGGACGCGTCGCGCGAGCTGGATGCGCTGCTGGCCGACATCGCCGCACTGTCGTCCAAGATCACCCGCGCCACCGGCAATGACGCGCGCACCCCGTCCTTCCAGATCCGCCGCGCAGGCAGCGACGTCGCCGTCGGCTTTGCCGGCATCCCACTGGGCCACGAATTCACTTCGCTGGTGCTGGCGCTGCTGCAGGTCGGCGGCCATCCAGTGAAGATCGACGAGGCGCTGGCGCAGCAGGTGCGCAACCTGCCGGGCGACTACCGCTTCGAGACCTTCATGTCGCTGCATTGCCAGAGCTGCCCGGACACGGTGCAGGCGCTGAACGCGATGAGCGTGCTGAATCCACGCATCAGGCACGTCGCCATCGACGGCGCGCTGTTCCAGGCCGAAGTGGAGGCGAAGGAAATCCTGTCGGTGCCCACCGTGTATCTCAACGGTGCGGAATTCGACGGTGGCCGCCTGAGCATCGAGCAGATTCTCGCCAAGCTCGACACCGGCGCCGCTGCGCGTGCCGCGGAGGCATTGCACGACACCGCTCCGTTCGACGTCCTGATTGTCGGCGCGGGTCCGGCCGGCGCCGCGGCAGCCATTTACGCCGCACGAAAGGGCATCCGCACCGGCATCGTGGCCGAGCGCTTCGGCGGCCAGGTGCTGGACACCATGGCGATCGAGAACTTTCCTTCGGTGGAATACACCGAAGGCCCGAAGCTGGCTGCGTCGCTGGAAGCCCATGTGCGCAGCTATGGCGTGCAGGTGATCACCCACCAGCGCGCGGAGGCACTGATTCCGGCGACGGAACCCGGCGGCCTGACCGGCATTCGCCTGGCAAGCGGCGCCACCCTGCAAGCGAAGGCCGTCATCCTCAGCCCCGGCGCCCGCTGGCGCCAGACCGGCGTGCCCGGCGAGGCCGAGCATCGCAACAAGGGCGTGACCTACTGCCCGCACTGCGACGGCCCGTTGTTCAAGGGCAAGCGGGTGGCGGTGATCGGCGGCGGCAACTCCGGCATCGAGGCCGCGATCGACCTGGCCGGCGTGGTCGAACACGTCACCGTGCTGGAATTCGACGGCAAGCTGCGCGCGGATGACGTCCTGCAGCGCAAGCTGCGCAGCATGCCGAATACGGCGGTGCACGTGAACGCACAGACTACCGAGATGCTTGGCAAGGACGGCAAGCTGGCGGGCATCGCGTTCACCGACCGCAGCACCGGCCAGGCGCAGCGGCTGGATGTGGAAGGCTGCTTCGTGCAGATCGGCCTGCTGCCCAATACCGAATGGCTGAAGGGGGCGCTCGAGCTCAGTCCGCGCGGCGAAATCGTGGTGGACGATCGTGGTCACACCACTATCGACGGGGTGTTTGCCGCCGGCGATGCCACCACCGAACCGTACAAGCAAATCGTGGTGGCGATGGGCAGCGGTTCCACGGCGGCGTTGTCGGCCTTCGACTTCCTGATCCGCCATTCGGCGCCGGCCGTTGCCAAAGCAGCCTGAGCCATGAACCTGCGCGACCTCAAGTATCTCGTCGCGCTGGCCGACCTGCGCCATTTCGGGCAGGCGGCCGAGGCCTGCTTCGTCAGCCAACCGACGCTGTCCACCCAGATCCGCAAGCTGGAAGAGGAGCTTGGCGTCACCCTGATCGAGCGTGCGCCGCGCAACATCATGCTGACTGCAGCCGGCCAGGACGTGGTGCAGCGCGCACGCCGGATCGTGGCCGACGTCGAGGAAATGAAGGAATCCGCGCGCCGCAGCCGCGACCCGGAGTCGGGCACGCTGCGGCTGGGGGTGTTCCCGACCCTGGGCCCCTATCTGCTGCCGCATATCATTCCCGGCTTGCGCGAACGCTTCCCGCAACTGGAACTGCTGCTGGTCGAGGAAAAGAGCGACGTGCTGCTGCAGCGGCTGCGCGACGGCAAGCTGGATGCCGCCCTGCTGGCACTGCCGCTGCATGACGAGCAATTGCAGGCGCAGTTCCTGTTCGATGAACCCTTCCTGCTGGCCGTCCCCGCACGCCATCCGCTGGCGCGGAAAAAGACGCTGCGCATCGAGGCGCTGAACGAGGAAACCCTGCTCCTGCTGGAGGACGGCCATTGCCTGCGCGACCAGGCGCTGGATGTGTGCCGGCTGTCCGGCGCGCAGGAAAAATCCGGCTTCCGCGCCACCAGCCTGGAAACGCTGCGGCAAATGGTGGCGTCCGGCGTGGGCGTCACCCTGCTGCCGGCGCTGTCGGTACATGCGCCCATCGTGCAGCCCGACGGCATTCAGCTGGTGCCGTTCACCGCCCCCGCACCCAACCGCCGGATCGCCTTGGTCTGGCGCAAGTCTTCGGCGCTGGAAGATCTCCTGCAATCGCTGGGAGATGTCATCGGCCGCCAGGCGCGCGCGCAGTTGCCGCCAGACTGACCCAGCGGAGCAACCGATGCGGCCGCGCAGCGGCAGCATCCTGCGCAGCAGGTGCGCATCGATGCCGACGCTGGTTGCCGCCGGGTCAGCTCATCGCGCCGGGACGATACCGGCGCCGGCGCCTGCGAGCCGGCGCCTGCCTGCGCCGTGACCCGGCCGCAGGTGGCCTTACGGCTCCTGCGCGGCAACCGCTTCCTTCGACTTCATGCCCGCCACGAAAATGCCGATCAGGCTGACCGCGAGCCCCAGCCACTGCTGGGGCGACACCGGGATATCGAACAGCGCCACGTCCAGCAGGTAGGCCACGATCGGTTGCGCCAACAGCAGCAGGCCCGCCAGCGCCACCGGCAGCGCGCCCATTGCCCGCGAGATCAACACCCAGCTCAGGCAGTGGCCCAGCGCCGCCAGCGCCAGCAGCACGCCCCACGCCTTCAGCCCCGGCGGGGTGAACTGCTCACCCTCGGCCCAACCGATCAGCCCCAGGCACAGTGCGCTGCCGAATGCCGCGATGCACAGCACCTGCTCCACCGGCACCCGCGCATGCCCCTTGCCCGCCTCTGCCTGCGATCGCTTGATGCCGATGTTGTAGGTGGCATAGGCCAACCCGGCGCCCAGCCCCAGCCAAACCCCCCAGCGATAGTGCGCGGGCAGCGCTGCCCAGCCGCTTCCCAGCAGCAGCCACAGCCCGAAAAACGACAGCAACACGCCAACGATGAAGCGCAGCCCAAGCCGTTCGCCGAAAAACGACACCCCGGCCAGCGCCATGAAAAACACCTGGGTATTGGCCAACAGCGTGGCCAACCCCGGCCCCACCAGCAGGATGCTCTTGTGCCATATCCACAGGTCGATCGCGAACGCCAACACCGGCAGCACGCACCACAGCCATGCCTTGCGTGACAGCGGCTGCCAGCCGTGCCGCAACGAGACCAGCACGGCCAGCATCAACCCGGCCAGCAGCATCCGCCAGAACGCCACGGCCGTTGGCGGCATCGCCGCCAGCCGCACCATCAGGCCATTGGTGCCGATGATGACCGCGCCGATCAGCAGTTCAACGCTGGCCGCCTGCCGCGACTGCGGTGCCGATGGCGTCATGCGGGTAGTGCGCCCGGCAGTCCATCCGGCATCGGCGCAGCCTGTGCCTGTTCGCCAAACCCTAGCGCGTCCACGATCTTCCGCGCCTGCGGCCACGCCGCATCCGGCACCATCACGCCGATCAGCCCGAACACCCCGAGTTCGCCGATGCCGCCCGTCAGCGCCTCGCCGCGCACGAATGCGGGAATACCCTCCGCTTCCAGCGCCTGCCGCACCAGATGGGCATCCACGATCGTGGCGGCGTCGTAAACCGTACGCATTTGACCTTCCTTGAACAGCCGGCCCGGGGGCCGTGGACGGGGGATCACGAACTCTTTCCGGAGCCTGCCTCCGCTACACTAAGAGACTACCCAGAAAACGTCATCCTCGTGGCCTCGATTACGCCTCAGAACACCCCGGACGCCCCCGTCCGCACCGACTTCATCCGCCAAATCGTCCGCGACGACCTGGCCAGTGGCAAGCATGCGTCGATCAAGACCCGCTTCCCGCCGGAGCCCAACGGCTACCTGCACATCGGCCACGCCAAGGCGATCTGCCTGGACTTCGGCGTGGCGGCGGAGTTCGGCGGCAGCTGCAACCTGCGCCTGGACGACACCAACCCGGCCCGCGAAGACCCCGAATACGTGCGCGCCATCCAGGATGACGTGCAGTGGCTCGGCTTCCAGTGGGCCAGCCTGCGCCATGCGTCCGACTATTTCGGCGTGTATTACCTCGCCGCCGAAAAATTGATCCGCGACGGCCACGCCTATGTCTGCGACTTGAATGCCGATGCGGTGCGCGAGTATCGCGGCAACCTGACCGAACCCGGCCGCAACTCGCCTTACCGCGAGCGCAGCGCCGACGAAAACCTCGACCTCTTCCGGCGCATGCGCGCGGGCGAGTTCGCGGACGGCGCGCGCACGCTGCGCGCGAAGATCGACATGGCCAGCGGCAACATGAACCTGCGCGACCCGGCGCTGTACCGGATCAAGCACGTGGAGCACCAGAACACCGGCAGCGACTGGCCGATCTACCCGATGTACGACTTCGCCCACGCGCTGGGCGACGCCGTCGAGGGCATCACCCATTCGCTGTGCACGCTGGAATTCGAGGACCACCGCCCGCTGTACGACTGGTGCGTGAACCACGTGGACCTGGCCGGCAACCCCGAGCTGCTGGAGCCGCTGCTGGCCAGGGGCCTGCCGAAGGAAGCCGGCAAGCCACGGCAGATCGAGTTCTCGCGGCTGAACTTCAACTACCTGGTGATGAGCAAGCGCAAGCTGATGGCCCTGGTCACCGAGCAGCTGGTGGACGGCTGGGACGACCCGCGCATGCCCACCCTGCAAGGCATCCGTCGCCGCGGCTACACGCCGTCCGCGCTCAAGCTGATGGTCGAACGCGTGGGCATCAGCAAGCAGAACTCGCTGCTGGACATCGCCATCCTGGAAGGCGCGCTGCGCGACGACCTCGACGCGCATGCGCCACGGCGGATGGCCGTGATCGACCCGCTGAAGGTGGTGCTGACCAACCTCGATGCGGGCTTCGAGGAAACTCTCACCTTCGCCAACCACCCGAAGGACGCGTCGCTGGGCGAGCGCGGCATCCCGTTCTCGCGCGAGTTGTGGATCGAGCGCGAGGATTTCGAGGAAGTGCCGCCGCCGGGCTTCAAGCGCCTGACCGTGGGCGGCGACGTGCGCCTGCGCGGCGCCGGCATCATGCGCTGCGACGAGGCGGTGAAGGACGCCGCCGGCCGCGTGGTCGAACTGCGCTGCACGCTCGACCCCGCCTCGCGCCCCGGCATGGAGGGCGCCAACCGCAAGGTGAAGGGCACCATCCATTGGGTCAGCGCCAGGCACGCGGTGGCGGCGGAAGTGCGCCTGTACGACCGCCTGTTCACGGTGCCCGATCCGGACGCCGAGGAAGACGGCAAGACCTATCGCGACTATCTCAACCCCGGCTCGCGTCGCGTGGTGACCGGCTACGTGGAGCCCGCAGCAGCCGACGCGGTGCCGGAGCAAGGGTTCCAGTTCGAACGCCTGGGCTATTTCGTCGCCGACCGCTACGACCACGCCCCCGGCACGCCGGTGTTCAACCGCAGCGTCACCCTGCGCGACACCTGGTCGCAGAAAGGCTGACTCGATGGCGATGCCGCTGCCCGCGCAACTGCACCTCACCCTGCCGATCTGGGTGCTGGAGCTCGACGTCGCCGGGCGCGACTTCACGACCGATGCGGCCAAGGTCGCGTTCGCCATCGAGCTGTCGCGCCACAACGTCGAGCGCCAGAGCGGCGGCCCGTTTGGCGCGGCGGTGTTCAGCGCGCAGGACCAGCTGATCGCGGTCGGCGTCAACCGCGTGGTGCGCCAGAGCTGCTCGCTGGCGCACGCCGAAACCATGGCCTACATGCTGGCGCAGCAGCGCCTGCAACAGTTCCGCCTCAACGAACTGGGCGGCCCGGTCACCCTGGCCACCTCCGCGCAGCCCTGCTGCCAGTGCTACGGCGCCACCATGTGGGCCGGCATCGACCGCCTGCTGATCGGCGCGCGCTCGGAAGACGTGATGGCGTTGACCGAATTCGACGAAGGCCCGCTGCCGGCGGACTGGATTGGCGAATTGCACAAGCGCGGGATAGAAGTCGTGCGCGATCTCGAGCGCGACGCCGCCCGCGCGGTACTGAAAGCCTACGGCGAACTCGGCGGGCCGAATTATTGACGGGTTGCTGGGGTACTGCCGCCAGGGCTTCGAGCCGGAGCTCGCGGCCGAATTCACCGACCGCGCCGCGCAAGCGGGTTTCGCCGGCTACGCGCGCACCCAGCGCGACAGCGGCCATGTCCTCTTCGCCTGCGAGAATGCCGAGGCCTTGACGAAGGCGTTGCCGTTTCGCGACCTGATCTTCGCTCGGCAAAAACTGCGCCTGCTTGCCGAACTGAAGGACCTCGATACCAGCGACCGCATCACGCCGATGCTGGAAGCCCTGCGCGGCCAGCCCAGGTTTGGCGAACTGCTCACCGAACACCCGGACTCCGACAGCGGAAAGCCCTTGGCCGGGCTGGCGCGCAGCCTTGGCAATGCACTGCGCCCGGCGCTGCGCAAGGCCGGCATGCTGACCGCGCAGGACAATCCGCGACTACCGCGCCTGCACGTCTGCATCGTCGCGGGCAATCACGCGCTGCTGGCCTGCGGCGATCCCGCCGACAGCTCGCCGTGGCCGCTGGGCATCCCACGCCTGCGCATGCATGCCGACGCGCCCTCCCGCTCGGCACTGAAGCTGGAAGAAGCGCTATTGGTGCTGCTGGACGAGCGCGAACGCGCATCGCTGCTGCGCGAACACATGCGCGCCGCCGACCTTGGCGCTGCGCCAGGCGGCTGGACCTGGGTCCTCACCCGCCACGGACTGCGCGTGCAAGCCATCGACAACGGCCCGCTGCGCGAGCACGTGATGGATACCGGCATGGTGGAACATTTGCGCGCCGATGGCTTTACCTGGCAACCCAAGCAGGCGCTGGACTGGATGGTCTGCGACATGGTGGAACAGCCGCGCCGGGTTGCCGAGCGCATGGCCACCTGGCTGCGCGAAGGCTGGTGCCGGCACGCCATCTTCAACCTGAAGCTGCCGATGAAAAAGCGCTGGCAGGAAACCCAGCTGTGCCTCGACCTGTTCGCGCAGCAGGCACAACGGCCGCTGACGATCCGCGCGAAGCAGCTTTATCACGACCGCGAAGAAATCACGGTGCTGGCAACGCCGGCCCCGCGCTGACCGGCAGACGCCAGTTCAATCCACCCGGCGGATGCGTGCGCCCAGCGCGCCGAGTTTGGCCTCGATGTTTTCGTAGCCGCGATCCAGGTGGTAGATGCGATCGATCACGGTATCGCCGTCGGCCACCAATCCCGCCAGGATCAGGCTGGCCGATGCGCGCAAGTCGGTCGCCATCACCGGCGCGCCGCTCAGCTTGGCAACCCCGCGCACGACCGCCGTATGGCCGTCCACGCGAATGTCGGCACCCAGGCGAAGCAGCTCGTTGACGTGCATGAAACGGTTTTCGAAGATCGTCTCGTTGATCACGCCAACGCCTTCAGCCACGCAGTCCAGCGCCATGAACTGCGCCTGCATGTCGGTGGGGAACGCCGGATGCGGCGCCGTGGTGAGGTTGACCGCCTGCGGGCGCTTGCCGTGCATGTCCAGGGTAATGCGATCGCCTTCGATGGCGATATCGGCACCGGTTTCGCGCAGTTTGTCCAACACGGCGTCCAGCGTGCCGGGCCGCGCGTGGGTGACGGTCACCCGGCCGCCGGTCATTGCTGCAGCGACCAGGAACGTGCCGGTTTCGATGCGATCGGCAATCACTGCGTGGGTGCATCCGGACAGGTGCGGCACGCCTTCGATGACGATCCGCGAACTGCCGGCGCCGCTGATGTTCGCGCCCATCGCGTTCAGGCAGTTGGCCAGGTCGACGATCTCCGGCTCCATCGCCGCGTTTTCCAGCACCGAGGTGCCCTCGGCCAACGCCGCCGCCATCAGCACGTTCTCGGTGGCGCCCACGCTGACCAGCTCGAACACGTGGCGCGCGCCTTTCAGCCTCCCGTTGCTGCGCGCCTTGATGAACCCGTGGTCCACCGTGATGTCCGCGCCCAGCGCCTGCAGGCCCTTGATGTGCAGGTCCACCGGGCGCGAACCGATCGCGCAGCCGCCCGGCAGCGAGACTTCGGCCACGCCGTGCTTCGCCAGCAGCGGCCCCAGCACCAGCACCGAGGCGCGCATGGTCTTGACCAGCTCGTAGGGCGCGACGTGACTGTTCACGCTGCGCGGATCCACGGTCATCACGTCGCCGGCATGCTCCACCCCCGCGCCCAGCCCGGCCAACAGCTTGGCGGTGGTCAGCACGTCATGCAGGCGCGGCACATTGGTGATGCACACCGGCGAATCCGCCAGCAAGGTGGCGCACAGGATGGGCAGCACTGCATTTTTCGCGCCGGAAATACGCACCTCGCCATCCAGGCGGATGCCGCCCTGAACCAGGATCTTTTGCATCAGGCGGCAGCCTCTTCCGGCGTCAGGGTCTTCAATTGCAGGGCGTGGATTTCACCACCCATGCGCTCGCCCAGCGTTGAATACACCATGCGATGGCGGGCCAGCGGCAGCTTGCCGGCAAATGCCGCGCACACCACGGTCGCCTCGAAATGCACGCCATCCTCCCCCTGCACCTCGGCTTGGGCGCCGGGCAGGCCGGCTTCGATCAACTGGCGGATAGTGTTGGTATTCATGGGCAGGTGGGGGGACTCGCGTAAACTGAACGCATGAGTTTAGCGGAAACCCGCCGAGTCCCCGCCATGTCCGTCAGCCCAGACAGCTTCGATTTCGCCGCCAGCGGCCGCCGTGTGTTCACCTTGGAGGGTGAAGCCCTGGCAGCGGTCGCCGCCCGCATCGACGGCGCGTTCGGCGACGCCTGCCAGGCAATCCTGGCCTGCCGCGGGCGCGTGGTCTGCACCGGCATGGGCAAGTCCGGGCACGTGGCGCGCAAGATCGCAGCCACGCTGGCGTCCACCGGCACGCCTGCGTTTTACATGCACCCGGGCGAAGCCGCGCACGGCGACCTGGGCATGGTCACCGACGCCGACGTGATGCTGGCGCTGTCGTATTCCGGCGAGAGCGACGAAGTGCTGCTGCTGCTGCCGGCACTGCGCCGGCAAGGCAACCCGGTGATCGCCATGACCGGCCGCGAAGGGTCCAGCCTTGCGCGCGAGGCGGATGTCCACCTGGATGTCGGCGTTCCCGTCGAAGCTTGCCCGCTGCACCTTGCCCCAACCTCCAGCACCACCGCCAGCCTGGCGATGGGCGACGCGCTGGCCGTGGCCTTGCTGGAAGCGCGCGGCTTCACCGCCGACGATTTCGCCCGCTCGCATCCCGCCGGCGCGCTGGGCCGACGCCTGCTGCTGCACATCACCGACGTGATGCATGTCGGCGATGCGGTGCCGCGGGTGCCGCCCACCGCCAGCATCAGCGAGGCGCTGGTGGAGATGAGCCGCAAGCGGCTAGGCATGACCGCCGTGGTGGGCGCGGAGGATCGACTGCTCGGGCTGTACACCGACGGCGACCTGCGCCGCAGCCTGGACGACGCCCATGTGGATCTGCGCAACACCCGCATCGACGCGGTGATGACCCGCTCGCCCAGGACCATCGGCCCCGAGGCGTTGGCGGTGGAAGCCGCGCAGTTGATGGAAACGTACAAGATCAGCTCGCTGCTGGTGGTGGACGACGCGGGGCGGCTGGCAGGCGCGCTGAACATCCATGACCTGCTGCTGGCGCGGGTAGTGTGATGGCGATGATCACATCCCCCGCCTATCCCGGCGCCGTGCTTGGGCGTGCCGCGAAGATCCGCCTGATCGGCTTCGACGTGGACGGCACCCTCACCGATGGCAGCTTGCTGTATGGCAGCGACGGCCAGGACCAGAAAAAATTCCACGTGCAAGACGGCATGGGCCTGGCCTTGCTGCGCCAAGCCGGCATCGAGGTGGCGCTGGTCAGCGCGCGCCGCAGCGCAGCGGTAGAGGCGCGCAGCCGCGAGCTGCATATCGCCCACGTGCACCTGGGCCAGCGCAGCAAGCTGGCCTGCATGCAGGGCATCGCACAGGAGCTGGGCATCGGCATGGAGGCGGTCGCCTTCATGGGCGATGACCTGCCCGATCTTGCCGTCCTGCGCGACGTCGGCCTGGCCATCGCCCCGGCCGATGCCCATCACTGGGTCTTGCCGGTGGCGCATTGGGTGACGCCGCGATGCGGCGGCCTGGGGGCAGGCCGTGACGCCTGCGACCTGCTGCTGCACGCGCAAGGCCGCATCGACGCCATCCTTGCGCATGGCGAGGCCCCATGAGCCCGCCGTCGATCCGCTGGCGCACCGCCCTCATCCTGTTCCTGCTGGCATGCGCGCTTGCCAGCGGCTGGTCGGTCTGGACGATGTCGCATCCGGTCGATGACGGCGTGCTGCGCACGCGTCCGGATTACGTGCTGCGCGATTTCGAAGTGACATCGCTGGACAAGCAGGGCAAGGAATCCTTCACCCTGCGCGGGCCGGAACTGCAGCGCAATCCAACCGACCAGACCCTGCAACTGGCCACGCCGCAATTTCTGGTACCCGACCGCGCAGGTCGCTATTGGGATCTGCGCGCGCAACAGGGTTTCGTGCCGGCTGGCGGCAACCATCTGGAACTGCGCGGCCAGGTTCGCGCCGACAGCCCGCCCGAAACACCCCCCATCACCCGTATCCGTACCGACTGGCTGAACCTGGATCTGCAAAAGAACCAGGCCAGCACCACCGCCAAAGTGACCATCACCCGGCCCGGTCTTACAATGCAGGGCACGGGGCTGGAGGCGGACTTCGACCACCAGCAGGTCTCCCTCCTCTCCCAGGTAAGCCACCACTATGTCCCGCAACACTGAACTTGCGGCCTGCGCGCTTGCACTCGTTGTTTCCGCCGCCTGCGGCAGTGCCGATGCGCGCAGCACCGACCGCGCCCAACCGATGGACATCGAAGCGGCGCACAGCGACTGCGGGCTGGGCGCCAATGCCAGCTGCACGCTGACCGGCAACGTCACCATCGTCCAAGGCACGCTGCACGTGACCGCGGCCAAGGCCGTGGTGCAGCAGAGCGGCGGCAACCCAAGCCGCGCCTTGCTCAGCGGCGGCGTCACCCTGCAGCAGGACATGGACGATGGCGACCGGCTTGACGCCACGTCCAGCAACATCGACTACGACATGCGCAACGAAGTCATGGTGTTCACCGGCAACGTGGTGATCCGCCAGCAGCGCGGCAGCCTCAATGGCGAGCGCGTGGTTTACAACATGAAAACCGGGCAAGTGGAAAGCGGCGGCGACGGCAGCGGCCGGGTCAAGATGCGGATCCTGCCGAAGGATACGCAAGCCGCCGGCAAGGGCACGCCCTGATGCTGGTCGCGGAAGGGCTGCGCAAGCGCTACCGCTCGCGCGAAGTCGTGCGCGACTTCGGCCTGACCCTGGAGCCCGGCGAAGTGGTGGGCCTGCTGGGCCCGAACGGCGCCGGCAAGACCACCTGTTTCTACATGATCGTGGGACTGGTTGCCGCCGATGCCGGGCGCATCCTGCTGGATGGCACCGACATCACCAGCATGCCGATGTATGCGCGTGCGCGGCTGGGCCTGGGTTACCTGCCGCAGGAACCCTCGGTGTTCCGCAAGCTGAGCGTCGCCGACAACCTCCGCCTGGTATTGGAACTGCGCCCGGATCTGGACGAGGACGGCCGCGAGCAGGAACTGAATGCGCTGCTGGACGAATTGCAGATCGGCCACGTGACCGACCAGCCGGGCGCCAGCCTGTCCGGTGGCGAACGCCGCCGCGTGGAGATCGCCCGCGCGCTGGCGGGCAAGCCGCGCATGATCCTGCTCGACGAGCCCTTTGCCGGCGTCGATCCGATCTCGGTGAACGAAATCCAGCGCATCGTGCGCCACCTCAAGCAGCGCGGCATCGGCGTCTTGATCACCGACCACAACGTGCGCGAGACGCTGGATATCTGCGACCGCGCCTACATCCTCGCCGAGGGTGCGGTGCTTGCGCAGGGCGCGCCCGAGGCGCTGTTGCAGAACCAGGACGTGCGCCGCGTGTATCTCGGCGAAGGCTTCCACCTGTAACCGGCGCGCGCTGTCGCAGGGTTTTCCGTCGCCGTTGGCGCCAGCCTTGGCGGCAGTGCCTTCCGCAGCGCCATCCAAGGGTGGATTCAACGACCGGCTGGCAACGAAATGCACTCAGGCCCTTGTCGGATGCCCCGCTTGCCGATACGTTGAAGGTGAAAGGCGTGCCGGCGATCAGGCGCACGGTGGCGAACCACCGTGGCACCCTGCAGACCCCGGCATCGCGCGAGCGTGCATGCATCGGCCTGGCCGGTGCATCCCACCGCTGCGGGCAGCCCGCCCGCGGCACACTGCAGAAGGAGGTCAAGATGCAGATCGAAACCTACGGCCAGCAACTCGAGGTCACGCCTGCGCTGCGCAGCTACGTGGAAACCCGGTTCGAGCGGCTCGGCCGACACTTCGAAGGCGATTGTGAAATCCGCGTCCAGCTCGCGCTGGAGAAACCCGAACACAAGGCCATCGCCACCATCAATGTCTCCGGCCGCACCCTGCATGGCGATGCCGCCGGCCAGGACATGTATGCCGCAATCGACCTGCTGGTGGACAAGCTCGACCGCCAGCTGATCAAGCACAAGGAAAAGCACCTCGAGCAGCGCCGCAGCGAAGGCTTGTCCAAGCTCTCGCTGGACTGAAAAGCAATCATGCCCGCCTCCCGCACCCATCCCGCCCCATGACCACGGCACGCATCACCGCGGCGGAGTTGTTCACCATCCAGCACGAGCGGCTGGCGCTGCGCTGGCTAGCCGGCCAGCAGACCGGTGGCCAGCGGGTGCTGGAGGCGGTGGACACGGTGGCCCGCCGCCCGTCGCTGGCGGGCTACCTCAATGCCATCTACCCCAATCGCGTGCAGATCCTCGGCACTGAAGAACTGGAATGGCTGGACGGGCTGGACGCCCGCCAGCGCTGGGAAACGATCCACAAGATCATCGACTTTCGCCCGCTGGCGCTGGTCATCAGCAAGAACCAGTCGTGCCCGGAAGACCTGCGCATTGCCGCCGAGGAATCCGACACGCCCCTGTGGGTCTCGCCACGTCGCGGCCATGAATTGCTGAACCACCTGCAATACGTGCTGGCGCGCACCCTGGCGCCGCGCGTCACCTTGCACGGCGTGTTCCTGGAAATCTATTCGATCGGCGTACTGATCACCGGCGAATCCGGCTCGGGCAAAAGCGAGCTGGCGCTGGAACTGGTTACCCGTGGCCATCGCCTGGTCGCCGATGACGCGCCCGAATTCACCCAGATCGCGCCCGACGTGCTGGACGGCGCTTGCCCCGAACTGCTGCAGGACATGCTGGAACTGCGCGGGCTGGGCGTGCTCAACATCCGGCAGATGTTCGGCGACACCGCGGTCAAGCGAAACAAGTACCTGCGCCTGATCGTGCACCTGGGCAAGCCATCGCTGGATCCCGGCAGCAGCGGCATGGAGCGCCTGACCGGCGACCTTGGCACCCGCCGCGTGCTGGATCTGGACGTGCCGATGATCACCATCCCGGTGATGGCCGGGCGCAATCTTGCGGTCCTCACCGAAGCCGCCACGCGCACGCACATCCTGCGCAGCAAGGGGATTGATCCGGCGGCCGCCTTCATGGCCCGGCACAGCCACTTCCTCGAGCACGCGTCGCCATGAGCACCGCGCCTGCGCCGTCGCTGGTGATCGTCAGCGGCATGTCCGGTTCGGGCAAGTCCGGCGCCCTGCACACGCTGGAGGACCTGGGCTACTACTGCGTGGACAACCTGCCGGCCGAGTTGCTGCCGGAATTCGTCCGCCGCATGCAGGCCAGCGAAGCCGCGCCGTCCAGGATCGCGGTGGTCATTGATGCCCGCAGCTTGGGCGACCTGGCCGATGTGCCGATGGCGCTGTCGCAGGCCGGCGCACTGGGCGCCAATCCGCGCCTGCTTTATCTGGAGGCCCGCGACGAAGTGGTGTTGCGTCGCTATGCCGATACCCGCCGCCGGCACCCACTGAGCCACCTCGGGCTGGCGCTGGCGGACGCCATCTCGCTGGACCGGCAAGCACTGCGGCCGCTGCGACAGATTGCCGAGATCCTGATCGACACCAGCGAAATGAACATCCACCAGATGCGCCGCCGCATCCAGGCCGAATTCGGCCTGGGGGGCGCGGGCCTGTCGCTGCTGTTCGAATCCTTCGCCTACCGCCATGGCGTGCCCGCCGACGCCGACTTCGTGTTCGATGCCCGCGTCCTGCCAAACCCGCACTGGGACGCGCGCCTGCGGCCCTTGTCCGGCCGCGACCCCGAAGTACTGGAGCATCTGGACGCACAGCCGGAAGTGACCACCTACATGACCCAGGTGCAAGGTTTCCTGGACACCTGGCTCCCCAAACTGCGCTCGGAAACGCGCAGCTATGCCACCGTCGCCTTCGGCTGCTCCGGCGGCCGCCATCGCTCCGTGTATCTGGCCGAACGCATGGCGCGCCACTGCCGCGAGACCGGCTGGGTGGACGTGGCGGTGCACCACCGCGAACTGGATTAGCGGATCGCACGGGATCCGCTTCCGCATCGCCATTCCCGTCTGCTACCGTTGGAGGATGTCCGTCGGCATCCTCCTTGTCACCCACGAAGGCCTGGGCAGCGCGCTGCTGGCGGTCGCCACGCGCCTGCTGGGCAAGCTGCCGCTGGCATGCGAAGCATTCGAAGTGCCTTTCGACGCCGATCCCGGCCTGCTGTTGCCACTGGCGAGCGCGGCCATGCGCCGGGTCGATGCCGGCCAGGGCGTGCTGGTCCTGACGGATTTGTATGGCGCCACGCCCAGCAACATCGCCTCGCGCCTGGCGCACCTGGGCACCCCCATCCGGCGCGTGTCCGCGCTCAGCCTGCCGATGCTGCTGCGGGTCATGAACTACGCCGAACTCGACCTTGATGACCTGCCCGCCGTGGCGGCCGCGGGCTCACGCACCGGAGCGATCACCGATGACGCCTGACTTCACCACCACCGGCCCGGGGAGCGGCGCATGATCCGGCGCGAACTGGTCATCAGCAACCGGCTCGGCCTGCACGCGCGGGCAACGGCCAAATTGGTGCAGTTGCTGTCTGCGTACCGCTGCCAGGCCACGCTTGAGGCCCGTGGCCGCGAGGTCAATGCCAAGAGCATCATGGGCGTGATGCTGCTCGCCGCCGGCCCCGGCGCAGACGTGGTGCTGCGCGTGGATGGCGACGATGAGCAGGCGGCCGCCGAGGCCGTGGCCGCGCTGTTCGAACGCCGCTTCGACGAGGACAGCTGATGCGCCAGCTTCTGTCCGGCAACGCCGCCGCTCGCGGCAGCGCGCTTGGGCGGGCTCGCGTGCATTTGCCGCACGCGCTGGATGTGGAGGAAACACGCATCACGGCAGCGGAGGTCGGGCCGGAGCTCGCCCGTTTCCATGCGGCGGTCACCACCGTGCGCGCGGAGATGCGCGGACTGCGCGAGCGCCTGCACGGGGCGCTGGCGCATGAGGTCGGCGAGTTCGTGGATTTGCACGCGCTGTTGCTGGACGACCCTGAACTGCTGTCCGGCATCGATGCGCTGATCGGCACCGGCCTGTATTCGGCCGACTACGCCCTGCGCCTGCAACGCGACCGCATCGCCGCCGTGTTCGAAGGCATGGACGATGCCTACCTGCGCAGCCGCATCGACGACATCGACCAGGTCATCGGCCGCCTGCATGCCGCGCTGCACAGCGAACAGGCCGACCTGCAAGGCGTGTCCGGCGAGATCCTCATCGCAGACAGCGTTGCACCAGCGGAGCTGGCGCAGCTGCAGGCGCAGGGCGTGGTCGGCGTGGTGACGGCCAGCGGCAGTCCGCTGTCGCACACCGCGATCCTTGCGCGCAGCCTGCACCTGCCCCTGGTCGTTGGTGCGGCGCAAGCGCTGCAGAAGATCAACGACGGCGACGTGCTGGTGATGGACGGCAGCAGCGGGCTGGTGGTGCTGGAGCCCGACGCCGCCGACCTGCGCGCGCACCATCAGCGGGTGGCCGAGGTACGCCGCGAGCGCCGCCAGCTTAACCGCCTGCGGCGCGAACCCACGCGCACGCTGGATGGCATCGACATCAAGCTGTGGGCCAACGCGGAGTCGCGCGACGACGTGACCGAAGCCCATGCACTGGGCGCTGCCGGCGTGGGCCTGTACCGCACCGAATTCCTGTTCATGGGCAGCCGCGAACTGCCGGACGAAGAAACCCAATTCCGCGCGTACCGCGATGCGATACTGGCCATGACCGGGCGCACCGTGACCATCCGCACGCTGGATCTGGGCGCGGACAAGGCCGACAAAACCGGGCTGGCGCTGCGCAACGAACCCAACCCCGCGCTGGGCCTGCGCGGCGTGCGCCTGTCATTGGCCCGCGACGGCCTGCTGCGCACCCAGCTGCGCGCCATCGCCCGCGCCTCCGGCTATGGCCCGGTGCGGGTGCTGGTGCCGATGGTCAGCAGCGGCGAGGAAATGCAGGCCGTTCGCCTTGCGCTGGTCGCCACGCTGCACGAACTGCGCGCCGAAGGCCGGGAAACGGCGGCGCAGGTTCCGCTGGGCGCGATGATCGAAGTGCCGTCGGCGGCACTGGCGCTCCCCACGTTCATCGGCAACTGCGACTTCCTGTCAATCGGCACCAACGACCTGGTGCAATACCTGCTGGCCGCAGACCGCACCAACGAGGCGCTTGGCGGGCTGTATTCGCCGCTGCACCCGGCGGTGCTGCGGGTGCTGCGCGACGTGGTGCGCGTGGCGCAGCGGCGTGGCCGGCCCGTCACCGTGTGCGGCGAGATCGCCGCCGATCCCGCCTTCGTGCCCATGTTGCTGGCACTGGGTCTGACCGAACTCAGCCTGCATCCCGCCACCCTGCTGGAAGTCCGGCGCAGCATCCGTGCCTGCCACCTGGGGCAACTGCGCGCCGCCGCAGCGGGCCTGCTGCGCGCGCGCCACCGTGCCGGCATCGAAGGCTGGCTGGCAACGCATTCACCCTGACCATCGCGAATTGCGTGATCTCCCTGCATCTCTGGCAGACTAGACCTCCGTTTGGGCGCGCTAATATCGCCCTCATTGCACCGGTTCCTGAGTCGATAATCCAAAGATGAACCCGGCAACCATCCGCCCAACCGCGACACGCCCGCTCCGGGAAGATGACCTGGAAGTCGGCAAGCCGCTTGCGCTGGCAATCTATGATCGCTCCGGCGCCCTGCTGCTGCAGGAAGGCTTCGTGATCGAGAACGAGCAACAGCGCAAGACGTTGCTCGACCGCGGCAGCCTGATCCCGCTGCAGCTCAAGCCGGAACCGGAACAGGCAGCCGCACCGCCGCCCAAGCCACCCAGCACCATCGAGGCCATGAACCAGCTCCACCGCGACGTGGGGATGCTGCACCGACGCCTGTTGTCCGGCACTGCGGCTGGCGTCAAGCAGCGCGTGGCGCAGCTGACCGCCACCATCGAAGAACACCTGACCCGCGACGTGGACGCCACCCTCGCGTCGATGCAGCTGCAACTGGATCCCGGCAACCACGCCGCGCGCCAGACCCATGCCGCCATCATCTGCATCTTCGCCACCCGCGCGCTGGGCATGGACACCCACACCGCACGCGCACTGGCGGGTGCCGCCCTGACCTACGACATCGCGCTTGGCCCGCTGGCAATGCAACTCAATGGCCAGAGCGAGCGTCTCAGCTACACCCAGCTGGCGCAGGTTCGCGCCCACCCGGAAGTCAGCCTGCGCCTGCTGGAAGCCGCCGGCATCGACAACCCGATCTGGGTGGATGCCGTGCTCCACCACCATGAACGCCTGGACGGCTCCGGCTACCCGCACGGCCTGCGCGGCAACGCGATTTGCGAAACCACGCGCCTGCTGGCGATCATCGACATCTACACCGCTATGCTGCGCCCGCGGGTCTATCGCGACGCATTGCCGGCGCGAATGGCATTGCGCAGCATCTTCCTGGAGCGCGGCAAGCAGGTGGATGAAGGCCTGGCGATGATGCTGGTGAAGGAGCTCGGCGTGTATCCGCCGGGCACGCTGGTGCGCCTGGCCAACGATGAAGTCGGCATCGTCCTTCGTCGCGGCGAGGATGCCACCCATCCGCAAGTGTTGCGGGTCATGACTGAGGAAGGCTTCCAGGAAAGCGAACGTGTCTTGCGCGATACCAGCGATGCCGAATTCCATATCGTGGACTCGGTGCCGCACGAACGCATGCCCGGCATCGCCCTTCACGCAGCCCCCCTCTGGGACGTTTGATGCCGCCCTGCGAGTCGCAAGGGGTGGGCAAAGGAAACCCCGCAGGCGATAATCCGCAGTTCATGAACGCCTGATCCTGCGCCTGCGTGGCCTGTCGCGCGGCGTGCCCACCCTCTGCTGGAAGCACGCATGGCTGAAGCCATCCGCCACGACAAGACCGCGCGCCAGCTGCGTCTGCTCAGTGACGCGCTGGACAGCGGGCGGCTGGGGCCGGTGCGGCGGCTGGTCAACACCCTGTCGCCGGCCGAGATCGGCAATCTCCTCGAATCGTTGCCGCCGGGCAAGCGCAACGTGGTGTGGGGCCTGGTCGATCCGGAGGACGACGGCGAAGTGCTGGTGCATGTCGGCGACGAGGTGCGCGAAGGCCTGATCGCGGACATGGATCAGGACGAGCTGATCGCCGCGGTGGAAGATCTCGACATCGACGATTTGGCCGACCTGGTCGAAGACCTGCCGGACACGGTCATCGACGAGCTGCTGAAGTCGATGGATCGCGAGAACCGCGAGCGGCTGGAGCAGGTGCTGTCGTACGAGGAAGACAGCGCCGGCCGCCTGATGAACCCGGATGTGGTGACGGTGCGCGCCGACACCACCGTGGACGTGGTGTTGCGCTACCTGCGCCTGCGCGCCGAACTGCCCGACCACACCGACCACCTGTACGTAGTCAACCGCCGCCATCAGCTGATCGGCTGGGTGGCGCTGCAGAGCCTGGTCACCTGCGACGCCTACACGCCGATCAACACCTTGATCGACGGCGACCTCACCGCGATCAACGTGGACGCTTCCGCCGAGCAGGTTGCCCGCGAATTCTCGGACCACGACTGGATTTCCGCGCCCGTGGTCGATGCAAACAACATCTTGCTGGGCCGCATCACCATCGATGACGTGGTCGATATCATCCGCGAGCAGGCCGAACACCAGGCACTCGGCGCGGCCGGCCTGGATGAAGACGAGGACCTGTTCAGCCCCGTCTGGCGCGCCATGCGCAGGCGGCTGGTGTGGCTGTCGATCAACCTGTGCACCGCATTCCTCGCTGCCAGCGTGGTCGGCCAGTTCGAAGCCACCATCGACAAGCTGGTGGCACTGGCCGTGCTGATGCCGATCGTGGCCGGCATGGGCGGCAACGCCGGCACCCAGGTGCTGGCGCTGATGGTGCGCGGCCTGGCGCTGGGCCAGGTCGGCGCATCCAACATCAAGCCACTACTGTGGAAGGAAGCCCGCGTCGCCCTGCTCAACGGACTGATCCTCGGCGCGGTGCTCGGCCTGATCGTGCTGGCCTGGTTCCACAGTCTCGGCCTGTCGGTGGTGATCTTCGTCGCGCTGACCTGCAATCTGGTGTTCGCCGCGCTGGCCGGCGTGATGGTGCCGGTGGCATTGAAACGCGCCGGCTATGACCCGGCGCTGGCCAGCAGCATTTTCCTGACCACGGTCACCGACGTGATGGGCTTTTTCACCTTCCTCGGGCTGGCGACGCTGGTGCTGTTGCACTGATCCGCTGGCGCATCCCCGGTGGCCGCCGGGCCGATGGGTGCCTCAGCCGTCCTGCGGCTCGACCACGACGGCAGTGCCGTAGCACAGCACCTCCGTGAGCCCCGCCATCAGTTCGGTGGCGTCGTAGCGGACGGCGATGACGGCATTGGCGCCCAAGTGGCGGGCGTGCCGCACCATGTCACGATAGGTCTCGTCGCGGGCCTGTTCGCAGAGCTCCGTGTAAATGGTGATGTTGCCGCCAAACAACGACTGCAACCCACCAAAAAAGTTGCCGACGATGGAGCGTGAGCGCACGGTGATGCCGCGCACGAGGCCCAGGCTGCGGACGATGCGATGGCCAGGCAGCTCCTGCGCCGTGGTCACCATCGCATCGCCGAGCACCGCGCTGCCGGGCGAGAGGGAACCGGTGTTGTAGGGGTCAGTCATCGCATGCGCTCCATGGGTCGAAGCGCGCATCCTACTCGCCCAGCAGCGACTCCAGCACCGCCATCCGCACCGCCACGCCGTTGGCGACCTGCGCCAGCACGCGCGACTGCCCGCCATCGGCCACATCGTCGGCGATTTCAATGCCGCGATTCATCGGCCCCGGATGCATGACGATGGCGTCCGGCGCGGCGCGGCGCAGGCGCGCGGCGGTCAGGCCGAAGTCGCGGTGATAGTCCTCCAGCGAGGTGACCAGCCCTTCGGCCATGCGCTCGCGCTGCAGGCGCAGCATCATCGCCGCATCCACACCGTCCATCGCCGCATCGAAGTCCTGGGTGACCACGCAGCCGCGCAGCGTGTTCGCATCCGGCAGCAATGCCGCTGGCCCGCACACGCGAATCTCGCCGCAGCCCAGCGCACGCAGGGCGTGCAGGTCGCTGCGCGCCACCCGCGAATGCTTCACGTCACCGACGATCACCACTTTCAATTTCGAGAAGTCCTCGCCCTTCGCCTGCCGCAGGGTCAGCATGTCCAGCAAGCCTTGCGTGGGATGGTGGCTGCGGCCGTCGCCGGCATTCAGCACCGCCACGCCCGGCAGCGCAGCTTCGGCCAGCGCGGCCACCGCGCCATCGATCCTGTGACGCACCACGAAGCCGCGCACGCCCATCGCCTGGATGGTGCGGAAGGTGTCGAGGTCGGTTTCGCCCTTGGTCGCCGACGAGGTGGATGCGTCGAAATTGAGGATGTGCGCGCCCAGCCGCTGCGCCGCCAGCTGGAAGCTCAGCCGGGTGCGGGTGGAGGGTTCGAAGAACAGCGTGCATACCGCCACCCCCGATAACGCCGCAGGCGCCTGCCCCCCACCGGCGAACATCTGCGCGCGATGCAGCAGCGCCTGCAGCCGCGCCGCCGGCAAGTGCTCCAGATCCAGCAGGTGGCGCGGGCGTCCGTCAACGGTGAGTCGTGGGTTCATGGGGTCGCTTCGACAAATGGAAATGAAAAGACTCAGGAGACCGGGTGCGCATCCCGCGGCGAGGCCAGCCAGCGCTCGACGATGATCGCCGCCGCCACGGCATCCAGCGCCTCGGCGTCGCGGCGCTTGCGCTTGCCTTCGGCACGTTCGGCGGCAAACCGGCGCGCAGCTTCCTGCGAGCTGTTGCGTTCGTCGATCATCGCCACCGGCACGCCGCAGCGGCGGTGCAGCTCGCGGGCGAAGGCGCGGGCGGTCTTGCGGATCGGCTGGTCGCCGCCGTCCAGGGTCATGGGATCGCCGACGATCAAGCCATCCGGCCGCCATTCACGCAGCAAGCGCTCGATTTGCGCCCACTCCGGGCCAGCCGCATGCACATCGATGACGGCGATGGCACGGGCGCTGCCGGTGATGGCATTGCCTACCGCCACGCCAATCCGGCGCGCACCGACATCGAAACCAAGCACGGTGCCATCGGCCCGGATCAGCACCGGCACGTCATTGTCATCGTGGCTGCCGCTGTCCGAACTCATGCGTGCCCGCTGTGGCTGGCGTGATTGAGCAAATCCACGCCGATGCTGCCGGCCGCTGCCTGCCAGCGCTGGGCCAGCGGCAGGTCAAACAGGACATCGGCGCGACTGGGCACCAGCAGCCAGCTATCGTCCACCAGCTCCTGTTCCAACTGACCGATACCCCAACCCGCGCACCCCAGCGCCACCAGCGCCTGGCCGGGGCCTTCGCCGCGCGCCATGGCTTCCAGGACGTCGCGCGAGGTGGTCAGGAACAGCCCGCCACCGACATCCAGACTGGAGTCCCACGTGCGACCGCCGTCGTGCAGGACGAAGCCACGCTCGGGATGCACCGGGCCGCCGGCCAGCACGACCTGCGCCTGCAGGGCCTGGTCATCGCTGGCGATCCCCATCTGCTGGAGCACCTCGCCAACGGTGTAGTCGGAGGGGCGATTGACCATCACCCCCATCGCCCCGTCACTGTCGTGCTGGCAGATCAGGGTCACGCTGCGCTCGAAGAACGAATCGCGCAGCGACGGCAGCGCGATCAGCAGGTGGTTGCCGAAATTTTGGCCGTGCTCATCCATGCGCACATTCTAACGTGACGCGGGATGGTGGCTGGCGACTCAGCGCGCCTCGACAACCTCCACCCCATCCAGCCCCTGCGCCAGCGTGCGGGCATCCCCGCCCTGTGCCAGCTTGATGCGCAGGCGTACTTCGTTGGAAGAGTCCGCGTAGCGCAGCGCATCTTCGTAGCTGATCTCGCCCGCCTGATACAGCTCGAACAGGCTCTGGTCGAAGGTCTTCATGCCCAGCTGGATGGACTCCTTCATCACTTCCTTCAGCTTGTGGATCTCGCCGTCGCGGATGTAGTCCTGCACCAGCGGCGTGCCCAGCAGGATCTCCATCGCCACCCGGCGCGCCTTGCCGTCCGGCGTCGGGATCAGCTGCTGCGCCACCACGCCCTTGAGGTTCAGCGACAGATCCATCAGCAGCTGGCTGCGGCGCTCATCGGGGAAGAAGTTGATGATCCGATCCATGGCCTGGTTGGCGTTGTTGGCGTGCAGCGTGCACAGCACCAGATGGCCGGTTTCGGCAAACGAGATGGCGTGATCCATGCCCTCGCGGGTACGCACCTCGCCGATCATGATCACGTCCGGCGCCTGCCGCAGGGTGTTCTTCAGCGCATTTTCCCAGCTGTCGGTGTCGATGCCGACCTCGCGCTGGGTGATGATGCAGCCGTCGTGCTTGTGCACGAACTCGATCGGATCCTCGATGGTGATGATGTGGCCGGTCGAATTGGCGTTGCGGTAGCCCACCATCGCCGCCAGCGAGGTGGATTTGCCGGTACCGGTGGCACCCACGAAGATGATGATGCCGCGCTTGGTCATCGCCAGCGTCTTCACGATCGGCGGCAGGCTGAGCTCCTCCACCGTCGGGATGCGCGTCTCGATCCGGCGCAGCACCATGCCCACCTGGTTGCGCTGGTAGAAACAACTCACGCGGAAGCGCCCCACCCCGGCCACGCCGATGGCGAAGTTGCACTCGTGGGTTTTTTCGAACTCCTCGCGCTGCTGGGGCGTCATCACGTTCAGCACCAGATCTCGCGACTGCTGCGAGGTAAGCGGGTTCTGGGTGATCGGGCTGACTTTCCCGTTCACCTTCATCGATGGCGGCATGCCAGCGGTGATGAACAGGTCGGACGCCTTCTGGTGCGCCATCAGTTTGAGGAACGAGGTGAAATCGATGCTGCTCATGGTGGGCTCCTGGCAATCCCGGCCTTATTCGAACAATCGCTTGTCCTTGGCATAGTCGCGCGCCTGCTGGCGGCTGACCATGCTGCGCTTGACCAATTCCTGCAAGTGCTGGTCAAGCGTCTGCATGCCCTGCCCTTGGCCCGTCTGGATCGACGAGTACATCTGCGCCACCTTGTCCTCGCGGATCAGGTTGCGGATGGCCGGCGTGCCGACCATGATTTCCCAGGCGGCGGTACGGCCGCCCCCCACCTTCTTCAGCAGCGCCTGCGCAATCACCGCGCGCAGCGATTCCGACAGCATCGAGCGCACCATCGACTTCTCGCCGGCGGGGAACACGTCGATGATGCGGTCGATGGTCTTGGCCGCCGAACTGGTATGCAAGGTGGCAAACACCAGGTGGCCCGTTTCCGCGGCGGTCAGTGCCAGGCGGATGGTTTCCAGGTCGCGCAATTCGCCCACCAGGATAATGTCGGGGTCTTCACGCAACGCCGAGCGCAGCGCTTCGTTGAACCCGTGGGTGTCGCGGTGCACTTCGCGCTGGTTGATCAGGCATTTCTGCGAGGTATGCACGAATTCGATCGGGTCCTCGATCGACAGGATGTGGCCGTATTCGTTCTTGTTGATGTGGTCGATCATCGCCGCCAGCGTGGTGGACTTGCCGGAGCCGGTGGGCCCGGTGACCAGGATCAGGCCCTGCGGCTGCTCGATCAGTTCCTTGAAGATCCGCGGGCAACCCAGGTCCTCCAGCGTCAGCACCTCCGAGGGAATGGTGCGGAACACCGCGCCCGCGCCACGGTTCTGGTTGAACGCATTGACGCGGAAGCGCGCCAGACTGGGAATCTCGAAACTGAAGTCCACTTCAAGGAATTCCTCGAAGTCGCGGCGCTGCTTGTCCGACATGATGTCGTACACCAATGCATGCACCTGCTTGTGGTCCAGCGCAGGGATGTTGATGCGGCGGACGTCGCCATCCACGCGAATCATCGGTGGCAGGCCGGCGGACAGGTGCAAGTCCGACGCCTTGTTCTTGACGGAAAATGCCAGCAGCTCAGCGATATCCATGCGTACTCCCCAACAACCGATTGTTTGTGTGGCGCCCCGGACCACTGGCCCGCTGGCATCCTCCGCACCCCGCAGGCAGTATGAGCGCCACCCGCATCCGCGTTCAACCACCGTGCCCCAGCCTGCCCCACCCGCCACCAGCGCATCCGTCGCATTGCATGCAGCGCTGGCCCTGATCAACAACGCAAGCCGGCGCCCCGGCAGGCCAAGCGCGCGCCTGCTGGCCGTGTCCAAGACCCGCGATGCAACCACCATTGCCGCCATGGCGGCTGCGGGGCAGCAGGCATTCGGTGAAAACTACGTGCAGGAAGCCCTGCCCAAGATCGACGCCCTGCGCAGCCTCGGGCTGGAATGGCACCTGATCGGCCACCTGCAATCCAACAAGGCCGATGCCGCCGCGCGCGCGTTCGACTGGGTGCAGACCGTGGATCGCGCGAAGCTGGTGCCGGCGCTGGCCCGGCACCGCCCGCTCGACCTGCCTCCGCTGAACGTGCTGGTGCAGGTCAATATCGATGACGAGGCCAGCAAGCATGGCTGTCACCCCGGCGAGGTGGAGGCGCTGGCTGCCGCCATTGCCGGCGCTCCGCGCCTTCGCCTGCGCGGACTGATGGCGATTCCCTCGCCCGACCCCGACATCACGCGTCGGCGCAGCGCATTCCGTGCCATGTCCGCTCTTTTCGATACGCTGGCCTCCCGTTACCCCGGCATCGACACTCTGTCGATGGGCATGAGCGAGGACTTCGTCGAGGCCATTGAAGAAGGTGCCACCCTGGTGCGCATCGGCAGCGCGCTGTTTGGAGCGCGCCCCGTCAAACAGGAACCCAACGCATGAACGACACCATCGCCTTCGTCGGCGGCGGCAACATGGCCCGCAGCCTGATTGGCGGGCTGGTGGCACAAGGCCGCGACCCCGCCACGATCCGCGTGGCCGAACCAATGCCGGCCCTGCGCGACGCGCTGCGCGCCGATTTCGGCGTGCCGGTGTTCGAGGACGGCGCGCAGGCCGTCGCAGGCGCGGGCACCTGGGTGCTGGCGACCAAACCCCAAGTGCTGCGCGAGGTGTGCCAGTCGCTGGCCGCGCAGGCGCGAGCAGGCGCTCCGCTGGTGGTGTCGATCGCCGCCGGCATCACCGCCACCCAACTGGACCGCTGGCTGGGCGGCAACATGGCGGTCGTGCGGACGATGCCCAACACGCCCGCCCTGCTCGGTGCCGGCGTCACCGGGCTGTATGCAAGCGAAGGCGTCGATGCCGCCGGCCGCGACTTCGCCGAAGCGCTGCTCTCGGCCGCCGGCAAAACGGTCTGGATCGACGACGAGGCGCGCATGGACGCGGTCACCGCCGTGTCCGGCAGCGGCCCGGCCTATGTGTTCCTGCTGGCCGAGGCGATGACCGACGCCGGCATCCGCGAGGGCCTGCCGGCCGAGGCCGCGCGCACGCTGGCGCTGCAGACCGTGCTGGGCGCGGCGCGCATGCTCACCGAATCCGGCGCGGAGGCGGCCGAGCTGCGCCGTCGCGTCACCTCGCCGAACGGCACCACCCAAGCCGCCATCGAAACCTTCGAAGCAGGCGGCTTCCGGCGGCTGGTGGATGCGGCCATCCACGCGGCATGCGTGCGCGGCGCGGAGCTGTCCGCCGCCAACGATTGAGGAGCCCGCCATGCGCACGTCATTCGCCCGCCTGTTGCTGCTGCCGTCGGCGCTGATGCTGCTGGCCGCCTGCGGCCGCGACGCGCCAGCACCGGCGACGCCGCTGGCAACCGCACCTGCCGCCGCCAGCGTCACCACCGTTGGCGACGCAACCTTGCAGGTCTCTGCCATCGCCATCGCCAACCTCAACGACGCAGTCGCCACCCGCTACGGCCTTGACCGCCGCCATGACGGCGCACTGCTGCTGGTTACCCTGCGCGACGCCAACGGCAACGCCATCCCCCCCGGCGACCTGCGGCTGACCGCCACCGCCACGGTTCTGCCCGACCCGCCGAAACCGCTGGAATTGCAGCCCATCGTGGTCGAAGGCATGACCGACTATATCGGTGTATTTCCCGCCAGACCGCCGGCCAGCGTGCAGTTCCGCGTCACTGCGGTCCGCAACGGCGCGCGTGCCGAGATCGCGACCTCGGCGGATCTCTACCCGCGCTGAGCCTGCGCCCAGCTACGCACGATCTGCGCGATCTGCGCCACGCCTTCACTCAGCGCCGCCGGTCCGGGCTGCAGGATGACCGGCGACCTGATTTCGAACAGTTGCCCGTCGCGTACCGCCGGAATGACGTCCCAGCCGGCGCGCGCAGCCACTTTTCCCGGCCGGAATTTCTTCCCGCACCAAGACCCGAGAATGATGTCTGGCGCGCGCCGAACCACTTCGTCGGCATCTTCCAGAATGCGGCCCTTGGCCATCGGCTCGATGGCACGCTCGGGGAACACATCGTCGCCGCCGGCGATGCGGATCAGCTCCGCCACCCAGCGGATGCCGGTAATCGGCGGCTCGTCCCATTCTTCGAAATACACCTTGGGTCGCCGCTGCAGGGAAGCGGCATCGCGTTCGATCGCGTCCAGCCCGCGCTGCAGGCCATCGGCATACGCATCCGCCCTGCCTGCCGCGCCGACCAGTGCGCCCAGCCGGCGGATGTAATCAAGGATGCCGGCCACGCTGCGGTGGTTGCTGATCCAGACCTCGACACCCGCCTTGATCAGCGCACGCGCGATGTCGGCCTGGATGTCGGAAAACCCGACCACGAAATCCGGCTCAAGCTTGAGGATCTCGTCGATCTTCGCGCTGGTGAAGGCGCTGACCTTCGGCTTCTCCCGGCGCGCCTGCGGCGGACGCACGGTGAACCCGCTGATGCCGACGATGCGGTCCTGCTCGCCCAGCGCATACAGGATTTCGGTGGGTTCCTCGGTCAGGCAGACGATGCGCTGCGGCCCCACCGCATGACTCACGGATACAGCATCCGCTTGCTCCACTGGCCATCGGCACCGCGCTCGTGCAGCCAGCGCTCGTGCAGCCGGTACTGCGCGGCGTACCAGAACTCCAGCGCGCGCGGCACCACGCGGAAGCCGCTCCAGCGCGGCGGGCGCGGCACGTCGCGGCCGTCGAATTCGCGCTCGAACCTGTCGAGCCGTTGCTCGAACGTCTCGCGCGCGGCCAGCGTTTGCGACTGTTGCGACGCCCAGGCACCCAGCTGGCTGCCGCGTGGGCGGCTGGCGAAGTAGGCATCGGCGTCGGCGTCGGACACCACCACCACCTCGCCTTCGATGCGCACCTGCACGCCACCGCGCACGCGCGGCCAGTGGAACAGCAGCGCCGCCTGCGGATTGGCCTGCAGCTCGCGGCCCTTGCGTCCATCCAGATGCGTGTAAAAGACGAAACCGCGGGCGTCGTGCTCTTTCAGCAAGACCACCCGTGCAGACGGCCGCCCCTGCGCATCGGCGGTGGCGGCCGTCATCGCGGTGCGGTCGGGCTCGCCAGCGGCCAGCGCCTCGTCGAACAGGGTGTCGAAGGTGGACAGGATGTCGGCAGGAAGTAGGTTCATGCCGGTATTGTCGCGCGCCGACGAAACCATTGCACCCGGCTGCTAGCATGTTGCGATGCGCCATCCGCCGCCCAACCCGCAGCATGTCGTCCTGATCGGCCCGATGGGCTCGGGCAAGAGCACGCTTGGTCGCGCGCTGGCGCAACGCCTCGGGCTGCGCTTTGTCGATGTCGATGCGCGCATTGAATCGGATGCAGGCAGCCGCATTCCGGCCATCTTCGCCAGCGAAGGCGAAGACGGGTTCCGTACCCGCGAATCGCGCATGTTGGCCGCAGCGCTGGCCGAAGCACCGGCGGTGATCGCCACCGGTGGCGGTGCGGTGTTGGCCGAAGCGAACCGCATCGCGATGCGCGCAGCCGGCACGGTTGTTTATCTGCAGGTGGATGCCACCACCCAGCTTGCCCGGCTTGCCGGCGACAGCGGGCGCCCGCTGCTGCGGGGCGAGGATCGGGCACAGACCTTGGCAACCTTGCAGGCCCGGCGCGAACCGCTGTATCGCGACGCCGCGCACCTGCGGTTCGAGACTTCCACACTGGGGCCGGAGGCGGCGGTTGCGGCACTGGTCGACCTGCTGGCATCGCACAAGGCAACCCTGGCATGAAAGATTCACTGGCAACGGTCGAGGTCGGCGGCGCCGCGCCTTACCGCATCCACATCGGTCCCGGCCTGCTCGACGACGGCGCATTGCTGGCGAAGACCCTGCGCGGCCGGCACGCACTGCTGGTCAGCGACAGCCACGTCGCGCCGCTGTACGCCGACCGCGTGGACGCCGCGCTGCGCGCCGCGCAGCCCGAGCTGCGCATCGCCCGCCACGTGGTGCCTGCCGGCGAGGCGGAGAAGACGCTGGCCAACTTCGGCGGCGTGATCGAGGCACTGGCCGCGCTCGGTGCCACCCGCGACGCCTGCGTCTATGCGCTCGGCGGCGGCGTGACCGGCGACATGGCCGGCTTCGCCGCCGCCTGCTGGATGCGCGGGATCGACGTCGTGCAGCTGCCGACCACGCTGCTGGCGATGGTGGACTCCTCCGTGGGCGGCAAGACCGCGGTGGACATCCCGCAGGGCAAGAACCTGGTCGGCGCCTTCCACCCACCGCGCGCCGTGCTCGCCGACACCGCCACCCTGCGCACGCTGCCGCCGCGCGAACTGCGCGCCGGGCTGGCCGAAGTGATCAAGTACGGCGCGATCGTCGATGCCGATTTCCTGCGGTGGCTGGACGCGCACTGCGAGGCCCTGCTGGCCGGCGACGATGCCGCGCTGGCGCAGGCCATCGCCCGCAGTTGCGCGCACAAGGCGGCGATCACCGCGCGCGATCCGTTCGAGCATGGCGAACGCGCGCTGCTGAACTTCGGCCACACCTTCGGCCACGCCATCGAGGCCGAGCAGGGCTACGCCGACGGCCTCAACCACGGCGAGGCGGTAGCGGTGGGCATGCTGCTGGCGGCGCGGCTGTCGGCCACGCTGGGCCTGGCCTCGTGGGGCGACGCCGAGGCGCTGCGCGCGCTGCTGCTGCGCTTCGGCCTGCCGGTGGCGGTGCCCGCCGGGCTTGCGCCGGAGGCGCTGCTGGCGCGGATGTGGCTGGACAAGAAGACGCAGGCAAGCGGGCTGCGCTTCATCCTGTGGAACGGCCCGGGCGCGGCGCAGATCGTCGCCGATGTCGCGGAAGGCGCAGCGCTGGCAGCGCTTCGGACCGAGACCTGAACACCCGGGTCAACCGGCAGTATCAGCCCTTCATATCAACGATGAAACCTGCACCGCTCCAGCCATAGCTCACGTAGTGCTCGAGGCTCCACGGCACGTCCTCGCGCGCGATCCATTCAAGTACCGCCCGACGCTCACCCTGGGCGTTCGAGCCACGGAAGCAATTCCAGTCGTCGAACAGGATCAAGGTGCCCGGCTGCAGCAACGGAGTCACGAAATCCAACACCTGCCGGGTAGATTCGTACAGATCGCAATCGATGTGCACGATGGCCGCCGAGCCTGCGGGAAAGCTGGATTGCAACCAGCCGGTGAGCGTGTCGGAGAACCACCCTTCGTAGAACTGGATGCGCGCCGGGTTCCAGACGCCACGCCGCTCCAGATGTTCGATCACCGACTCGCGCGAATACGCGAAGTCGCCTTCCTTGAACTGCTCCGACGCCGCGTCCAGCCCTTCGATGGCCGGCAACCCCTGGAACGAGTCGAAGAGATGGAAACGCGACGGCGCATTCCAGCCGTACAACCGTGCGGCGCGGATCGCACTGACCGCCGAGCGGCCAGAGGCGACGCCGAACTCGAAGTAGTCGCCTTCCATTTTCGACTCGCGCACCCAGAACGCCGCAAGCGAATGAACGTCCACACGTCCGGACCCTGATCGCAACGATGGCCATGGCGCACGAAAGTGAAGCGGGTCGAGCTCGTCCCTTCTTTCCATACTGGGCACTGGCATTGTCCTGTCCGAGGCGGGATTCCCCTGAAGCATACTGCTTCACTATCTTCGACCGAGGCAGCGATGGAACACTGGCCTCCCGGTCACTGGCCGGCGGGCGGCTCCCACAGCTCGACCTTGTTGCCGTCCGGGTCCATCACCCAGCCGAACTTGCCGAAGTCCGACTCCTCGCGCTTGTCGAGCACCTCGCAGCCCTCCGCCCGCAGCGCGGCCAGCAGGGCGTCGAGGTCGGCGACCCGGAAATTCACCATGAACGGCGCGGCGCTGGGGGCCATGACGTCCGTGTCCGCAGCGAACGGCGTCCACAGGGTCATGCCCGGCGCGCCATCGGGCCCGCCCCACGGGAACACCGCACCGCCCCATTCGGTGACGTCCACGCCCAGGTGCGCCCGGTACCAGGCGCCGAGGCGCTTGGGATCCTGGGATTTGAAGAAGATGCCGCCGATGCCCGTCACGCGCTGCATGTCGTCCTCCCGAAGTGGTCCCCGGCCAGCACGGCCGGCCGGCGCCGGAGCGCCGGGGCGCGCGGGCGCCGGTCCCGCACCTTACAATGCCGCCCCATGCGCCTGCTTCTGCAACAACGCCCCGACGGCCGCGAAGCCCCGCGCTTCGTTCAACTCCAACTGCAGCCCGATCTGCTGGGCGGCTGGGAGCTGCTGCGCGAAAGCGGGCAGATCGGTGGACGCAGCACTTTGCGCCGGGATCTGTATGCCGACCAGACCAGTGCGCTGAGCGCACTGGAATCCGCTCGCGATGCCCAGCTCAAGCGCGGCTTCCAGCTGGTGTTCGCGCAGGGCGCCGATGCGCCGAAATGACGCCTGCGCGGCGATGACCGCTCGCCACCACCCCATCCACCAGCTGCCCGCTCACGCGGGCACGATGCCTCGCCCGGAGTTCCCCACGTGTCCACGCCCCTGAAGAACGACCCTGCTTCCAACAGCAGGTTTCTGCGCGCGCTGCGCCGAGAACCCGTGGACGCGACCCCCGTCTGGCTGATGCGCCAGGCCGGCCGCTACCTGCCGGAGTACCGCGCCACCCGCAAGGCCGCCGGCAGCTTCCTGGGCATGGCCAAGAACCCCGAGATCGCCTGCGAGGTCACCCTGCAGCCGCTGCGGCGGTTCCCGCTGGACGCCGCGATCCTGTTCTCCGACATCCTCACCGTGCCCGACGCCATGGGCCTGGGCCTGTATTTCGTCGAAGGCGAAGGCCCGAAGTTCGAGCGGCCGCTGCGCAGCGTCGCCGATATCGACAAGCTGGCGGTGCCGGACATGGGCAGCAGCCTGCGCTACGTGATGGATGCGGTGCGCCTGATCCGCCGCGAGCTGGACGGCAGCGTGCCGCTGATCGGCTTCTCCGGCAGCCCGTGGACGCTGGCCTGCTACATGGTGGAAGGCGGCGGCAGCAAGGACTGGGGCAAGGTCAAGGCGCTGGCGCTGAACGAGCCGGCCGCGATGCACAAACTGCTTGGCACGATCACCGACGCGGTGATCGCCTATCTCACCGCACAGCACGCGGCGGGCGCGCAGGCGCTGCAGGTGTTCGACACCTGGGGCGGCACGCTGGGCCCTTTGATGTACCGCGAGTTCTCGTTGCCCTACCTCACCCGGATCGCGACTGCGCTGAAGGCGCTCGGCGTGCCGGTGATCCTGTTCGGCAAGGGCAACGCCCCGCACCTGGACGCGCTGTTCACCAGCGGCGCGGACGCCATCGGCGTGGACTGGACGGTGACCCTGGAAGACGCCGCGCACCGCAACGGTGGCCGGGTGGCGCTGCAGGGCAACATGGATCCGGCGATGCTGTACGGCAGCCCGGACGCGGTGCGCGCGCAGGCACGCGCGGTGCTGGACAGCTACCGCGACGGCAACGGCGGCAGCCGCGAGGGCCACGTCTTCAATCTCGGCCACGGCATGTCGCCGGACATGAACCCCGACCACGTGGCGGTGCTGGTGGATGAAGTGCACGCCTACAGCCGTCGCTGAGGAGGCGCGGCGCAACCCCGGTGTTGCTCGTCATCCCCGCATGAACGGGGATGACGCAGGTTGCCCAGCGCTTGCCTGATCCGTGCTGGGAGCCGAGTCGTGCGCCGCCAGCGCGGCCGCCAATGCCTGCGCAAGCCCCACACCAGTGACTGGCTTGCGCAGGAAGTCGTTGAAACCGGCCGCACGCGCCAATGCCTCGGCCTCGCCATCGGAGCGCGCGGTGACCGCCAGCAGCGGCGCAGCAAAACCCTGCGCGCGCAACAGCCTGGCCAACGCCAGCCCGTCCAGACCCGGCAGGTCAAGGTCCAGCAGGGCAGCATCGAACGCCTGACTGGCCACTTCCGCCAGCGCCGCCAACCCATGCGCGGCATGCGTCACCGCGTGCCCCTGCGCGCGCAGCAGACCCTGAATGACCGACGCCACGATCGGGTCATCCTCGACCAGCAGCAGTTGCAGGTGCCCGACAATGCCAGCAGTCGGCGCCGCTTCGAGGGCCGGCTTCGCGCTGACCGCCGGGGCAGAGGCCAACGGCAGCTCGACGATGAAACGCGCCCCTTGGCCGGGCGTGCTGTCCACCTCGATCCGCCCGCCCATCGCCGCCGCCAGCTCCTGGCTGATGGCCAACCCCAGCCCGCTGCCGCCATAGCGTGCCGCAGTGCGCGCACCCTCCGCCTGCTCGAAGCGACGGAACAGGCGCGCGCGCTGTTCGGCATTCAAGCCGGGCCCGGTATCAGCGACCACGAAGCGAATGCCTTGCGGCTGCAGCGCAAAGGTTTCCACCGCGACGTGGCCTGTTTCGGTGAACTTCACCGCATTGCCGATCAGGTTCAGCAGAATCTGCTGCACTCGCGTGCGATCCCCGTGCAGGAATGCCGGAACATCGCGCGCAATGTCTTCAACGAAGGCCAGGCCCTTGCGCTCGGCCACCGGCGCCATCAGCCCTGCCACTTCATCCAGCAGCGGGCGCAAGGCGAAGTCCGCATTCGCCAGCGCCAGCTTGCCGGCTTCGATGCGGGCCAGGTCCAGCGCATCGTTGACCAGCCGCAGCAGGTGTTCGCCGGCGCGGCGGATCGCATCCACGTAGCCAATCTGCTGCTCATCCAGACGCGTCTTGCGCAGCAGTTCGCTCATCCCCAGCACCCCGGTCATGGGCGTGCGGATTTCATGCCCCAAGGTGGCCAGGAAGCGCGACTTCGCTTCCGAGGCCTGCTCGGCCAACGTGCGCTTGTGTTCGGCCAGCTGCATGGCATGGCGCCGCCGCAACTGTTGCCGATACGCGCGTGCCGACAATGCCAACAGCGCCAGCGCCAGCGCCGCCCACGTCAGCAGCGCCCAGCCGCTGCGCCACCACGGCGGCGGAACCGCGAAGACCAGCACCTGCTCTGCCGCCGGATTGCCAGCGGCGTCCTGCGCGCGCATGCGCAGCGTGTAGCGGCCGGGTGCAAGCCCGGCGAACACGCGCTCGCCGCTGTCGCCCAGCGCTATCCATTCCCGGTCAAACCCATCCAGCCGCGACCAATAGCGGTTCGCCGCCGGGTCGTCAAAGGCCAGCAGGCGCGCACGGATGCGCAACTCGCGTTCGTCCTGCGCCAGCGTCAGCGTCCGGGTCAGCGGCAACTGTTGCCATTTCCCTCGACGGCGTACCGCCACCCCGTCAAAGCGCAGCGTCGGCCGCTGCGGCGCTGCGTCGGCCATGCCGGTATCGACCAGCCGCAGGCTGCCATCGGCGGTGGCGGCCACCAGCACGCCGTCCGCGCGCAGCAGCGCTGCCCGATCCAGATATTCCTCGCTGCTGGCTTCATCGTGCGCGCCGAGATGCCGCAGGACGCCGCGCTGCGGGTCCCAACGATACAGGCCGCGCTGGGTGGTGATCCAAACCCGGTGGCGCGCATCCACAAGCAGCGCCGCTGCGGCCACGGCCGGCAGGCCCTGGCGGAAGTCGATGCGCCTCACCCGCGCCCATGCGTCACCCTGCCGCCGATATTGCTCGAGACCCGACAGCCGCTGCACCCACAGCACGTCGGCACCGTCGAAGGCCAGCGCGAAGACGCGCTCGCCGCCCAACGCGGCAACCGTGCGAAAGCGCTTTCCAGTGGCATCGAAGCGCAGGACGCCGTCGCTGCCGGCCACCCAGGGCGCACCATCGGGCGCCAGCACCATCGCTTCGAGGTCCGCTTCGCCCAACCCGCCGTCATCGCCAGCCGGCACATCGACCAGGACTGCGCCGGTTTCCGGATCGCGCTGCTGCACACCGGCACCCGGCGCAACCAGCCAGAGGCTGCCATCGGCCGCAGGCAACAGCTGCGTGACCAGCGCCGAGGGCGCCGGATCCCTGGCCGAGTCCGGCGTCCATGCATCGAAGCTGCCGTTCAGCCCGACCCGCGCCAATCCCGGGCGATGACTCAGCCACAAGCGCCCACGCGCATCCTCTGCAATCGCCGCCAGCTTGAGGCTGCGCAGCTTGTCCAACACGGCCTCGTCGAGCGTGGCCACCTGCCCTTGGGCATCCATGTGCTCGACCATCCCGCTCAACCCACCCAGCCAAACGCCGCCGTCGCGCGCCTGGCCCAGTGCGCGGTACATGGCGTCATGCAGCCCGTCCTGCTGTCCCTGGAATTGCGCCATCTGGCGCCAGTCGGCACGCAGGTAGCCCAGGCCACGCCCGACTGCCGGCGCCCACAGCGCGCCGCCTTGCTCCTGCAACAGCGTATTGATCGCGTGCGGAACGTCCGGCCCGCCCAGATGCACCGGCACAGGCACGGCATCACCCTGCTGGTACCACAGGCCGCGCTGGCTGCCGATCCAGTGCTCGCCGCCCGCGCCGCTGCTGCTGCTGATGGCGATCATCGCATTGGGGCGCTGGAACATGGGCGACCACGCCGGCTGCTGCCAGGCATCGCCCTGCAAGCGCCACACCCCAAGCGAGGTTCCCGCCCACATCCCATCCGCTTGCAGGGCAAGCGAATAGACCATCGGCACGCCCTCGGCGCCCGGCAACGCCACGCGTTCGAACCTGTCGCCGCGCAAGCGCGCCAACCCCGCCGTGGTTCCCACCCACAGCACACCCTGCGCATCGACTGCCAGCGACAGGATGGTGTCCGACGGCAGGCCGCCGGCGTCCTTCGTGTAGCGCCGCATGCCGCCACGGGCATCGATCCGGGTCAGACCGCCGCCGAAGGTGCCCAGCCAGATCGTGCGCGCCTGCTGCGCCATGGCCCAGACATCATCGCTGCCCAGGGCGGGATCGCTGGCCTTGCGGTAGCGCACGAAGTGCTGCCGTGCCGCATCCAGAACGCTGACCCCCTCGCCTTCCACGGCCACCCAGACGCGGTTGCCGGCATCCACCAGAAGTGCCTGTACATTGTTGGCGGGCAAGCCGTCGGGCGCATCCGGCGCATGCCGCCACACCCGCATGCCGACCCCGTCATAGCGCGCCAGGCCATCGGCGGTCCCCACCCACACATAGCCGTCGCGGTCGCGCGCAAGTGCCTTGATCTCGGTGGACGGCAGTCCTTGCGCCGGCCCCAGATAGCGGAAGCGCGGGCGCTCCGGGACGCCGGCCACCACGCAAGCGCAGGCCAGCCACAGCAGCAACGCGAGTCCGAATCGTCCGGCCATATCCCCTCCCCGATGGCCGATGCTGGCAACCCAGCGCCAGGGTTGCAAGCGTCACGAAGATCGCCCTACTGCGCGCGCGCGCCAAGGAAGTGGCGCAGGCGCTCGGCATCGAACGGCCAATCCAGCTCCCGCGCGCTTGCCTCGTTGCGCAGTACCGGGACGCGCAGGCCGTAGCGGGCCTCCAACGCCTCGTCGTCATCGATGAAGGCGGTCTCGAAATCCGGTACGCGTGCAGCCGCCAGCACCTCCAGCGCCAGGTCGCACAGGTGACAGTGGTCGCGCTGGTAGAGGATCAGGGCCATACGCTCGCGTTCTTCCGCATCTCGTCGCCCCTTTAGAATACCGTTCCCCCACGCACCGGCAGCCCGCATGGCCGTCTCCACCTTCGACCTGTACAAGATCGGCATCGGCCCCAGCTCTTCGCACACGGTGGGCCCGATGCGCGCTGCCGCGCGTTTCGTCAGCCACTGGCTGGTGGAAAGCGAGGCATTGGCGCGAACCGCACGAATCCGCGCCGAAGTGTTCGGCTCACTGGCGTTGACCGGCCGCGGCCACGGCACCGACAAGGCGGTGTTGATGGGTCTGGAGGGCCACTGGCCCAACGAGATCGACCCGGACATCATTCCCGCCGCGCTGGAGCGCATCCGTGGCGAGAAAAAGATCCACCTGTCCGGCACCCAAGTCATCGGCTTCGACGAGAAGCGCGACCTGGTGATGAACAAGCGGCAGAAGCTGCCGTTCCACACCAATGGCATGCGCTTCACCGCCTACGACGCCGACGGCGTCGAGCTGGCCACCCGCGATTACTACTCGGTGGGTGGTGGCTTCGTGGTCAATCAGGACGAAGCGGCGGAAGACCGGATCGTGGCCGACACCACCCCGCTGCCGCATCCGTTTTCCAGCGGCCGGGAGCTGCTGGCCGAATGCGAACGCAGCGGCCTGAGCATCGCCCAGCTGATGTTCGAGAACGAGAAGGCCTGGCGCAGCGAGGAGCAGATCCGCGACGGCCTGCGCGAGCTGTGGCAGGCGATGCAGGGCTGCGTGGCTCGCGGCATGCGCGCCAGCGGCACCCTGCCCGGCGGGCTGCACGTGGTGCGGCGCGCGCCGGCCCTGTTCGCGGAACTGTCGGCACGGCCGGAAGCGGCGATGCGCGACCCGCTGACCGTGCTCGACTGGGTCAACCTGTACGCCCTCGCCGTCAACGAGGAGAACGCCGCCGGCGGCCGCGTGGTCACCGCGCCCACCAACGGCGCGGCCGGCATCCTGCCGTCGGTGCTGCATTATTACGAGCGTTTTTGCGCCAGCGAAAAAGACGCCAACGCACGCGAGCAGGGCATTTTCACGTTCATGCTCACCGCCGCCGCGGTCGGCATCCTGTACAAGGAAAACGCCTCCATCTCCGGCGCCGAGGTCGGCTGCCAGGGCGAGGTGGGCGTGGCCTGTTCAATGGCGGCTGCCGGCCTCACCGCCGCGCTGGGCGGCACGCCCTCGCAGATCGAGAACGCCGCCGAGATCGGCATGGAGCACAACCTGGGCCTGACCTGCGACCCGATCGGCGGGCTGGTGCAGATCCCCTGCATCGAACGCAACGCGATGGGCTCGGTGAAGGCGATCAATGCCAGCCGCATGGCCCTGCGCGGCGACGGCCAGCACAAGGTATCACTGGACAAGGTCATCAAGACCATGCGCGACACCGGCCGCGACATGCAGGACAAATACAAGGAAACCAGCCGCGGCGGGCTGGCGGTCAACGTGATCGAGTGCTGACCCGCTTTCGCCCCAGCCTTCCCGCTTGCTTGCCGCCACCCGTTTGGGGGTAATCTGCAGCCGCAGGGGATTTCCCGGGGGCCTCTCGATCGCTTGTCCATTTGCCATTGGTCATGCATCCGCACTGCGGCTGGCCTGCGCCCGCCTGCGGCGCTGGGGCGTGCTCCTGCTGCTGGCACTGATGCCGACGCTGGCCGCATTGCCGGCACTGGCCTTGGACACCGACAAACCATTTTCCGATTTCGTCGTCGATACGTGGGACGTGAAGCAGGGGCTGCCGCAGATCACCGTGCTGGCCATCGCCCAGGACGCCGACGGGTACGTGTGGTTCGGCACCCAGGCCGGTCTGGCGCGCTTCGACGGCGTGCGTTTCCAGCGCTTCAGCCGGCCGGATGCGTTTGGCCTGAACACCACCATCCAGGCCCTGTTGGCAGACGACCACAAGCGGCTGTGGATCGGGACGTCGAACGGGCTGACGGTGCTGGAGGGCGGCCGATTCCGCACGCTGAACCCGGCGGCTGTGGCCGGCAATCCGCAGCGCGATTTCTCGGTCCGGGCCCTGGCCCTGTTTGAAGGCCGGGTTCTGGTTGCCGGCCCGGACGGCCTCTATACGCCCGAGGGCGAGCACTTGCGTCGGGTGTTCGCCCTGCCCGGCGGCGTATTGAGCCTGCTGCCGCACGCCGACGCGCTGTGGGCGGGCGGCGCCGGCCAGGTGTTCCGGATCACGGGCAATGCCGTCAACACCGTTCCGCTGCTGCCGGCGTTTGCCGGCAGCAACATCAACTCGCTGGCATGGCACGGCGGCGAACTGTGGGCCGGCACCAATCGCGGCCTGCTGCACCTGCGCGACGGCGTTTGGCAGCCCGCCAGCGGACCGGCCGGCACCACGGCGCAAACCGTGGAAGCCATGGTCGCAGACCGCGACGGCAACCTCTGGGTGGCCACCTCGCAATATCTGGAGCGGCTGCGCGAGAACCAGCCCACCGAACGCATCCAGAACACGCCCGGCAGCATCGCGATTCGCTCGATCTACGAAGACCACGACGGCAATCTCTGGCTGGGCAGCCAGACCGAAGGCGTCGCCCGCGCATGGAACGGCTTCACCCGTCATCTGGACAGCAACGAAGGGCTGGTCAACCCGCTGCTGTGGTCGCTTGCCGCCGCGCCCGACGGCAGCGTGTGGGTGGGTACCGGCAATGGCGTGGAGGTCTGGCGCAACGGCCGCTTCCGGCAGCCGGTGACAGGCTCCCAACTGCCGCACCCCGAAGCCTACAGCCTGCTGCCCGAAGCCGATCAGGTCTGGATCGGTACCCGTGCCGGCGTCGCCGTGCTGCGCAAGGGGGGGCTGGAGCAGCCCGCGGCACTCGCTCCGCTGCGCAATCTCCAGATCAACGGCATGTTGCGCGACCACGCCGGCCGCCTGTGGTTTGCGACCAGCAACGGCCTGTTCGGACTCGGCAACGACAACCAATTGACCCGCTACGGCGAGGCGCAGGGATTTGCCGATGCGCGCATCCGCGTGCTTCTGGAAACCCGCGGTGGCCGGCTTCTGATCGGCTCCACGCATGGCCTGTACGAATGGCGGGACGGGCGCATCGTGGCCCTCGGCCGGCAGACCGGGCTGGGCGATGACCTGGCGATCAACTCGATGATCGAGCTGGCCGACGGCCGCTGGCTGGTGGGGGTCAGCAACGGCGACAACCTGCATGTCTTCGACGGCAAGCGCTGGCACGCACTGGGCGCCCGCCACAACTTGCCCGTCAACATTCCCTTCTTCCTGGCGGAAGCCAACGGCGATCTGTGGGTGGCCGGCATGCAGGGGGTGTATCGCCTGCCGTTGAAGCAAATCGATGCGGTGCTGAAGACCCCCGCCGCGCGGCTGGAACCGCAGCTGATCATCAACTCCGGCCTCGATCGCCCGGGCGGGCAGCAGGGCAAGTGCTGCAACGGTTCCGGCAACAGCCGTGGCCTGTTGCTGGACGGCCAGCTGTGGCTGCCCACCCGCGACGGCGCGCTGCTGGTGAAGGTCGGCTCGGCCACCTCCGGCAACCCACATCCGGCGCGGATCGAGGACCTGCTGGCGGGCGGCAATGCCTATCCGCTGGCCATCGGCGTCACCCGCCTCCCGCTGGATGCGCGCGACCTGAAATTCGACTTCACCGCTCCCGCATTCCAGCCGGCACAGATGCCTCGCCTGCGTTACCGGCTGCTGGGCTACGACCCGGGCTGGCGCGACCTCGAAGATCCGATGTTGCGTTCGGCCAGTTACGTCAACCTGCCGCCCGGGCGCTACACCTTCGAGGTGGCCGACTTCAACCGCGCCGGGCCGGCCAACGTCGCCAGGATGGCGTTGGATCTGCCACCGCACGTGCACGAAACCGCTGCCTTCCGCATCCTGATCGGCGTGCTGGCGATCACCCTGGTCTGGCTCGGCTATCTAGGCCTGCGCCAGCGCTACATCCGCCAGCGCCAAGTGCTGGAGGAGCTGGTGCAGGAACGCACCCGCGACCTGCAGGCCGCCAACGACAAGCTCAAGGAAATCAGCTTCACCGACCCGCTCACCGGCCTGCACAACCGGCGCTACCTGGCCCAGCAGATTCCCGTTGACCTGTCGTTCTACGAACGCGATGCAGCGTATCTGGCCGGCAGGGATGCGGTGATCATCGCCCTGCTCGACGTGGACCACTTCAAGACGATCAACGACACTTGGGGCCACGCCGCCGGCGACCGCGTCCTGGAGCAGCTTGGCCAGCTGCTCGGCGAAATGAAGCGCAGCGGCGACTACGTGGCACGCTGGGGCGGCGAGGAATTCCTGCTGGTGCTGCGCCCGCTATCGCGCAACAACCTTGACCGGATCGGCAGGCGGCTGTGCTCGCATATCGCCGCGCACGCCTTCGACCTCGGCAACGGCACCATCCACCATCTGACCGTGTCCATCGGCCTTGTCGAGTGCCCGCTGTTCGCCAGCCATCCCGATCTGCTGGACTGGGAGCAACTGGTGACCCTGGCCGATATCGCCATGTATCGGGTCAAGACGTCGGGCCGGAATGGCTGGATGGCCTATCGGCCACGACCAAATGCGTTGCTACCTGATGACGTGTCATCGCTGCAAGGCAACCCCCGCCACTTGCTGGACAGCGGCCTGCTGGAACTGTTCGGCGAAACCGCGGCAGGGGAGCAACATGGTCTCGCCACGACTGCCTCCACACGCGCTCCACCGTCATCCGCACCTCCATCGGACTGATCCAATGCGCAGCACACCGGCGACGGCTTCCTGGGGATTCCTGCTGACCGCTCTGTATTTCTGCGGCGCTGCGGTCACCGTGCTGTTCCTGCGCACCCCTGCCGACGTCACCCTGTTCTGGCCCGCCGCCGGCATCGGCTATGCGCTGGTGCTGCGCTTCGGGCTGCGCCTGGATGCATCTGAACACCGAGGATGGCCTGCTGCTGCTGCGCGGCGCGCTGTTGCTGTGCCTTGTGAGCGCCACCATCGGCAGTGCGGGGATGATCGTGTCCGGCATGGTGCCGCTCACCGAGTTGCCGCGCGTCTATGTGCAGTGGGCATTGGGCGACCTGCTGGGCACGACCACGATGACGCCCTGCGTGTTGCTGCTGTTCGACAGGCAGCGGCACGCCCGGACGCCGCATGCACGCGCGAAGACGCGCTGGCACGGATACGCGGCCTGGTGGCTGGCGATGCTGCTTGCCCTGACCGCCACCATGCTGTTTTCCAGGCAGAGTGGCCTGTATCCGCGGGCCGGCGTGATTTTGCCGATCGTGCTGCTGCTGTGGTCGGCGATCCGCTATCCGCCGCTTTTCACCGCCGTGGCCACCATGCTGACAAGCACCGTGCTCGCGCTGATCATGGGCATGGGCCTGGACCATATCCCGCGCCCTGAAACACTGCTGGACACCTCGTTGCTGATGAGCACGCTGGTGGTGATCTCGACCATCCCCTCCCTGCTGGCGGCCGCCACCCACGAGCGCCGTGCCGCCATGGCGGCGCTGCACCTGCGCGCCACCCGCGACCCTCTCACCGGACTGTTCAACCGCACCACGTTCGAGGAACAGGCCCGCACCCTGCTGCTCGATCACTCGGGGCCGCTGACGCTGATCTACGTCGATCTGGACAATTTCAAGCTGGTCAATGACGCCGCCAGCCACGCCGCCGGCGACGAAGTGCTGCGTCACGTCGCCGGGCTGGTGCGCGCCGAGTTCGGCGAGCAAGCCCTGCACGCCCACAGCGGTGGCGACGAATTCATGATCTTGATGCCACTGGACAGCAGCGCCGCAAGCGTTCCGGGGCGCCGCCTGCTGGCGTCCATCGAGTCGCTGCGGGTGGCCTGGCAGGGCAGCAACCTGCGCACCACCGCCAGCATCGGTCTCATTTCCAGCGTGCAGCCGCACGCCAGTTTCGACGAGCTGCTTTCGCAAGTGGACACCGCCTGCCACGCGGCGAAGGAACTCGGCGGCAACCGCCTGTTTGCCGCCGGGCAGGACGCCGACAGCCTGGACAACCGCAACCGCATGATGCGCAACGCGCTGGACGCGCGCGAGGCGAGCGTGGTGCGCGACCTCACCCGCACCCGCCGCTTCATCGACCGCATGCGCAGCTTGGGCTGTCGCTTCGCGCTGGATGATTTCGGCACCGGCTTCTGTTCGTTCAGCTACCTGCGCGACTTGAACGTCGATTTCCTGAAGATCGACGGCAGCTTCGTCCGCGACCTCAGCCAATCACCGCTGTCGGAAGCCGTGGTGCGCTCGATCACCGAGATCGCCCATCTGCTGGAGATGCGCGCCGTAGGCGAGCAGGTGGAAACGGACGCACAGCTGACGCTGTTGCGCGGGCTGCAGGTGGATTTCGGGCAGGGCTATCTCTTCCAGCGCCCGGCACCGATCGACGAATTCTTCACCGTCCCAACCCTCAAGCGGGCATCGGCCTGAATGGCCAGTGCGTCGTCCAGCAGTGCCGCGGCGGTCACCTCCGCCCCGGCGCCCGGCCCCTGAATCACCAGCGGCTGCTGCGGGTATCGGTCGGACCAGATGGCGACCCGGTTGTCGGCGCCACCGCCGCCGACCAGCGGATGCCCCGCCGGCAGGGCCTCCAGCCCCACCGTGGCCAGCCCGCCGGCTTGCAGCCGGGCCACAAAGCGCAGCTTTTCGCCGCGCTTGTAGGCCGCCGCGAAACGTTCGCGCAGCGGCGCATCCAGCGCCGGCAGCGCTGCGTCCAGCGCCTCACGCGGCAGCGCGTCCAATGCGCCTGGCACCAGCGACTCCACCTGCACCGCCGCCTGCTCCAGCGCGTAGCCGGAGGCGCGTGCCAGGATCAGCAGCTTGCGCCGCACGTCCTCGCCCGACAGGTCTTCGCGCGGATCCGGCTCGGTATAGCCGGCATCCCGCGCTTGCCGCACGAAACCGGAAAACGGCTGCATCCCGTCGTATTCATTGAACAACCAGGCCAGTGAACCCGACAGCACGCCGGCAATGGCATGGATGCGATCGCCGCCTGCCTGCAAGGTGCGGATCGAACGCAGCAGCGGCAACCCCGCGCCAACCGTGGCGCTGTCGCCATATCGCGTGCCGCCGATGTCGCGTGCGCGCTGGATCGCACGCCAGCGTGCCAACGCCGTGCCCTGCGCCAGCTTGCAGGCGGTCACCACGTGGATGCCGCGCGCCAGCCAATGCGCGTGATGATCAGCCACCCGTTCGGACGCGGTGGCGTCGATCACGATGCGCACGCCATCGCCCGCCAGCGCCACATCCACCGCCTCCATCGAACTGGGTTGCGGCGCCTGCCGCGACAGCAGCTCGCTGACCTGGCCGGGGATGCCCTGCGGATTATCCAGGGCGAAGCGCGAATTGGCCGCGTGGACCAGCAGCAGGCGCTCGCCCAGTGCCGTGCCCTGCCATTGCGCCAGCCGCGCCCACACCGCACTGCCCACCGTGCCGGTCCCCAGCAGGGCGACCCGCGCTGGCACCACGCGTTGGCTGCGCAACGGCGACAGCCGGGCGCTCATGGGGCGTTCGGATGTTTGCTTGCGCTGACGGCCTCGGCGCGCGCCAGTGCAGCGGTGAGATCGGCGAGCAAATCCTGCACGTGTTCGATGCCGACCGACAGCCGCAGCAGGCCGTCGGAGATGCCGGCCGCCGCGCGCGCTTCCGGGCTCATGGCCGCATGCGTCATGGTGGCCGGATGCGCGACCAGGCTTTCCACACCACCCAGCGACTCGGCGAGAGTGAAATAGCGCAAGCCATCCACGAACGCGCGCACCGCACGCTCCTGACCACCATCGCCGTCACCCTCCAACTCCAGGCTCAGCATCGCGCCGAAGCCGTGTTGCTGACGTGCAGCCAGCGCATGCCCCGGATGCGAGGCCAGCCCCGGCCAGTGCAGCGCGCGCAGCGCAGGATGCCCGCTGATCGCGGCAACCAGCGCCTGGGTGTTTTCCTGATGCACGCGCAAGCGTGCGTCCAGCGTGCGCAGGCCACGCAGGGTCAGGAAACTGTCGAAGGGCGAACCGGTCAGCCCCAACGCGTTGGCCCACCACGCCAGCTGCGCATGCACCTCGGCGTCCTTGCCCACCACCGCACCACCGACCACGTCGCTATGGCCGTTGATGTACTTGGTGGTGGAATGCACCACCGCGTCCGCGCCGAAGTCGGCGATCGGCCGCTGCAACGCCGGCGACAGGAAGGTGTTGTCCACCACGGCCAGCGCGCCCGCCGCATGCGCCGCGTCGATTACCAACCGCAGATCGGTGATGCGCAGCAGCGGGTTGGACGGCGTTTCGATCCAGACCAGCCTGGGTTTGCGCGCCAGCGCGTCGGCCAGCGCGCGCGGATCGGTCAGGTCGCAGGTCAACAGTTCGAACGCGCCCTTGTTCGCCAGCGCATTGAACAGCCGCCAGCTGCCGCCATAGCAATCGTGCGGCACTACCAGGCGGTCGCCCGGCTTCAGCAAGGCGTTCAGCACCAACGCCACCGCACCCATGCCGGTGGCGGTGATGACGCCACCTGCGCCACCTTCCAGCTCGGCCAGCGCTTCGCCCAGCAGGTCGCGGGTGGGATTGCCGCTGCGCGTGTAGTCATAGGCGCGCTTTTCATTGAACCCGGCGAAGCTGAAATTGGACGACAGCACCAGCGGCGGGGTCACCGCGCCAAACGCGGTGTCGCGGTCGATGCCGGCGCGCACCGCGCGGGTCGCGGCCCGGCAGTCAAGTGGGGGGTAGCCAATGCTCATGCGGAAACTCCAGTGGCGGCTTGAATGGGGGAGGAACGTTCAATCGGCTTGCCGGGGCCGAACAGCTCACTGGCCAGCAGCGCATCGATCCGGTCGGTTTCTTTCAGGAAGGCGTCATGCCCGTATGAGGAGCGCAGCACGCGCAGGCGCCCGCGCCCACCCAGGCCCTCGAGCAGCGCCACCGCGTCGGCCATCGGCACCAGCCGGTCGCCCTCGACCGCGATCACCGACACCGGCACGCCCACCTGCGCCGGATCGACCCGATGCAGGTCGATGGATTCGGACAGCCGCAGCCAGGCGGTGGCGCTGACCCTGGCCACGAACTTGGCGCCGGCGGCGTCCAGATAATCCTCGGCGGCCACTCGCACCTGGCCATTGCAGATCTGCGGCAGCGCGTCGAAGCGCTCGGCGAACTCCTCCGGCGTGCGGTAGCTCAGCATCGCGAACTGCCGCGCCAGCGACAGGCCCTGCTCGTCGGCGCATTGCAACCTCCCCAACGCCACCGCCCGGCGCTGCAGTGCGCGCCACGCGGCCGCATACGGGTGCGGCCGATGCACGCCGCTGACCGCGATCAAGTGGCGCAAACGCTGCGGATGCCGCACCGCCAGCTGCAAACCCACCAATGCGCCATAGGAATAGCCGACGTAGCCCGCCAACGCATCGATGCCCAGCGCCTCCAGCAGCAGCGCCACTGCATCCGCCTGGTCGGCGGTATCGATGGGCGCGTCGATGCTGCCATCGGCGCCCACGTAGTCGAACGCGAGGATGCGCAGCCGGGCCGGATCCAATGCACGGCCAGCATCCAGCAGCCCCTGTGCCCAGCCGGCGCGGGCATCCAGCGCATTGGCGGCCACGTGGCGGTGCGCGGAAATGCCGCCGGCAACCAGCACCACCGGCGCATCCGCAGGGCCCACCAGCTCGTAATCCAGGCGCAGCTTGCGCGTGCCGGCGAAACGGGTGGCCAACACCGCATCGATGCTGCCATGTCGCGCATCGCCCGCGCGCGCCGCCGCCGGACGCATCGCAGTCGTCGCCCGCACGGGGAATGGGCTGGAAAACGTGATGCGGTCGGCTAGGTTCACGGCAGGACTCCGGCGATGAGGGGCCATCGGAGTCATGCGGAGGGGCTGGAAGGCCGACGATGCCGGCGTCACGGACCGCCGATGCGATCTCGCAACCATCTTCCGGCAGACGCTCAGGTCCCCGCAGGATTTGGCACCTCGCCAACGCGCTTGCGCGCGCCGTCTGGTTGCCCCGGCATCAAAGGGCCTGTCCCTCCGCCGGTCTTGATGGATGGGGCAAGTGTGGGCATCGCCTGGGCTTTAGTCAATCGCTTTATCCGGATGAAGCGATTTATATAACCAATCTTCATAAGCCGACATTCGGCATACTGCGCCGATGCGCCCCTGCCTCATCCTCGTGCTTGCCTGCCTGTGCTGCGTCGCCAGCGCCGGCTCCTCGCCGCCAGCAAACAGCACTGACGCGATTGCGCGCCTGCGCATTGAACCCGGCAATGGCGAGTACCTGGCCTGGGCCGACAATCGATTGGCCGGCCCCATCGAAGTTCAGCTGGACGCGGCCGGCGGCCCGGCGCCGGCCAGCCAACCCGCGCTGCCGGCACGCGCCAGCGTGCCTGCCGGCGGCAGCGCGCTGCTGGCCAGGCTGCAGCCGCCCGCAGGCCGCGACGGCTGGCTGCGCTTGCGCCTCCAAGGCGTGCCCGGCAGCTCCAATGCCAGGCCGCAGGACGTCGCCTATCTGTTGCCGCTGCCCGGTGAGCAGGCGGGAAACCACGTGGAGCAAGGCTTCGATGGCGGATTCAGCCATCAGGATGCGGAAAACCGCTATGCGCTGGATTTTGCCGCCGCAGTCGGCACGCCGGTGTTGGCCGCGCGCGCCGGCATCGTGATGCAGATCCAGGATGGCTATCGCGAACATGGCCTGGATTACGCCCGCGACGCCGGCCGCGCCAACTTCATCCGCATCCTGCATGAGGACGGCAGCATGGCGCTGTACGCGCATCTGGCCAACGCGGGAACACAGGTGCATCTCGGCCAGCAGGTGCAGGCTGGCCAGCGCATCGGTTTGTCCGGCAATACCGGCTACAGCACCGCGCCGCACCTGCATTTTTCAGTGCAGGTCAACCGCGGCATGCAGCTGCAATCCATTCGTTTTCACATGCCCGGAGTCGAGGCCGGGGCCGGGGCCGGAGCCGAGCGATCAAGCAACTTCGTCCAGCGCTGACGGCTCGACCATCTCGCGCCATTGCGGCAATTTGTCCAGCATGCCCACCGAGCGCAGATAGTCCTCGTCCGGCTCCTCGCCCGCCACCAGCGCCGTCGCCACATGCACCGCACCGGTCACCCAGAACCCGCCGGAGCGCAGCTGACTCGGCCGGCGCTGGTAGGCCACGGCCTCCACCAGTGGCATCGGCAACCCCCACAGCCCCATCAGGTAGGCGCCAGCTTCGGCGTAATTCGGGCCTTCTTCCTCGCTTTCAGCGGACGCCACGCCAGGCAGCAATTTGCCGACCTCGGACAGCAGGCTGGCGGTCGCCGCCAGTTCGGCGCTCGGCCCGGGGAGCAGCTTGCGGGCCAGGTTGGACGCCCGCAGCGCGCGATCCTGCATCTCTTCGCGCGCCTTGCCGCTGCCCAGCTTCAGGCCGCCAAACGCCTCGATGGTCAGCACCATCCGCAGCAAGGCCTGGTGACCCAGCCGCACCACCGCCGAGCGCATGTCGCTGATCTCGCGGCCACCCGAGAAATACGCGGAATTGCACAGCCGCAGCACTTTGGCGGCGATGGCCGGATCCTGCGACAGCGCTTGGGCGATGGCCGCGTTGTTGGCATCAGGATCGCGCAGCAGCCGGGTCAGCTGCAGGTACAGCCGGGGCGGCGGCGGCAGCGAATTGATGCGCCCCAGCAGGCGCTTGAGCGCCTCGTTGTCGAGCAGTTGGCGCAAGTCGATGACGCTTTCCACCGCCTCGACCAATTCCGCCGGATCCAGCGGCCGCCCCAGCACGCGGTGCGCGCCGTCCAGCCCCTGCGCGATATCCACGCTGGCTTCGTTGGGCGACTGGTCCAGCAGCAGGATGCGAACCGCCTGCGGGTACAGCGCGGCCACCCGCGCCAGCAGCTCCGGGCCGCCGATCGGCCCAGGCCGCAGGCCGCACACGAACACGTCGAACGCCGGCATCGCCGGCTCCACCGGCGCACCCGCCGGCAGCCAGTCGATCTGCCAATCCAACCCGAAATCGGCCAGCAGCGCGCCAAACTCCGCGGCCCGCTCCGCATTTTCCCCGGCGATGACTATGCGCACGTCGACACCTTTTCCGTCAATTCGAATCGACCCAGAACGAGCTCAGACCCCGTTCTCGGCAGCAGTTTACGTTGCAATGACCGAAAAAAACCGCGCCCCGCTCCCAGTCCGCAACACCCGCGACAGCGCCACCAACAGGGCATGCCCCAAGCCTACTCCCTCACCTCCACCGGGAACTCGCTGCGCAGCGCCGCTGCCTGGGCTTGCATTCCCAGGCGATCATAAGTCTCAGCGAGCCGCTGCGCAGTTTCGCGCGTGCGCGGATGGTTTGACCCCTGTTTGCTCTTCAGGGCCGTCAATGCCAATTCCAACTTGCGACGCGCCGTCTGCAGGTCGCCCAATGCAATGTCTCCACGCGCCGAATTCGCCACAAAAACGTAATAGTTGGGGTGGTCAGCAGCCATCGTCGTACCAGCCAGTCGGATCGCCTCGTCCCACAACCGCTTGGCCTCAAGTGCCTTGCCCATGTCCAACAGCGCCGATGCCTTGACGTTACGCGCCATCACCGAATCCCGATTTGGTTTACCAAGCTCCATTGCAATCGCCTCATCCGCGAGCACGATCGCTTCGTCATAACGTTTCATCTTCGCCAGCGTCGAGGCCAACATGACCCGATCGACCAACGCACCCTGCCCAGCATCATCTCCTCGCGTCTTACGCACGGCCAGTGCACGGCGCAGCAACGGCTCTGCCTCGGCTGGCCGGTTCAAGCTGTTGTAGGCGGCAGCCAGCTGCGAACCGGAATTCAGGGTTAGCAGGTGGTCTTCCCCGTAGCGCTGCCGCCGCTTCGCATAGACCTCCGCATACAGGCTGACCGCTTCCTGCAGGCGCCCCTGCCGATGCAGCGATTGTCCCAGTGTCTTTTTGGTGTAAAGCGTTTGCGGATGGTCAGGCCCAAGACGTGCCGATTCCGACGCCAACGTCGCTCGCAGCAAACCTTCAGCCTCGAGAGACCCGCCCGAATTATTCAGGGCGAATGCCAGGTTGTGGCGCAAACCGTCCGTGACTTCCGCTCGATCCACCCGCTTGGCAAGCGCCGGGTCGGCCAGCAGTTGCCGATCAAGAGCAATCGCCTCATCGACGCTCCCTAATGCCTCCAATTCCTGTGCGCGCAAAATGCGGGCCTTGAACGCCATTTCCTGCGCCCAAAGCAAGTCAACCTTCACCAACCGCTGCTCCAGGTCGCGCGCCAGACGCAAAGCCTCGTCAGGATCTTCGGCACGCGCCATGTTTTCTGCCCGCGTGAGCCTCGCTCCCATTGCCTCCGCACTGTCAGCCCCAAAGCCCGCGTCCAACCAGGGCTGCGCTCGATCCAGTAAGTCTTGGGCTTTGCGACTTTCCCCCAGACCACTCCATGTCCGCGCCAGCAACAAGGCCACCTGCCCATCAGTGCGCGGAATAGCACGGTGCACCCCCAACGTTTGTTCAGCGCGTTCCAGCACTTGGCGCATCGGCATGTCGGCGGAACCGCCCATTTCCGGATCAGCCTCGGTCAGCATGTTTTCGACGAAGCCGTTCACCGCCGCCAACTCGTTGGCCCGCGCCTGCGCCTCGGCCAGGGCCGCAGTTGCGCGCCGCGCCGCCAGCGTACTGATGGCGGTTGCCGCCAGCAGTGAAACGAACACCACCGCCAGCGCCGCGCTCAGCGCACGGTTGCGACGCACGAAGCGCGACGTGCGATAGGCGCGCGTGGGCGCACGGGCGCGGATCGGGCGCGACTCCAGCACCGCCTCCAGGTCGTCGGCGAAGGCGACCGCGCTGTCATAGCGCTGCGCCGGTTCGCCAGCCAGCGCTTTCATGACCACCAGGTCGAGGTCGCCACGGGCGCTTCGGTTGATCCGCCCCAACGCCTCCGGCGTCCCGCGCTGGACGATGTCCAGCGCTTCGAACAGCGAGGCCGTGGACAATCGCGGATGCGGCAGCTGGCCCGAAAACAGTTCATAGCCGATTGCGCCCAGCGCATACACGTCGCTGCGCGCATCCACGTCGCGCGCATTGCCGGCCAGCTGCTCCGGGCTCATGTAGGGCAAGGTGCCCATCACCTGCCCGGCCTGGGTCATCTGCCCGCCTTCCTCGCCGCGCAGGCGGGCGATGCCGAAATCCAGGATTTTGGGTTGCCCGTGCTCGTCCACCAGGATGTTCGAAGGCTTCAGGTCGCGATGCACGATGCCGCGCCGATGCGCGTAGTCCACCGCACGGGCCAGCTTGGCCAGCAGCGCGATGCGGGTGCGCAGGTCGGGGGCGGTTTGTTCAAGATAGCCGTGCAGATCCGGTCCGCGCACGACTTCCAGGGCGAACCACGGCGAGGGCAATCCGCCCACCAGATCCTCGCCGGCGGCATACAGGCGCACGATGCCCGGATGCTCCAGTTGCCCGAGCAGGTCGATTTCGCGACGAAAGCGCTCCAGCGCATGGCCGGAGAGGCCACGCATCACCTTCAACGCCACGTCGCGCGGCGGATGGGTTTCGTGCGCCAGATAGACCCGGCCCATCGCGCCTTCGCCCAGCAGGCCGAGGATGCGGTAGGGCCCGATGGCGTCGGGCAGGCCCGCTGCGCGCTGCGCCTGCTCGTCCAGTGCGTAAGTCGGGGTGTCGTCCATCGGGCACAGCTCCTCGTCTGCGGCCATGCTGCCCGCCCCGGTATAATTGCGCAATGTCAGAAGTCGCCTCCGAAGCCGCGCGCCGCCGCACCTTCGCCATCATTTCCCACCCCGACGCCGGCAAGACCACGCTCACCGAAAAGCTGCTGCTGTTCGGGGGCGCGATCCAGATGGCCGGTTCGGTGAAGGGCCGCAAGGCCGCCCGCCACGCGACGTCCGACTGGATGGCGCTGGAGAAGGAGCGCGGCATCTCGGTCACCAGCTCGGTGATGCAGTTCCCCTACGAGGGCCGCATCGTCAACCTGCTGGACACGCCCGGCCACGCCGACTTCGGCGAGGACACCTACCGCGTGCTCACCGCGGTGGACAGCGCGCTGATGGTGATCGACGTCGCCAAGGGCGTGGAAGAACGCACCATCAAGCTGATGGAGGTGTGCCGCCTGCGCGACACGCCGATCATGACCTTCGTCAACAAGCTGGATCGCGAGGGCAAGGACCCGGTCGAGCTGCTGGACGAAATCGAATCGGTGCTCGGCATCCAGTGCGCGCCGGTGACCTGGCCGATCGGCATGGGCCAGCGCCTGAAGGGCGTGGTTCACCTGCTCAGCGGCGAGGTGCACCTGTACGAGCCGGGCCGCAACTTCACCCGCCAGGACTCCACCATCTTCCCCTCGCTGGACGATCCGGGCGTGGCCGCGGCCATCGGCCCGCAGCTGCTGGCCGAGGTGCGCGACCAGCTCGAACTGGTACAGGGTGCCTCGCACCCGTTCGACCGCACCGCCTATCTGGCCGGCAAGCAGTCGCCGGTCTTCTTCGGCTCCGGCGTCAACAACTTCGGCGTGCAGCCGCTGCTGGATTTCTTCGTCGAATACGCGCCGGCACCGCGCGCCCGCGCCACCACGACCCGCGACGTGGAACCCGGCGAATCGAAGTTGACCGGCTTCGTCTTCAAGATCCAGGCCAACATGGATCCGATGCACCGCGACCGGGTGGCGTTCATGCGCGTGTGCTCCGGCAAGTTCAGCGCCGGCATGAAAACCCTGCACGTGCGCACCGGCAAGGAAATGAAGCTGGCCAATGCCCTGACCTTCATGGCCTCGGACCGTGAAATCGCGGAAAGCGCCTTCCCCGGCGACGTGATCGGCATCCACAACCACGGCACCATCTCCATCGGCGATACCTTCACCGAAGGCGAAGTCGTGTCGTTCACCGGCATCCCCAGCTTCGCGCCGGAGCTGTTCCGTCGCGCGCGGCTGCGCGATCCGCTCAAGCTCAAGCAGTTGCAGAAGGGCTTGGCGCAACTGTCGGAAGAAGGCGCGACCCAGTTCTTCAAGCCGCTGATGTCCAACGATTTGATCCTCGGCGCGGTGGGCGTGCTGCAGTTCGACGTGGCCGCCTACCGGCTGAAGGACGAGTACGGCGTGGAAGCGACCTTCGAGCCGGTGCAGGTGGCCACTGCGCGCTGGATCCGCTGCAGCGACGCGAAGAAGCTGGAGGAGTTCCGCGAAAAGAACGCACTGAATCTGGCCATCGATGCCGCCGGCGAACTGGTGTATCTGGCGCCCAGCCGGATCAACCTGCAGTTGGCGCAGGAACGCGCGCCGGCGGTGCAGTTCCTGGCCACGCGCGAACACACGCAGGCGAGCGCGACCGGCTGATCGCGCTCGCGTTCTGGGGCAGCGGCAAACCGGCGGCGGTGGCTACGACGCGATATAGCGCTGCAGCTGGTCGATGTCCTGCCGCTGCAGCTCGATCACCGCCTTGACCAGGTCACCGATCGACAGCACCCCGATCACGCTGTCGCCTTCCAGCACCGGCAGGTGGCGGATGCGGCTGTTGGTCACCAGCGCCATGCAGTGCTCGGTACTGTCCTGCGGCGCCACCGTCTGCACCTGCGCCGTCATGATGTCGCGGACCGGCGTGTCCTTCGACGAGCGCCCCTTGAGCACGATCTTGCGCGCGTAATCGCGCTCCGACAGGATCCCGATCAAGCGGGGGCCTTCCATCACCAGCAGCGCGCCAATCCCGCGCTCGCCCATCAGGCGAATGGCATCGATGACCGGCGCATCCGGCCCGATCGAGATGATTTCAGCCGGTTTCGCTTCCAACAGCTGTCGTACCGTGCGCATGGCAGGCCTCTTGTGGCTGGTGATGCTGCCCCGAGAATACCCCGTTTGCAGGCTGCCAGGCATCCACCAGATACAGCGGCCGCTGCTTGGCTTCCTCGTACAACCGCCCAAGGTATTCGCCGATCAAACCCAGTGCCATCAGCTGCACGCCGCCCAGGAACAGCACCACCGCCATCAGCGACGGCCAACCGGCCACCCGGTTGCCCCACAGCAGGGCCTTCACGATCACCCAGCTGCCATAGCCAAACGCGAACACCGCGGTGAGCAGCCCCGCGTAGGTCGCCAGCCGCAGCGGCGCGGTGGAGAAACTGGTGATGCCTTCCAGCGCAAAATTCCACAGCTTCCACGCGTTGAATTTGCTGCGCCCGGCGGTGCGTGCGTCGCGGTGATAGGGAATCGAGGCGTGGTTGAACCCGATCCAGCCGAACAGCCCCTTCATGAAGCGGTGGCGTTCGCGCAGCTGCCGCAGCGCCGCCAGCGCGCGCGGCGACAGCAGGCGGAAATCGCCGGTGTCGCGCGGCACCGGCGTCTTCGACAGCCGGCCAATCAGGCGGTAGAAGCCATGCGCGCTGGCGCGCCTGAACACGCCGTCGCCGTCGCGGGCGATGCGGGTGCCGTGCACGTCGTCAAAGCCCTGTTTCCACTTGGCGACGAACTGCGGCAACAGTTCCGGCGGGTCCTGCCCGTCGGCATCCAGAATCAGCGCGGCGCCGCGCTCGACGCGATCCAGCCCTGCGGTCAGCGCCGCCTCCTTGCCGAAATTGCGCGACAGCCGCAGCAGGGCCACCCGCGCATCCTCCTGCGCAAAGCGCTGCAACACCGCCCACGTCCCGTCGCGGCTGCCGTCATCCACCAGCAGGACGCGCGCCTGCAGACCCTCGCGTTCGGCCTGATCCAGCGCCGCACGCAGGCGCGGCTGCAGCGGCAACAGGGCATCCGCCTCGTTGTAGGCGGCGATGACCAGGGTCAGGCAACGATGCTCAGGCGCGATTTCGGACATGCGCGAAGTATGCCGTTCAATCCAGCGCGCGCAGATAGCCGGGGCCGCCCAACGCGCCCATCTGCCGCTGGATGGCATTGGCGCGGCGCTGCACGTAGGCACCAGGCTTGGCTGCGCTGTAACGCTTCGGGCTGGGCAGCACCGCCGCCAGCCGCGCCGCCTCGCTGGCGTTCAACCGCGACGCATCCTTGCCGAAAAACCGCCGGGATGCCGCCTGCGCACCATAGGTCCCGTCGCCGAATTCGGCGAAATTGACGTACATCTCCAGAATTCTTCGCTTCGGCCACAGCGCCTCGATCAGCGCCGTGTACCAGACTTCCAGTCCCTTGCGCAGCCAGCGGGTTGCACCATGCCCCTGCCACAGGAACAGGTTCTTGGCGGTCTGCTGGCTGATGGTGCTGGCGCCGCGCAGCCGGCGTACCGGCGTTCCGCGCTTTTCCGCACGCGCGATCATTTTCTCGTTGTGCGCCTGCGCCTTCTCGATGGCCGAAAAGTCGAACCCGTGATGGGTGGGGAAGTTCTGGTCTTCCGCCGCCACCAGCGCCAGCGGCAGGTTCGGCGAAATCGCACGCAGACTGCGCCAGTCCTGCGCAATGCGGAACTTGGTATCGCCAGCCAGCAGTGCATCCAGTTGCCTGGCCAGCATGAAGGTGGACAACGGCGGCGCGAAAAAACGCAGCAGCAGCACCTGGGTCACGCTCAACCCCACGAACAGCAGCGGCAACTTCCACCACCAGCCGCGCAAGCGGCGCTTCCATTTTCCATCACTCATGCACTGCTGCCTTGCGATCCATCCCCAAGCCCCCCATTACATCATCCATCGTTCCCTTCCCCTTGCGTGCCCGCGCATTATCCGCAAGCCTGCAGCTCCACGGTATCCACATGACCCAAGCCCACGACACCCAACTGCGCTTCCTGCTCCCCACCGCCGGCGTGCGCGGCGTTGCCGTGCATCTGGACGAGACCTGGCAAGCCATCGCCAGCCGCGCCAGCTACCCCCCCGCAGCCAGCGAATTGCTGGGCGAAGCCGCGGCGGCGGCGGCGCTGTTCACCGGCCACGCCAAGGTCGATGGCCGGCTGTCGGTGCAGCTGCGCAGCCAGGGGGCCATCAGTACCCTGTTCACCGAGTGCACCGCCGCCGGCACCCTGCGCGGCATCGTCCGCCTGAATGAAAACGCCAGCGCGCCACTATCGCGCAACCTGCACGCGCTGGGCGAAGACGCGCTGCTGGCCATCACCATCGAAAACCCATCGCTGGGCGGCGCAGAACCGGTGCGCTACCAGGGGCTGGTGGGCCTGCACGCCACTCGCCTGGACCTGGCCTTCGAGGATTATTTCCGCCAGTCCGAGCAATTGCCCACCCGGCTGCTGCTGGCCTGCAACGCGCAGAGCGCCGCAGGACTGCTGCTGCAAAAGCTCCCGGGCGAAGAGGGCGACGAGGACGGCTTCCGGCGCGCCAGCGCGCTGTTTGACACCCTTGGCGGCGATGAGCTGCTGGCGCTGCCGCCAGCCGAGCTGGTCCACCGGTTGTTCCACGAGGAAGTTCCGGAACTGGTTGGCGAAAAGCCGCTGCGCTTCGCCTGCTCGTGCTCGCCCGCGCGGGTGGAAGCCATGCTGGTGTCGCTGGGGCGCGCGGAAGCCGATGCTGCGGTGGCCGCTGGCTCTGGCCAGGCCGAAATCCTGTGCGAGTTCTGCGGTCAGGACTACCGTTTTGACGCCGGCCAGGTGGCCGCGCTGTTCGCACGGGCCGCCAGCGCGCACGCGGCCGCACCCGGCCTGCAATAAGCCGGCGGATTGCGACGCGGCTCGCAAATCCAGCTCGCCGCATATTGTTAAATAATCATAAATCCACTAGTCTGGATGTCCCCGTCCTGCGGGAACTTCGCCCCCTCGGCTTGGTCAATCGATTCACCATGACGCTGCGCCCGCTGCCCATTGCTGTTGCCGTGCTCGCCCTGGCCTTCGCCAGCGGTCACGCGCATGCGCAAACAAAGGCAAAAACGGTCAGGCATGGCGACGCGAAAATGGTGCCGATCCTGAACAAGGACAGCGGCAAGCTGGAAGCGGTGCTGATGCTGGAGCCGGCCACCTCGTCCACGGGCACCGGCGCACGCTGGCGCTTCGGCAAGACGACATTGGAAGCGACTTACGGCCTGCAGTCAGGCGACTCGCTGGCCCTGCTGTGCGATCGCCACGGCGGCATGGCGCCGGCCATCGGCCAGCTGGCCAGCAATTGCGTTCTCGCCTCGGTGGAAAGCGACAAAGCCGGCAACATCAGCCGGCACGCAAGCGCGGGGGTCAATCTGGGCCGCGACGGTGGCAAGTTCGGGCTGAACATCGGCAAGGGGCGTGACACCCTGCCGGCTTGGCTGTCGCCCGGCCAGCTGGGTGGCGCACGCTACAGCCAGAACGATTTTTCGCTGTTTGCCGAGAAAAACATCGGCCGCGACGGTTTCGTCAGCGTGGGTGGAACGGTCGCCCGCGCCCGCCTGGTGCCGGCCACCGATGTGCCGCAGTTCGCCGACCAGTGGAACACCCGCAGCCTGAACATCAGCGGCGGATACGGGAACTTTGGCGCCAATATCGTTGGCCGCGTGGTCAATGTCCCCGGAGAAAGCGACGTCTGGAAAGGCCTCGGCCTCGGGCTGACGTGGCGCACCCCATGGAACGGCCAGCTCAGCGTCGGCGCCGACAACGTGGTCACCCGCGGCAAGAACCCGTTCTCGCTGAAGGGTGCTCAAGGCGACGATGGCACCACGCCTTACGTGCGCTACCAACAAGACCTTTGAATCACGCGTCCCCAGGCCCGCATCGGAAAGCAGAAGGCCGCACCAGGATGCGGCCTTTGCATGTCCGGCGGCACTGACTCAGGGCAGGCTCAGCCGGGCATCGCCAGAGAAGGTTTCGATGCGGATGTTTCCCTTGCCGGCGCCATAGCGCACGCGGAAGCTGGAGCCAGGCCCGAACGCCTCTTTCTTGATCCGGGCGCCTGGCGCAGCAAGATCACCGCTGAAGCTTTCCGCGGAGACATCGGCGGACAGCGCAGCGGGCAAGCGCAGGCGCAGGTCACCGCTGACGCTTTCCGTCCGGATTTCCCCATCCTCGGCCAACCCCACGCCAAGATCCATGTCGCCCGAGACGGTACTGGCCGACAGCTCGCGCACGCGCTCGCCCAGCGTGTTCAGGCGAATATCGCCGGACACGCTTTCCAGCGATAGCTCGCCATTCAAGCGCCCCTGCACGGTCAGCTGCCCGCTGACCGTATCCACGTGCAGCTCGGGGCTGTTCATTGCCAGCCGGATGTCGCCGCTGACCGAGGTCATCTTGCCCAGTCGCGGCGCACCGTTGGCGATGATGTCACCGCTTACCGACTCCAGCGCCAACTCGCGCGAGGCCAGGCCCTGCACGTTGATGTCAGCCGAAACGGTGTCCACTTCCAGATCGGCCAGCAGCGGCATCTGCACCACCAGATCGCTCGGTTCGGCGTTGTGCCCCCGCGCGGGATACTTGACCTTGATGCGCAACACGCGGCCATCGCCCTCGACCGAGAGTTTTTCCACGCCGGCCCCCAATGTGCCGCCCAGCCTGACCTCGGGGCGATCCCAGGCCAGCACCTGCACCCGTCCCTTGACGTTCTCGATCTCGACCCGGCCGCGCGCATCCAGCGGCCGTGTCTGGCTGATCGGTGTGCCGGCAATGACCGGCAGCGCGCAAGCGCCCAGCAGTGCCAGTGGCAGGAGTTTCGCAAACATTCGCATCTTGGTTTCCCTCAAGCAAAAAGCGCACGGCGCGAGAGCGCGATCCGGCGGGCATAGATCTGCCGCAGCTGCTCCAGCAGCAACGGTGAGTCAGGGTTCTGGCGCAACGCCACCAGGATTTGATCCGCACTGTGATCCAGCGCGGCAAGACCTGCCTGCCAGCTGGCAGGCGCCGGATGCACATCCAGTTCACGCCGCGCCGCCTGGTAATGCACGGTCAGCGTTTCGGCTTCCTTCGGCAATGGCGTCACGGTCGTCACGCGCAGTGGATGTGCGGGTGCCGGCTGTACCGTCTGCGGCGCGTTGCCCTGCCAGGCAACGCCCAGCGCCAGCAGCACTGCCGCTGCCCACGCCAGCGGCCAGCGCCGACGCCTGCGCGGCGCCACGTTCTGCGGTTGTCCCTGAAGGCGCGCCGCAATGCCCGGCCACAGGTCGTGGCCAGGCTCCATCTCCCGACGCAAGCCGCGCAGCGCCATCCGCAACTCCGCCTCGCCCATGCCGCCTTGTTGATTCATGTCGCCTCTCCAATCCGTGCGCGCAACAACCCGCGCGCGCGATGCAGCTGTGCCTTGGAACTGCCCACCGCCATGCCAAGTTCGGCGGCAATCTCTTCGTGCTTCCAGCCTTCCACGTCATGCAGCACCAGCACCGCGCGCGCGCGCGGCGGCAGGCTGGCCACCGCGCGATCCAGTTCACGGCCCAGCATGGCGCGGCCGGCGGTATCCGGCGTGGCCACCGACTCCAGCGCCTCGTCATCATCTTCCGGCCACGGCCGGCTGCGCCGCGCGCGCAGCTCCATCAACGCGGTATTGGCCGCCAGGCGATGCAGCCAGGTGGACACCGCGCTCTCGAAGCGGAAAGACGGCAGCGCCTGCCAGGCACGCACAAACGCCTCCTGGGTCAGATCCTCGGCGCGCGCGCCGGCCTGCCCGACCAACCGCACGATCACCCCATGCACGCGACGATGATGCCGGCGGTAAAGCTGCTCGAACGCGGCAACATCGGCCGACGCGGCGCGGCGCGCCAGCACGGCGTCTTCGTCCGCAATGGAACGCGTTTCGGGAACCTGCGGCATGGGCATGGTGGACATCAGCATACCGGGTGGGATGCTGCATCAAGACTTTGGGTTTAAGGCCCTTACGCAAAAAAAGATGCCGGCGCTTTCGCGCCGGCATCGAGGTGAAGCAATGGTGCAGAGTTATCAGAAGTCGTACTGCACCTGGAAGCGCACATAACGCGGGGTGTTGAAGAACTTCGGCTGACCGTAGTTGTAGTAATTCCGAACCTGGCCGGCAGCGGTGACGCCGTAGGTGGTCTCGAAGTCCTGCACGGAAACAACCTTGTTAAACAGGTTCAACACACTGACCTGCATGCTCAGGCCCGGCAGCGAGTTGGGACGATAGATCATGTTCGGGCTGACCGTGATGGTCCACGGCGTACGACCAGCTGCTCCGACCGGCGTGACGGCACTGGTGTTAGCAGGGTCGCAGGCATGAAACACGCCGGCGTACCCATACTGGGTACCAAACGTACCCATACCGCCACCCAAGCAGGAGATCGGCGAACCGGACTGCGCGAGCACGTTGAAGCCCATTTCCCATTCCGGGCTGAACTTGTAGCTGCCATACACCTTGATGCTGTGACGGTGATCGTTGAACAAATCGCCGGTGGAACCGTACATGATTTCCTTGAAGTCGAAGTCAGAGGTGGTGCCAGTGTCATCCTGACCATTGGTACTCTTGACCAAACCTTCCAGGTTGCCGTACAGCTTCGACCAAGTGTAGGTCGCGTTGATGCTCCACTTGTCAGTCGTCTTTTCGGCGCTGAACGTGACGGCCTTGTAGGTACGCTCAGCCTTCGGACCCAAGTCGGCCGCCTTGACGGTGATGTCACGGACATGGCCGTCAACATTCACATCAAGAGTGAGGTGCAGATCGCTTCCCGGGTTGTACATGTAGCAGCCGGGAATGCCGCCGGGGGAAGTCCACTGATTCTTCCAGTTGCTGACGCTGTAACTAGCAGCCACTGCCGCATTGTAAACAGCACGAACGTCGCAGGTGTCATCAATGGCGTTGACCACCTTGCGGTAAGTCGCCTTCACGCCCAGCTGCCAACCGTCCAAGAACGCATTGTCAGAGTGCAGCAACTGCTGATAGCCAAGGATGAACTCATCCTGCGTGTAGGGCTTCAGGCCCTTGCTGGCCACGGCATTGGGATCAGGCACGCTGCCGTCTTCACCATTATACACCGCATTGTAAATGCCGCCGTGATAGAAGCTACCCAGATTCGGCACGCCGTTGGCAGGGTTATACGTACCGTCCCACACAGATACATTTTCGGTGTAGTAAGACTTCGATGCGGCACGCAGCGAGACGTTCGCCGCGATCGGCAGCGCATAGCGACCGACCGTACCGTACAGCTTGCTGTCGCCGTTACCCAGGATATCCCAAGCAAAGCCGAGACGCGGCTGCCAGATATTGTCCTGCTTCACGAACGTGGCGCCCGTGCTGTTCTTGTTTTCGAACGAGTCGTTGCGGATACCGGCGTACAGCATGAAGTTGTCGGTGATGTTCCAGTTGTCTTCCAGATACCAGGACTTCTGGTTGATTTGAACATTGCCACCGGTAGCGAAGTAAACGTGATCAAGGACAAGGGTGCCATCCTGCGGCAGCGTGTCGTTCACTGCAGTCGGATCCAGCAGATTGTAGTCTTCGCCAAAATAGTAGACGTCCGAAATACTACCTTGGCGGGAATTCCACTTTTCGTCACTGTAGCCGAAGCTTACCTTGTGGGTACCCAGCTGCCACTCAAAGTCGATGCGACTAGCGTCGCGCTTGTTGTAACCGCCGGTGATATCCACGGAACTACCAGTCGCGCAGGTACCCGCCAACTGTCCACCGAACTGAGGAGCTGCGTCACGGTAGTCATACACATACGGGCAGCTTGGCGGCTGAGTGACGTCGCCGTAGTAATAGTTCTCCACGCCATTCGGATCAATGGTGTGAGCCGAATTGGTGTTGTCCATGCGGCCCCACTGGAGCGCCATGGTCAGGTTGTCGGTCAGGTAGCTGGTCCACTTGAAAATATCGCTATGCCCGCCATTCTGCATCACGTCATCGCCACGGTACTTGGTTTTCTTGATCGTAGCGTCCATCGCAGTGCTGCTGTACAGCGCACTGTAGTTGTTGTACCTCGACTTGCGGGTGTTATCAAAGCCCGTGTACTCGATGTGGTTGCTGTCGTTCAGATACCAGTCGAGCTTCAGCAGCCAGTACGGCTGGGTCGAGTTGTAGTCGTTCGCGGTTGACGAGCCGGAAGTGGTGTACGGAAGCGGACTGGTGGGAGTACCACCGGCGCGACCCGCACCACGGCCACCATACGTGGTGGAATCGGACTTGCTGTAGGACATCAGCGCGAAGAAGAACAGCTTGTCCTTGACGATCGGACCACCGCCCCAGATGCTCAGGTTGCTGGAGTTGGATTCATTCTGGTCGTAGCTGCGCCAGATGGTGCCGTTGTTCAAGGACACCGGATCGGCCTGCTCGCGCAGCGAGTTCGGAGTCAGGGTGTAGCTGATGCCGCCCTTGAACTCATTGGTACCACGCTTGACGTTGACGCTGGTCACGCCACCGGTGGAGAACCCATAACGCGCGCCGTAGCCGCCGGTCTGAACGTCCAACTGGTCGATGGCTTGGAACGGCACTTCCGAGAACGACAGGATGTCATACAGGTTGGTGACGTTGAAACCGTTGACGTAATAGCTGTTTTCCGCAGCCGATGCGCCACCGAAGGAGGCATTGCCGAAATAGTTGGAACTGGCAGCCGTACCGGGGGTCAGCAGCGAGACGCTGGTGACGTCACGGGCAACCGGCAGGCTGTTCAACTGCTCAGCCACGAAGGTGGTGCGCGTCTCGGTGCTCTGCAGGTCGATCGCGTTGATCGAACCGCCCAGGACGGTAACCGCATCCAGGGTGGTTGCAGTGCCTGAGGACGCGGCGCCGAACGTCGCGTTGACGGTCTGGCCCGCCACCACGTTGACGTGCGACGTTGTACCGTCGGACAAGGTCAGATCATAGCCGCCGGTCGGCAGGGCCGGGATGCGGAAACGACCGGAAGCATCGACCGGATATTCGCGGGTCACGCCGGTGGTCGAACTTTTCAGGACGACCTTGCCGCCGCTGGCAGCAGGCACATTACCGGCGATATCGCCCGAGGTGCTCTGCGCCTGCACGCCGCCGACGAAGCAAAGACCCAAGGCAATTGCAAGCGCACTGCGCTTCAAGCCTTTGGACAGATGAGTAGAAGCCATTGTGTAACCCCCATAGGGACGAAAGTGACTAAAAAGTTACGAGTACGCCCGGCCTGTGTCGGCCTGACCCGCCGACTATAGAGCAGTCAACAATTATTTAACAAGCCCCTAAGTCCGCATTCAGGTTGCGATCGGCGCATTCAGTTTCGCCTGCAACTCCTGCCTGGCCGGTGCGCGCGAAGCCTTGCCCTCCTGAACGCAAGCAAGCCCCGGCATCCGCCGGGGCTTGCTTGCTTCGGGATGCGATGCGCCAGTCAGGCCAGTGCCGCTGCGATCCGCCGCTGTTCGTCCAGCAGGGCTTGCGGCAGCCGCGGGCCGTACTCGGCCAGGTACTCACCGATGCCGGCGAATTCGGCCTGCCAACCTGCGTGCTCGAAGCCAAACAGCGTTTCGCGCGCTTCGTCGGACAGCGCCACCCCATCAAGATTGAGGTCATCCGCCGTCGGCAGATGGCCAATCGGGGTCTCGGTCGCGGCGGCGCGGCCTTCCACGCGCTGGATCATCCACTCCAGCACGCGCAGGTTGTCGCCGAAGCCAGGCCACAGGAACTTGCCGTTCTCGCCCTTGCGGAACCAATTGACGTGGAAGACCTTGGGCAGTTGCGCGCCCGGCTGGTCGAACGACAGCCAATGGCCGAAGTAGTCGGCGAAGTTGTAGCCGCAGAACGGCTTCATCGCCATCGGGTCGCGGCGCATCACGCCCACCGCGCCAGTGGCCGCCGCCGTGGTTTCCGAGCCCATGGCCGCACCCACCAGCACGCCGTGCGTCCAGTCGCGCGCTTCGAACACCAACGGCACCAGCGAGGCGCGGCGGCCACCGAAGACGATGGCGGAAATCGGAACGCCCTGCGCATCTTCGGCCATGTCCGAGTAGGACGGGCACTGCTTCGCGCTGACGGTGAAGCGCGAGTTGGGGTGCGCCGCGGGGCGCTTGGCGGAATCGAAGGGCTCGCCGCGCCAGTCGGTCACCGGCGCCAGCCCGTTGTCGATGCCTTCCCACCACGGCTGCTGGTCGGCGGTGATGCCGACGTTGGTGAAGATGGTGTTGGATTGAATCGACGCCAGTGCATTGGCGTTGGACTTGGCCGAGGTGCCGGGGGCCACGCCAAAGAAGCCGGCTTCCGGGTTGATGGCGTACAGGCGGCCATCGGCGCCCGGCCGCATCCAGCAGATGTCATCGCCGATCGTCCACACCTTCCAGCCATCCCGGCGATAGCCTTCGGGTGGAATCAGCATCGCCAGGTTGGTCTTGCCGCAGGCCGACGGGAACGCGGCGGCGATGTAGTGGGTCTGGCCCTGCGGGTTTTCGATGCCGAGGATCAGCATGTGTTCGGCCAGCCAACCTTCCTGGCGCGCCTGATGGCTGGCGATGCGCAGTGCATGGCACTTCTTGCCCAGCAGCGCGTTGCCGCCGTAACCGGAGCCGTAGGACTTGATGGCCAGCTCTTCCGGGAAGTGCATGATCAGGCGGCGCTCGGGGTCGAGCTCGCCGATGGAATGCAGCCCCTTGACGAAGCTGCCTTCCCGCTCGATGCGCGCCAGCGCCGGCACGCCCATGCGGGTCATGATCCGCATGTTGGCGACCACATAGGGGCTGTCGGTGATCTCCACGCCGCAGCGCGACAGCGGGGAATCGATCGGCCCCATGCAGTAGGGGATGACGTACATCGTGCGCCCCTGCATGCAGCCGTCGAACAGCGCATCGATCCTGGCGTGGGCGTCTGCCGGCGCCATCCAGTGGTTGTTGGGTCCGGCATCCTCGCGCTCGGGCGTGCACACGAAGGTCAGGTGCTCGACGCGCGCCACGTCATCCGGATGCGAGCGATGCAGATAGCTGCCCGGATGCGTCTGCTGGTTGAGCTCGATCAGCGTGCCATCGGCAAGCATCTGCTCGCGCAGTGCTGCGCTCTCCGCGTCGCTGCCATCGCACCAGTGGATGACGGCGGGGCGGGTGAGGCGCGCTACATCCGCCACCCATTCGTTCAAGCGGTCGAGTTTGCTGGTCATGAATCAAAGGTCCTTGCCCGGCGCGGGCGTTGATTGAAATCGATTGCAGCCGGCGACACGCCGTCGCCGTGGGGCGCGCAGCGGCGCTCAGTCACGCGGGATGAGCGTCACCATCATGTGTTCGATGTAGCCATCGAAGCCATCCAGCGGCTGCCGGTTCTGGAACTTCGGCAGTTCCAGCTGCAGGAAGCCGACATACATCGCATATGTCATGCGCGCGCGGTTGAGCGCATCCTTCTGGCTCAACCCGGCCTGGCGGAACGAGGCAAACAGGAAGCCGGTGCGGCGCTCAAGCACGTGGCCAAGCACCGCATCCACCGCGGGATGCCCCGCTGCCTTGAGCAGCTCCGAATAAATGATGTGAGTCTTGTTGTGGTGCGCGATCAGCTTGAACAGGGTGCGCAGGCGCTCGGTGGCGTCGCTGATCGACTCCAGCGCGACATAGGCGGTTTGTTCGTCGCGCTCCCACCGCTCCAGCGCTGCCTGCAGCAGTGCATCACGGGACGGGAAATGCCAGTAGAAACTGCCCTTGGTCACGCCCAGCCGGCGGGCCAGCGGCTCCACTGCCACCGACGCCACCCCCTGCTCTGAAATCTGGTCCAACGCCTCACGCGCCCAGTCCTCGGCACTCAGGCGCCCACTGCGGGGTGCAGACTCGGTCATCGCTGCGCTCGTTCCATACGGTATCGGTGGGTGGCAGTATGCTGAGTTTTCACTCTGTTTTGCGCGTTGACAGACACCGCGCATTCGCCATACTAGGCCGTATGGTAAGCAAGGCGCCCTGCGTGCGCAATGCCTGCCTCCCCAAGATTGCCGTATTCCCGGGAGCACCAACATGAGCGTCGTCCTGCCTTTCATCGCCATTTTCGTTGTTGCCGCCTTCGCCGCCTATCACCGGCTGCGGCTCGCCGTTTGGGCTGCTGTCACCGCCACCCTGCTGGTGGCCTGCTGGCTGCTGGGCAGCAACCCGATGGCAACCGCCATTGCCGCCGTGCTGGTAGCCGTGCTCGCCGTGCCACTGCTGGTTCCGGCCATCCGCAAGCCGCTGCTGACCGCGCCGGCGCTGGGCTTCCTGCGCAAGGCGCTGCCGCCGCTGTCACAGACCGAGAAGATCGCACTGGAAACCGGCTCGGTCGGCTTCGAGGGCGACCTGTTTTCCGGCAAGCCCGACTGGAACAAGCTGCTGGCCTATCCGAAGCCGCAGCTGAGCGCGGAAGAACAAGCCTTTCTCGACGGTCCGGTGGAAGAGCTGTGCAAGCGCATCAACGACTGGGAAATCACCCACGTCCACGCCGACCTGCCGCCGGAGCTGTGGGACTTCATCAAGCAGAACAAATTCTTCGGGATGATCATTCCGAAGCAGTACGGCGGCCTGGGCTTCTCCGCGCTGGCCCACCACAAGGTGATCCAGAAGATCGCCTCGATCTCCAGCGTGGTCAGCGCCACCGTCGGCGTGCCCAACTCGCTGGGCCCCGGCGAGTTGATCAACCACTACGGCACGCAGGAACAGAAGGACTATTACCTGCCGCGGCTGGCGATCGGCCAGGAAGTGCCCTGCTTCGGCCTGACCGGCCCGTTCGCCGGCTCGGATGCGACCTCGATCCCCGACTTCGGCATCGTCTGCAAGGGCGAGTGGAACGGCGCGCACGTGCTGGGCCTGCGGCTGACGTTCGACAAGCGCTACATCACCCTTGCGCCGGTCTCCACGCTGATCGGCATGGCCTTCCGCATGTACGATCCGGACGGCCTGCTGGGCGACACCCGCGACATCGGCATCACCCTGGCGCTGCTGCCCAGCGACACCCCCGGCGTCGATGTCGGCCGCCGCCACTTCCCGCTGAACTCGCCGTTCCAGAACGGGCCGGTGCGCGGCAAGGATGTGTTCATCCCGCTCAGCCAGCTGATCGGCGGCGTCGAAATGGCCGGCAAGGGCTGGAACATGCTCAACGAATGTCTGGCCGTGGGGCGCTCGATCACCCTGCCCTCCACCGCCAGCGGCGGCGCCAAGTCGGGGGCCGTGGTCACCGGCGCCTATGCGCGCATCCGCAAGCAGTTCGGGCTGTCGATCGGTCGCTTTGAAGGCGTGGAAGAAGCGCTGGCGCGGATCGGCGGCAAGGCCTATGCGATCAGTGCGCTGTCGCAGGCCACGGCGGCGGCGGTGGATCGCGGCGACGTGCCATCGGTGCCATCCGCCATCGCCAAGTACCACTGCACCAATGCGGCCCGCGAAATCGCCAAGGACGTGATGGACGTCATCGGCGGCAAGGGCATCATCCTGGGCCCGCGCAACTTCGCCGGCCGCTCGTGGCAGGCGGCGCCCATCGCGATCACGGTGGAAGGCGCCAACATCATGACCCGCAGCCTGCTGATCTTCGGCCAGGGCTCGATCCTCTGCCATCCGTACATCCTCAAGGAGATGCGGGCGGCGCAGGATCCGGATGCGAAGGCCGGGCTGGCGGCGCTGGACGGCGCGCTGTACGCGCACGTCGGCGGCGCGATGTCCAACGCCGTGCGCTCGGTCTGGTTTGGCCTGACCGGGGCCAGCATCGGCGCAGTGCCGGGCGATGCGTACACCAGGAAATTCTTCCGCAAGCTCAATCGTTACGCTGCCAACCTCGCGTTGCTGACCGACGTGTCGCTGGGCGCGCTGGGCGGCCGGCTGAAGTTCAAGGAGTCGCTGTCCGGCCGGCTCGGCGACGTGCTCAGCCACCTGTACATGATGGGCGCGGTGCTCAAGCGGCATCACGACGAAGGCTGCCCGGACGCCGACAAGCCGCTGCTGGCCTGGGCGTTCCACAACAGCGCCTACGAGATCGAGCTGGCGCTGTCGCAGGCGCTGCGCAACTTCCCGATCAAGCCGCTGGGCTGGTTGCTGTGGCCGCTGGTGTTCCCGCTGGGCCGCCGCGCCGTCGCCCCGGGCGACCGCCTCAGCCATCGCGTGGCCATGCTGCTGATGACCCCCAACGAAGCGCGCGAGCGCCTCGCCAGCGGCGTGTTCCTGACCCCGGGCGAGCACAACCCCGGTGGCCGCATCAACAGCTATCTGGCGAAAGCCATTCTGGCCGAGCCGGTGGAGCGCAAGTTCCTGAAGGCGCTGAAGACCAAGGACATCGAAGCGCTGGACTTCGCCTCGCAGCTGGACGAAGGCGTGCGCGAGGGCTGGATCACCGCCGACGAGCGCAAGCAGCTGGAAGAGCTGCATGCGATCACCCTGGACACGATCACGGTGGACGACTTCGACGCCCACGAGCTGCGCGCCGCCAGCTACTACGACACCCACGCCGAAAGCGGCAAGCGCGCCGTGGCATAAGCCGCGCTTCCTGCGCGCACTGCATGGCAACGGCGGGCTTCGGCCCGCCGTTGCCATGTTCAGTCCGGCGCTCCGGTGCGCGCCTGCGGCAGCTTTTCCGCTTCGCCAGCAAGCTTCCACGCGCCCAGCACGAAGCCGCCGGCCACCAGCAGGCCAACGCCAAACACCGCCTGCGAACCCAACGCCGACAGCAGTTTGTGGAGCCAGACAAAGGTCAAGTCGCCGCCGCGGTAGATCACCGTGTCGATGGCTGCACCGGCCTTGTAACGCCATTCGCGGGCAACGCGCGTATAGATGGTCTCGCGCGCCGGCTTGCCCAGCGAGAACTCGCCGCTGCGCGTGACCACCTGCACCACCGCCACCAGCAGCGGCAACGGCGAGGCCGCCAGCGCGGCGTAGCCAAGCAGCACGGCGAATGCCGGCAACAGCAGCGCCGGCCTGATGCCGAAGCGCGACAACAGGCTGCGCGTCGCCAACAGCTGCACCAGCAGGGTCAGCCCATTCACCGCCAGATCGATGCTTGCGTAATAGGCCGTTGCCGCCTGCGGATCCGGATAGAACTTGCGCACGATGGCGGCCTGCTCGTTGTAGAGCAGCGTGCCGACGCCCACGCCGAACACGGTCAGCACCGCCATCCAGCGCAGCAGCGGCTCGCTGGCGAGCAGCTTCAACCCGGCCAGCACGCTGCCCCCCATCGGCGTCTCGCCGCTGGCCAAGTGCTGCTGCAGCTCACGCTGTACGGCATGACGACGCAGCCGCAACAGGCAAACGATGCACAGCGCGAGGAAGCCAGCGGACACCAGCATCAAATGGGCGATGCCAATCCGCTCAACCAGCACGCGGGTCAACATCGGCCCGAGGATGGCGCCAAACGTGCCGGCCGCGCCGATGTAGCCATAGCACCGGCGCGCGTCGGCATCCGACCAGACATCGGCCATGAAGCTCCAGAACACCGCCACCGCAAACAGGTTGAACACGGTGATCCACAGGAAGAACGCCATCCCGCGCCCCGGCACGCCGCTGTTGAACATCACGTAGAACAGCAGCAGGGTGAGGATGAAGAAGCCGTACACCGCGGGCAGGAACACCCGCCGTGGCCAGCGGCTGACCAGCCAGCCATAGGCCGGTTGCAGCACCAGCATGATCAGGAACGTGCAGGTGAACAGCACCTGCAGGGTGAAGTCCTTGAGCGGCAGGCCATGCGCCGCGAAGAAGTCGATGAACGCCGCCGGGAACACGGCGGCAACGTCGCTGGACGCGCCCATCGCCTCGCGCACCGGGCGCAGCACGTAATAGCCGCACAGCAGGCAGAAAAAATACAGGAATGACCACAGCAGCGGCGGCGATTCGCCCAGCGCGGTTTTGAAGCGGCCGATGCTGCCGGAAGCGGCGGGGCGACGAGTCATGACATGCCGGGGTGGAGACCGCGATGCGCAACGGTAACCGCAGGCGCGTACCGGTGCCAGCCCGGCGGCCGAGCATTTGCTCTAGCCACCGCGCATAGGTTCGACCTGTCATCGCAGCGGGACAGCATGTGTTCGACTACATCATCATCGGTGCCGGCTCGGCCGGTTGCGTACTGGCCAACCGGCTCAGCGAAGACCCGAACACGCGCGTGCTGTTGCTGGAAGCCGGCGGGCGTGACTGGCACCCCTTCATCCACATGCCCGCCGGGCTGGCCAAGATCGCCGCGCTGACATCGATCAACTGGAACTACGCCACCGTGCCGCAGGCGCAGTTGGGTGGGCGCGTGCTCTGGTGCCCGCGCGGCAAGGTGCTGGGCGGCTCCAGTTCGATCAACGCGATGTGCTACATCCGCGGCGTTGCCGCCGACTACGACGAGTGGGCGGCGCATGGCGCCACCGGCTGGCACTGGGACAATGTGCTGCCCTACTTCAAGCGCAGCGAGGGCAATGCCCGTGGCGGCGATGCCTGGCACGGCGCGTCCGGCCCGCTCTCGGTGGCGGACCTGCGCCACGTCAACCCGCTGACGCGCGTCTTCGTGGACGCCGGCCAGCAAGCCGGCTTCCCGTTCAACCCCGACTTCAATGGCGCGCAGCAGGAAGGCGTGGGCCAGTACCAGGTCACCCAGCGCGACGGCGCGCGCTGCTCTGCCGCAGTGGCCTACCTGAACCCGGCCAAGACGCGGCCCAACCTGACCGTGCGCACCGGCATCAACGTCAATCGCATCACCTTCACCGGCAACCGCGCCACCGGCGTGGCGTGCTCGCAGGGCAGCCGCAGCCTGCAGTTCGAAGCCCGGCGCGAGGTCATCCTGAGCGGCGGCGCGATCAATTCGCCGCAACTGTTGATGCTGTCCGGCATCGGGCCGGCCGATGCCCTGCGCAAGCTCGGCATCGACGTGCGCCACGATGCATGCGGCGTCGGCGACAACCTGCAGGATCATCTGGACGTCACCACGCTGCAGCATTGCAGCCAGCCGCTGAGCTACGACCGCGCCAGCGAGCTGAAGACGGCGTTCGACTATTTCCTGCGCGGGCATCGCGGCCCCGGTACCAGCAACGTGGCCGAGGGTGCAGGCTTCGTGCGCTCGACCCTTGCCCCCGATGCGCGCGCCGACATCCAGCTGCATTTCATTCCGGCCATGATCGACGACCACGGCCGCCACCGCCTGCCCGGCGATGGCTACACGATGCACGCCTGCTTCCTGCGTCCCCACAGTCGCGGCCGACTGACGCTGGCCAGCAACCGCGCCAGCGACAAGCCGCTGATCGACCCCAACTACCTGGGGGATGCGGAAGGCTTCGACCTGAAGATGCTGGTGGAATGCGCGCGCGTGTCGCTGGAGATCCTCGCGCAGAAAGCCTTCGACCCGTATCGCGGCGCGCCGATTTTCCCTGCGCAGACCCCGCGCAGCGAAGCCGATTTCATCGAGTTCGTGCGCAACCGCGCCGAGACCGTTTACCACCCCATCGGCACCTGCCGGATGGGCAGTGACGCAGCCGCCGTCGTCGATCCGCAGCTGCGCGTCAACGGCGTCGGGGGCCTGCGCGTGGTGGATGCCTCGGTGATGCCGAACCTGCCCGGCGGCAACACCAATGCGCCGACGATCATGATTGCGGAACGCGCTGCGGATCTGATCAAGGCTGGCTGACAAGAGCACCCCTCCCCAACCCTCCCCTGCTTCGCAAGGGAGGGAGCAGGTCAGCTCCGCTCCAGCATCGGCGGCAGCGGGCAATGCAGCACGCCGCAGATCGTGCGCAGCAGTTCGGCTTCGGCCACGCTGACCCGGCCATCACTGCTGATCGCATCGGTGATGGCTTCCACCATGACCTGCTTGGCCAGCGGATCCAATGCATCCAGCGCATCCCACACCTGTTCCAACGCCTGCACGCCTTCTGCCGGCGGCGCATACGCCACGTGATCGCGCGGCAAGACGCGTTGCAAGCCGGCGAGATAGGCGCGGCGTGCCGTTGCCTCATCGTCATTGCCGAACTGCGCGATCACGGCCAGCAACGTCGCGAACTCGGTGCGCACGCTGCCCGGCTTGCGTCGTCCGAAGCGCGCATAGCGCGAGGGGTCCAGCGATTCGCGCACCTGCACGGCCAGCAGCTTGCCCAGGCAATATTCGAACAGCGACACCTCGCCGTCGGCATGCACCACGGCATGCACCACGTCGAGGAAGGTATCCAGCTGCGGGCGCGGCCGCAGGCGCAGCACCGGGAACGCCAGCGCCGCCAGCGGCAGGCGCAGCATCGGGTGCAGGTCGGCGGTGAGCTGTTGGTGGATGCGCAGGGCGTGTTCGGCCACGTCGCCGCCCAGGCGCGAGGCGATCTCCAGCCGCTGCCTGTCCAGCAGCACCTCGTCCTGCGCCAACAGCAGCGACAGCAGCAGCGGCATCACCGTTTCACGCCCGCGGGCCAGATCGCGCAGCGCTTCCGGCATCGCCTCGGCGATGGCATCGGCCTGTCGATAGTCATCGTCGGCGGGATGCGCTACTTGCGAGGCCACCATCGCCGGCGTGATCACGACATGGCGCCCGGCATCCGACAAGCGGCGGCTGCCGGACTCGGCCAGCCCCAACGCGAGGTCTTCCCGCAGCCCGTCCGGCGGCGAGTGCCGCCAGTCCGCCTTGAGCCGCTGCAGCTGCTCGCTGCGAAACCCGGGTTCCAGCGCCCGGATGCGCTCCAACAGCGGCGGGTGCGTGGCAAACAAACCGGAGAACCCGATGCCATCGCCGAACAACATGTGGCTGACTTCTTCGGTATTGCCGCGCTGCCCCAGCCTTGACCCATCTTCCAGCCCGGCGATTTTTTTCAAGGCGCCGGCGAGTCCCGAGGTCTGCCGGGTGAACTGCACCGCGCTTGCATCCGCCAGACGCTCGCGGTTGCGGCTGATGCCGGCTTTGATCATGCGCCCGAAGAACAGCCCGATGTACCCGATCGCCATCGCCCCCAGCGCGGCGACAAGGAGGGCGCCGGCATTCTTGCTGCGGCCGCCGAACCGGCTGCCTTCCAGAATCTTGCGGCCGATCAGTCCGATCATCAGGATCCCGAACAGGATCCCGATCAGGCGGATGTTGAGCCGCATGTCGCCATTGAGCACATGGCTGAATTCATGCGCGATCACGCCCTGCAGTTCATCGCGATTGAGCCGGTCGAGTGCGCCCCGCGTCACCGCCACCACCGCATCCGACGTGCTGAATCCCGCCGCAAACGCATTGATGGCCAGCTCGTCTTCCAGCACATAGAGCTTGGGTACCGGCACGCCGGACGCGATGGAGATTTCCTCCACCACATTGCGCAAGCGGCGCAGGGCTGGATCCGTGGTCTCCGCCGGCACCAGACTGCCGCCCATTTCCTGCGCCACCGTTTCACCGCCACCGGCCAGGCTGGCGATGCGGTACAGCGACCCCAGGCCGATCACGCCCAGCGTGCCGAGGGTCGCGAAGGCCAGCGACTTCGGCGAAGGCGCCACGATCCAGGCCGCCAGATCCACCGCCAGGACAATGCCGATCACGGCCAGCGCGAACAAGAACACCAGCCGCGAGGAGGTTCGCCTCGCCGCAGCCTGTTGCTCGAAGAAATTCATGGCGTGTCAGGTCCTTCAGCCAATCTGCAAACCTCCTCCCCGCTGATGGGGAGAGGGAATCAGCCGTGTCAGAACTGCACCTTCGGCACCTCGCGCACCTGCGCCTGCTTGTCCGCCGGGATCTCCAGCAACGTCGCCGGAAGAAAGCCGAACATGCCGGCGAAGATGCTGTTGGGGAACACTTCGCGCCGATTATTGAAGGCCATCACCATGTCGTTGAACGCCTGCCGCGCGAACGCGACCTTGTTCTCGGTGCTGGTCAGCTCCTCGGTGAGCTGCATCATGTTCTGGTTGGCCTTGAGGTCCGGATAGGCCTCGGCCACCGCCAGCAGCCGGCCCAGCCCGGCATTCAGCTGGCCCTGCGCCGCAGCCAGCGTGGCCATCGCATTCGGGTCGCCGGGGTTGGCCTTGGCTGCCGCCAGGCCCGATTGCGCGGCCGAGCGCGCGGCGATCACCGCTTCCAGCGTCTCGCGCTCGTGCGCCATGTACTTCTTGGCCACCTCGACCAGGTTCGGGATCAGGTCGAAACGGCGCTGCAGCTGCACGTCGATCTGCGCAAACGCGTTTTTATAGGCGTTCCTGGCGGTCACCAGGCCGTTGTAGATGCCGATTGCCCAGAACGCCGCCACGGCAACAATCACGATAAAAATCAAAAGGCCCAGCATCAAAGCTCCCCTTGTTCATGCAACCGTGGAAACAGGCGCTAGAATCAGCCCGTCGTTGCAGCATACGCAGGGAGAAAGACCGATGAAAGAGCGCAACCCACGGTTCTCCTGGCGCACGGGATTGGTGGCAGCGCTGTTGCCTTTGGCCATGGGCTCCACCGCGCAGGATGCCGTGCCGCTGCGTGGCGAGATCAGTCGCCCACAGCCCGCTGCCTCGTTGCCGCAGCCACTGCCAGCCGCAGGCGTCGCCGGTACCGCCAGCGCAGTGCCCGCCTCGGCGCTGGACGTTGCACGCTTCGAGGCGATTGCCTCGGCACTGGTGGCCAATGGCCGCATCCCCGGCCTGGCGATGGCCATCGTCAAGAACGGCAAGATCCTCAGCGCACGCGGCTATGGCATCACCGACGTGAATCAACCGCAGCCGGTCGATGCACATACGGTTTTCCGCCTTGCATCGCTCTCCAAGTCGTTTGCCGCCACCATGACCGGCATCCTGGTCAACGACGGCGTCCTGCGCTGGGACAGCCACCTGACCGACTATGTCCCCTCGTTCCAGTTGGCCACCCCGGACGCGACCAGCCAGGTCACCGTGGCGGACATCCTCAGCCATCGCACCGGACTGACCCGCAATGCGTTCGATCGCGACCTGGAAGGCGATGTCGATTACCACAGCCTGACCCAACGCATGGCCAACGCGCCAATGGCGTGTGCGCCGGGGCAGTGCTATGCCTACCAGAACGTGGCGTTCAGCCTGATCGGCGACATCGTGTTCGCCACCACCGGCAAGTTCTACAGCGAAAGCGTGGCCAGCCGCATCTTCAAGCCGTTGGGCATGCACGATGCCAGTTACGGGCTGGAAGGCATCGAGGCCAGCGCCAGCTGGGCAAAGCCGCATGTCCGTGGCCGTGGCGGCTGGGTGTCGCTGATGCCCAAGCCGAACTACTACCGCGTCGCCCCTGCGGCCGGCGTCAATGCCAGCATCAGCGACATGGCGCAGTGGCTGATCGCCCACAGCGGGCATCGCCCCGACGTGCTGCCGGCGCCGCTGCTGGCCACGCTGCACGCACCGCTGATCGACACTCCAAGTGAAATTCGCGGCTCGTCCTGGCGTCGCGGTCGCTTGACCTCGGCCAGCTATGCGCTGGGTTGGCGCGACTACAACTACGCCGGCCACAACGTGATCTTCCACGGCGGCGCCGTGCAGGGCTATCGCGGCATGATGGCACTGCTGCCCGAGCAGGACATGGGCGTGGTTATCCTGTGGAACAGCGAGAGCCCGCTTCCCAGCGGACTGATGCCCACCATTCTGGATGCCGCGCTGGGACTGCCCGATGGCAAGTGGCTGGACGATGACACCGTGGATGGGTCCGAAGACCTGCTGTATGCCGATCGCGCAACGCCTGCTGGCACCAACGCGTCGCGCGCCAAGGCATCACCCCCCTGAGTCACGCTGGCGCGCTTCCGCGCCAATCGCAGCGCAAAAGAAACCCCTCCCGCCTGGGCAACGGGAAGGGTCTGCAGAATGAAACTGCGCCGAGCCGGGATTCTCCCGGCCCGGTCGCGGGTCTTACATGGTGGCTGTGGGTGCCGGCATCGGCGGCATCACTGCCGGCTTCGCCTTCTTCGGGGCAGCTTTCTTGGGGGCAGCCTTCTTCGGAGCAGCCTTCTTCGGAGCAGCCTTCTTCGCGGCTGGCTTCTTGGCAGCAGCCTTCTTCGGCGCGGCCTTCTTGGCAGCCGGCTTCTTGGCAACAGCCTTCTTCGGGGCGGCTTTCTTGGCAGCCGGCTTCTTGGCAACGGCCTTCTTGGCAACGACCTTCTTGGCGACCGGCTTCTTGGCAACGGCCTTCTTCACGGCCTTCTTGGCAGCCGGCTTCTTGGCAACGGCCTTCTTGGCGACCGGCTTCTTGGCAACGGCCTTCTTCGCCGCGGGCTTCTTCGCCGCGGCCTTCTTCACGGCTTTCTTGGCAACTTTCTTCGCCGCCGGCTTCTTGGCAGCGACCTTCTTTGCAGCTTTTTTCACGGCCATGGTATGGCTCCTCGTCAATGGGTAAATCGGTAAAGCCCAGTTGCGAAAGACACCGCGGGTATCGGACCCGCGATCGACCGCCGGCGCGCCAGGCGCGCTGGAACGGATACTGTGCCGATGCGCGCAATCTGCATCGCATCGACCTGGAACATTCCCCGTCCATTAAAAAACCTGCGGCGGGGTGCGCTGCAGGTCTTGAACATGGACGTTGCCGAAACCAGCGGCACACGATTGCGCAAGGGACAGGCTGCCTGCATCCACCGTTCGCCGAAGCAGGTGGAATGTCTTGCCGCGCCGCCGGATTGCAAGTTGTGCGTGCTCACCATCTTCCGCAGGAAACGTCTGCTGGGCGAAACCTAATCACGCTTTTTTCAAGTGTCAACAATCTTTCGCGAAGTCGTTCAACGCAGCGTTGCAAACGGCAACATCGATCGCCTGCATATCAGGGCGGGCCTGCGCACCATGAGCACGCGCACGCGCGCAGCGTGCGCGAACACGATCCATTGATCGCCAGGCAGGGCGCGGCTTCCAGCCATCACGTCGAATTCCTGCATCATGCTTCCTTGCCCGCGGATGCATCGACGTGCAGCGTGGATGCCGTGCGCAGGCGCGCCCTCACCGGGTGGCGACCGGCGCATCGATTTCGCGTCGCACCAACCGGTTTGCGCGAACTTTGCGCGAACTTTTCCGCGGCCGCTGCCTCGTTTCGCATCCGCCCGGATGCCGCAAACGAAAAAACCCGCAGCGTTTCCGCTGCGGGTTCCGGTTGCACGATGGCGTGCGTGCGATCAGTGCTCTTCGCTGTCCAACAACTCGGCGTACTCGTCCGGGCCAAGCAGCTCGTTGAGTTGCTCGGCGTCATCCAGCTCGATCACGAACAACCAACCGTCGCCATAGGCATCTTCATTGATGGTTTCAGGCTTGTCGGCCAATGCCGCATTGACCTCGACCACCGTGCCGCTGATCGGCGCATAGACGTCGGAAGCCGCCTTTACCGACTCCACCACCGCGCAGGCATTGCCGGCTTCGACCCGGTCGCCCACGTTCGGCAGCTCCACGTACACCAGGTCGCCAAGCAGGCCCTGGGCATGATCGGAAATGCCGATGGTGGCCTTGCCGCCGCCTTCGGCACGAACCCACTCATGGGATTTGAGGAATTTGAGATCGCCGGGGATTTCGCTCATCGAAGGGCTCCTGTTGCGCAGTGCGTGGGGGGTGTGGGGGAAGTCTAGCGAAGCGCCGGGGGAAAGGTCAGATGCCCGGTTGAATGACGTTGTCGCGCACGAAGGGGAACTTCACCACCCGCACCGGCACTTCGCGGCCGCGGATGTCGACGCGGACAGCGCCGGGCTCGCCGGCCGGCACGCGTGCAAAGGCGATCGCCTTGCCGATGGTCGGCGAAAACGTGCCCGACAGGATCTCGCCATCGCCATTGGCGGTCAGCACTTTCTGGCCATGGCGCAGCACGCCTTTCTCGTCCATGACCAGGCCAATCATCTGGCGCGCGTTGCCGGCAGCCTGCTGCGCTTCCAGTGCGCCGCGCCCGATGAAGTCGCGACCGGCATCCAGCACCACCGTCCACGCCAGCGCCGCTTCGAACGGCGTGACGGTTTCGTCCATGTCCTGGCCGTACAGGTTCATGCCGGCCTCCAGGCGCAGGGTGTCGCGCGCGCCCAGGCCCGCCGGCTTGACGCCCGCTGCCAGCAGCGCATTCCAGAACGCCACGGTCTGCGCCTCCGGCACGATCACCTCGAAACCGTCTTCGCCGGTGTAGCCGGTGCGGGCGACGAACACGTCAACGCCATCTTCGGTCTTTGCGGTGCGGGCGGCGAAACGCGCCAACTTCGCCACCGGCGCGCGGTCTTCTTCGCGCAGCAGGCCGATCACCTTGTCGCGCGCGCTTGGACCTTGCACCGCCACCATGCCGAACTCGGGGCGCTCGCGCACATCGACGTCGAACGCCTTGGCCTGCGCCGAGATCCAGGCCAGGTCTTTTTCGCGCGTGCCGGCATTCACCACCAACCGGAACCAGGATTCATCCATGAAATAGACGATGAGGTCGTCGACCACGCCGCCCTGCTGATTGAGCATCGCGGTATAGAGCGCCTTGCCCGACTTCTGCAGCTTGTCGATCGAATTGGCGACCAGGTGGCGCAGGAACTCGCGCGTGCGCGCACCGGTCAGATCCACCACGGTCATGTGGCTGACATCGAACATGCCTGCGTCGCGTCGCACCTGATGGTGTTCGTCGATCTGCGATCCGTAGTGGATCGGCATGTCCCAGCCGCCGAAATCGACCATCTTGGCGCCGAGCGCGCGATGGGTCTCGTTGAGGATGGTCTTTTGCGTCATGGGGAGAATCTGCCTGCGTGGGGACAGGCATTATCCCAGAACGCACGCACCCTACGCGCCGGTATGCGACAAGCGGCCCGGGATCAGGCCGCTTCCACCTGCAGGGTCATGGCGTCGCCGCCGATGATCCGCACCGGCGTGCCCGCCGGCAGTTCCGGCCCGGCGACATCCCAATAGGCATCGGCGATCTGCACCCGCCCGCGCCCTTCCACGATGCCGCGCTCCAGAGGCACCACGCGCCCGATCAGGGCGGCAGTGCGCCGGTTCAACGCAGGCTGGTCGCTGATCGGCTCGCGGTTGCGGAACCAGCGCCGGTAGATCTGGATCGACACGAAGCTGAGCACCACGAAGGCTGCCACCTGCGCCAACAGCGGGATGCCGGGAATCAGGAACACAGCCAGCAGCACGGCCACTGCGGCAAACCCGAGCCACAGCATGAAGGCGCCGGGTGCCATCGCCTCGGCGGCAAACAGCAGCAGTGCGAATGCCGCCCACGCGAATATGTCCCAACGCATCACTCAGCGCTCCTGGGAAACCGGTTTGGCCGCCGCTTTCTGCCCCATGGCTTCCCGCGCCAATTCCGCGATGCCGCCCAGCGAACCGATCACGCCGGCCGATTCCATCGGCATCATCACGAACTTCTGGTTCGGCGCTTCGGCCAACGCCTTGAACGCTTCGATGTATTTCTGCGCGACGAAGTAATTGATCGCCTGCACGCTGCCGCTGGCGATCGCGTCGGACACCACCTGGGTTGCCTTGGCCTCGGCCTCGGCCAACCGCTCGCGCGCTTCGGCGGAGCGGAACGCGGCTTCCTTGCTGCCCTCGGCCTCCAGGATCACCGACTGCTTTTCGCCCTCTGCCTTGAGGATGGCCGCCTGCCGGAAACCCTCGGCTTCGAGGATGTTCGCGCGCTTTTCGCGCTCGGCCTTCATCTGCCGTGCCATCGAATCCACCAGGTCGCGCGGCGGCGCGATGTCTTTCAATTCGATGCGGTTGACCTTGATGCCCCACGGGTGCGTGGCTTGATCCACCGCGACCAGCACCTTGGCGTTGATCTCGTCGCGCTTGGACAGCGACTCGTCAAGATCCATCGAACCGATGGCGGTACGGATGTTGGTCATCACCAGATTGAGAATCGCGATTTCCAGCTGCGCCACCTCATAGGCGGCCTTGGCTGCATCCAGCACCTGGAAAAACACGATGCCGTCGACCTTGACCACCGCATTGTCCTTGGTGATCACGTCCTGGCTGGGAACCTCCAGCACCTGCTCCATCATGTTGATCTTGCGACCCACGCCGTAAACCACCGGCATCAGGAAGTGCAGGCCCGGGCTGAGGGTCTGGGTATAGCGCCCGAAGCGCTCCACCGTCCATTCATACCCCTGCGGCACCATCCGCACGGTTTTTGACAACAGGATGATGCCGGCCAGCAGCAGGATCAGCGCAAGTGCAGGTGCCATGGAACCTTCTCCCCGAAGTTGTGCCGCGAGTATAGGCCCGGCGGCGGCAGGCACGCAGAGGCCCGGCACCGGGCACATCGGGCAGGATTCCCTGCCGCGCTATGCTGAAGGCCTCACTGGGGGAGTGCGCGTGGGAATCATCGGGCCCGACTTGCGGGAGTTCTGGCAGCAGCTGCGCGCGCCACCGGACGCGCTGATGCTGGAGCTGGGCGCTGGCGGCGAGCTGCTGGTGGCGAAGCTGCGCGCCGGCCTGTCGCTGGGCCTGTTGCTGCTGCCGCTGATCAACCTGGCCACCGGCGAGTTCACGCCCAATGAGGGCGTTGCCGGCATGCTGGGGGTGATTGCCGCCATTGCGCTGTCGCAGGCCTGGCTGGGCCTGGCCCGCAAGCCGCGCCACTACCGCTGGCTGCCATGGGCCACCGCCAGTTACGACGTGAGCCTGATCACCCTGGTGCTGGTCCTGCTGGCCACCGATTCCCCCGCGGCGGCCATCAACAGCATGGTGGTGTGGGCGCTGTACCTGCTTGCCATCGTCATGACCGCGCTGCGCAACGATGGCCGGCTGACGCTCTACACCGGCGCCATGGCGATGCTGCAATACGCCGCATTGGCACTGGCGATCTTCCTGCTGGCCAACGCCCCCGAACAACTTGCCTCTGCGGACTACGGCAGCGCGCGCGTGTCGAACGTGCTGCAACGCTTGTTCTTGCTGGTCATCGCCACCTTGATCACGGCCGCGGTTGTCTATCGCATGCAGCGCCTGGTGGAGCTGTCGGGCAGTGACGGCCTTACCGGATTGCCGAACCGCACCTTGCTGGTGCACCGCTTCCCCGGCCTGGCCGAGGACGCGCGCGAAAACGGCAGCTCGCTCACGCTGTGCCTGATCGATCTCGATTACTTCCATCGCATCAACGACGAGGTGGGCCATCAGGCGGGCGATCGCGCCCTGCGCCACGCGGTCGGGGTGCTGCGCGGCGGGATGGAGGAAGGCGACTGGCTGGTGCGCCTGGGCGGCGAGGAGTTCGTGCTGGTGATGCCGCTGCCCACCGGGCGCGCCTGGGAGCGCATGGAAACCATTCGCCGCAGCATGAGCACGCAACCGTTTGCCCCGGAGGTGGGCGATGACCCGATGCGGATGACCTTCAGCGCCGGCATCGCCAGCTGGCCGCAGGACGGAACCGATCTGTCGCAGCTCCTGCGCCGGGCCGATCTGCGCCTGCGCCAAGCCAAGCTGGAAGGCCGCAACCGCGTGGTGGCACGAGAAACGTGAGCCTCCCCGCTTGCCGGCGATGGCGGCGCTGACTACCCTGCCCCAAGCAGGCGCACCGTACCGCCTCGCATGGGGAGCCTACGTGAGCCTGAAGCTGCGCCTGACCGTGATGAATTTCCTCCAGTTCTTCATCTGGGGGGCGTGGCTGATCACCGTGGGCGCGTACTGGTTCCAGAACCGGCAATGGTCGGGGACCAGCTTCGGCGCGATCTTCTCGACGATGGGCATCTCTGCGTTGTTCATGCCCTCGCTGATGGGCATCGTGGCCGACCGGTGGATCAACGCCGAGCGCCTTTACGGCGCGCTGCACATCCTTGGCGGCGTGTTCCTTTGCCTGCTCCCTGGCGCCGCCAACCCGGAACAGTTCTTCTGGCTGATCCTGGCCACCATGCTGTGCTACATGCCGACGATCTCGCTGGCGATCGCGGTGGCCTACAACGCGCTCAAGCAACAGGGCTTCGACGTCGTGCGCGACTACCCGCCCATCCGCGTCTGGGGCACCGTGGGCTTCATCGCCGCGACATGGACCACGAGTTGGCTCGGGTTCGAGTCCTCGCCAGGCCAATTCTACGTGGCGGCCGCCGGCTCCTTCCTGCTCGGGCTGTACGGGTTCAGCCTTCCCGCCGCGCCGCCGCGCCTGGGGCGCGACGAAAGCCGCTCGCTGGTGGACGCACTCGGCCTCACGTCGTTCCGCCTGTTCCGCAATCGCAACATGGCGATCTTCTTCGTCTTCGCGATGCTGCTGGGCGCCGCGCTGCAGCTCACCAATGCCTACGGCGTGACGTTCCTCAAGGACTTCGAGAGCCTGCCGCAATTCAAGGACACCTTCGGCGTGCGCCACTCGGCGGTGATCATCTCCATCTCCCAGATCAGCGAAACGCTGTTCATCCTCACCATTCCGTTCTTCCTCAAGCGCTTCGGCATCAAGACGGTGATGACGATCAGCATGCTGGCCTGGTTCCTGCGTTTTGGCCTGTTTGCCTACGGCAACCCCGGCCCGGGCCTGTGGATGATCGTGATGAGCTGCATCGTGTACGGCATGGCGTTCGACTTCTTCAACATCTCCGGCTCGCTGTTCGTGGAACAGCAGAGCGATCCGCGCATCCGCGCATCCGCGCAAGGCTTGTTCATGCTGATGACCAATGGCATCGGCGCGGTGCTGGGAAGTTCGATCAGTGGCTGGATGATCGACGCATATTTCACGGGTGCCGATGGCACCAAGGACTGGCACGGCATCTGGATCGCGTTTGCGCTGTATTCGCTGGCGATGGCATTGCTGTTCGTGCCCTTGTTCAAACATCGCCACGATCCGCACAAGGTCATTCCCGCGCACGGCGCCGCCGACGTGGGCAACCCATGAGCACGGCCCGCGTCTTCGTCGCCGGCTCGTTCAACGTCGATCACGTCTGGCGCGTGGCGACCTTGCCGGTGGCCGGCGCCACGCTGGGCGGCGACTATGCGTTCGGGCCCGGCGGCAAGGGGTTCAACCAGGCCATTGCCGCGCGGCGCGCGGGCGCGGACACCCGCTTCGTGTGCGCGCTGGGCGATGACCCCGCCGCGCAGCTGGCGCGCACGCTATGCGCGAACGATGGCATCGACCTGCAGGCCACCATCGCCCAAGTGCCGACCGGCACCGCCGGCATCTACGTCGATGCCGCGGGTCGCAACTGCATCGTGATCGGCAGTGGTGCCAACGCGGCACTGCAGGCGGACGCCGTCGCGAGATCGCTGCAAGGCATTGGCACCGGCGACGTGGTGTTGGCGCAGCTGGAATCGCCGCTGGACACGGTGGCGCAGGCACTGCAGACGGGGCGTGCAGCCGGCGCGATCGCCATGCTCAACCCGGCGCCGGCCAATGCCGCCATCGACCGCGCGATGCTGGGCCGCGTGGACATCCTCACGCCCAACGAAACCGAATTCTCCGCACTGCTGGTGCGTCACGTGGGCGAACGCATCGATGCCGACCTGGTCTCCGGCATCGACCAGCAGCGTTTGCACGCGCTGTGCCGTGAACTGGTTCCGGACGGCACGGTCATCATCACGCTGGGCTCCAGTGGCTGCTTCGTCTCGCATGCCGACGCCACCCTGCGCGGCGACACCCAGGCTTGCTATCGCATTTCGGCGGAATCCGCGCAGGTGGTGGACACCACCGGCGCCGGCGATGCCTTCAACGGCGCCCTGGCGGCATCGCTGGCGCAGCTGCCAGACGCTGCCTTCATCGAGCATGTGCGCTTCGCAAACCGTTATGCGGCGCACTCCACCGAGCAGGCCGGCGCGGCGCTGGCCATGCCTTACCTGGCAGCCCTCTGAGCCAGCGCGTGGGCGGCTGGGCCGGGGCCGGTTCTACACTATCGCGATGCAGATCGGCCCCCACCCCATCGAACCGAAGGTGATCCTCGCGCCCATGGCGGGCGTGACCGACAAACCCTTCCGGTTGCTGTGCAAGCGGCTTGGCGCGGGCCTTGCAGTGTCGGAGATGACCACCTCCGACCCGCGTTTCTGGACCACGGCCAAGTCGCTGCATCGGATGGATCACATGGGCGAGCCGGAACCGGTAAGCGTGCAGATTGCCGGCACCGTGCCGGAGATCATGGCCGAGGCCGCGCGCTTCAACGTGGCGCATGGCGCGCAGATCATCGACATCAACATGGGCTGCCCGGCCAAGAAGGTATGCAATGCCTGGGCAGGCAGCGCGCTGATGCGCGAACCGGCGCTGGTGGCGCGCATCGTCAGCGCCGTGGTGAAAGCAGCGGACGTGCCGGTCACGCTGAAGATCCGCACCGGCTGGGATGCCCACCACAAGAACGCGCCGGAGATCGCGCGCATCGCCGAAGACGCCGGCATCGCGGCACTCACGGTTCACGGCCGCACCCGCGACCAGCAGTACACCGGCAACGCGGAGTACGACACCATCGCCCGGATCAAGGCGCAACTGTCGATCCCGGTCATCGCCAACGGCGACATCGACTCCCCGCACAAGGCGGCGCGGGTACTGGCTCACACCGGCGCAGATGCGGTGATGATCGGGCGTGCGGCACAGGGCCGGCCGTGGCTGCCCGGCCACATCGCGCACTACCTCGCCACCGGCGAGCTGCTGCCAGAGCCGGCGCTGGCCGAGGTGCGCGACATCTTGCTGGGTCACCTGCACGCGCTGCACGCGTTCTACGGCGAGCAATCCGGCGTGCGCATCGCGCGCAAGCACCTGGGCTGGTATGCCAAGGATCGGCCGGAGAACGGGGCCTTCCGCGCCGTGGTCAACCGCGCGCAGACGGCAGACGAGCAGCTGCGCCTGACCCGCGATTATTTCGATGCGCTGGTCGCGGGCGTCGTGCCGGAGCTGCCGGAAGTGGCTTGATCGCCCGTCGGCTGACGCCAGATGCGCCACCACAGCGACACCAGTTGGCGCCTCGCCTGCCAAGCGAAGCGCATCTGCTGCGGCGGCGACAGCGCCCGCCACCGTCCGTCATCGCGCCGCGCGACCGCGAAATTGAAGGTGTAGTCCGGCTCCAGGCCCATGCGCAGGTCGCTGAGCACCAGCACGCCGTCGCGCACCTGCGCCTTCATGAAGCCGTGGTTGAACCAAACCAGTCGCCGCACCACGGGCAGGCCACCTGCCTCGTGCAGCGCCTGGACGTCGGTACGATAGGCAACGAAGCGCATCAGCCCGTGATCCGCGACCAGCGACCGCTCGCCCACGACGAAGCCGCCGGGCGTCATCGCGGTGACCTGCCACAGCAGCGTGTTGAACGGCATCGGCACCGAGAAGCGCGGCGCATCGGCCAAGCCCATGCGCGCCAATGTGCGGTCGGCCTCGCGCTCGATCGCGAACTTCGCCGCCAGCGACCAGCCCAGATAGCCGACCCCGAGCGCGATGCCTGCAGCCAGCGCGCGTCCGCCCCAGCGCCGCGTGCCGGCGAGCATCGCCAGCAGGAACGCCAGCAACCACGGCAGGGTGAACAGCGGATCGACGATGAACAGGCTGCTCCACATGATCGGCCGCAGCGGCAGCGGCCATAGCAGCTGGGTACCGTACACGGTGAAGCAGTCCAGCAACGGATGCGCCATCAGGCAAATGAAGATCGCCCACCACCAGCGCTGCGGCGACTGCGCCACGCGCCCGCCGCGCCCCTTGAAGAACCCCCAGATCGCCCACGCCACCCATGGCAGCACCAGCCACGAGTGCGTGGCGGCGCGATGGCAGGTCATCCGCAGCACCGGGTCGTCGCTGAGCAGCAGCGGCAACACGTCGAGATCGGGCAACGTGTTCAACGCCATGCCGGCCAGCAGGGCGGCGCGGCGATGCTGCCTGGGCGCGATGGCGGCGGCGATGACGCCGCCATAAAACAGGTGCGTGAGCGAATCCATGCCGCGATGCTAACCGCAGCCGCGCTGCTTAACGTCCACCGAATGCAGGAGTCGCGGCAATGGGTGCAAGATGCACATCCCGTCATTGCGCTGTATCATGCACACCCATCTTTTCATCCGAATGCAAGGATGAATCACTACTTAGGAGCCGCGATGTCCAGCTACCTGTTCACCTCCGAATCGGTCTCCGAAGGCCATCCGGACAAGATCGCCGACCAGATTTCCGATGCCGTGCTGGACGCGATCCTGGCCCAGGACAAGCACGCCCGCGTGGCCTGCGAGACGCTGGTGAAGACCGGCGCCGCCATCGTCGCCGGCGAAGTCACCACCAGCGCGTGGGTGGACATCGAGGCGCTGGCGCGCAAGGTCATCAACGACATCGGCTACGACAACTCCGACGTCGGCTTCGACGGCCACACCTGCGCCATCATCAACATGCTCGGCAAGCAGTCGCCCGACATCAACCAGGGCGTGGATCGCCGCAAGCCGGAAGACCAGGGCGCGGGCGACCAGGGCCTGATGTTCGGCTACGCCTGCAACGAAGCGCCCGAGTTCATGCCGGCCCCGCTGTACTACAGCCATCGGCTGGTGGAGCAGCAGGCCAAGGTGCGCAAGAGCGGCAAGCTGAAGTGGCTGCGCCCGGACGCCAAATCGCAGGTCACCCTGCGCTACGACGGCAACACCGTGCTTGGCCTCGACGCGGTGGTGCTGTCCACCCAGCACGATGCCGACATCAAGCAGAAGGACCTGGTCGAGGCCGTGCGCACGCACATCCTCGCGCCGGTGCTGCCGAAGAAGTGGCTGGAGTCGCTGCCGAAGAACAAGGTGCACATCAACCCGACCGGCAAGTTCGTGATCGGCGGGCCGGTGGGCGACTGCGGCCTGACCGGGCGCAAGATCATCGTCGACACCTACGGCGGCATGGCCCGCCACGGCGGCGGCGCATTCTCCGGCAAGGACCCGTCGAAGGTCGACCGCAGCGCCGCCTACGCCGCGCGCTACGTGGCCAAGAACATCGTCGCCGCCGGCCTGGCCGACAAGTGCGAAGTGCAGGTGTCCTACGCCATCGGCGTGGCCCAGCCGACCTCGATCTCGGTCACCACCTTCGGCACCGGCAAGGTCGGCGACGACGTGATCGAGAAGCTGATCCGCGCCCACTTCGACCTGCGCCCGTACGCGATCACCCGCATGCTGGACCTGGAGCACCCGATCTACCAGCCCACCGCCAGCTACGGCCACTTCGGCCGCAAGCCGAAGGAAATCGGCTACACCGACGGCGACGGCAGGAAGCAGAAAGCCACCGCCTTCAGCTGGGAAAAGACCGACAAGGCCGACGCTCTGCGCAAGGCCGCCAAGATGAAGTAATCCGCCACACCCCGCAATGCCGAACGGCCCGCAGCAATGCGGGCCGTTCGGCATTGCGCGCCCGGCGGCAAACGGAGCGCCTGCTCAGCCTGTGCGGCGGCGACGTTTCGACGTTCTGCGCGCGGGAACATTTGCGTCGCGCAGCCCATCATTGAATTCCGCCCACGCCCCCGGATCAAGTACTCGCAACTCGTCATTCAGGGTGTGAAACAGCTCCCAGTCATCGTCGATGGCCGCCGCGCGGATGTTCTCGAAATGCGCCAGCACGGTTTCGGCATGAGCGCGTTCAAGCTCACCCACCTGCGTCAAGCCTGCACAGTCCGCAGATCCCATCAGGCTGTTCAACACCCGGCCGATGAGCGCGGACATCGCACCGAAGGTCCCGACGGCCAACAGCACGGCCAGAAGAAAAATGCCCCCCGCAATCAACATGTCCAGCATTTTTCCTTGCCCCACGACGGCCTGCCCCAGCCAGCATGGAACGACTGCGTCTCACGGCTTGCGACGCCCGGTTCAACGCGCCAGCAACAGTGAAGGCCGGCTGGCACGGATTTCATGATCGAAGAAGTGGCGGAAGGTGATCACCTCGTCCTGCTTCTCGTACACGGCTTCCCTCGATTTCTTGAGAGGCTCCGGCACCACCAGCACGATGTCGTTGCGGGCCATCTCGATGGCCGGCGTGGACACGCGGTCATCCACCGTGGCGAGGAACACGGCGCCGTGCCGGCGCTCCAGTCCCAGCTGCTTCCAGCGCTCGCGCAGGGTGGTCTTGAGCGACAGAATCAACGATTCGGTGCGTCGCGGGTCGTTGAGCGCGGCCACATCCGGCAATACGAAATCCGGGCGACGGGCACCCACCGCGATCTGCGCTTCGTGCAGGACGCGCCCGTCCACAAGCAGGCGCTTGACGTGATGCTCGAACGACAGACCGGCGCGGCTCTTGCGCCGCTGCGCCGCGCTCAGAAACACGGCATCCAGCTTGCCGAAACCACGTACCAGCGCCTCGACCGGATCAACGGCACGCAACAATCGCGATTGGGCGGTGGATTACCAGGCGAATCAATCTCCCGCCGATCAGCGGCGAAACCGACAAACGCCTGGCACAGTGAGCCAATCGACATCGACTCGCTGAATTTCATAATCGTCGGCGTAAGCAAATGCGGCTTCACGCGGCGGCAGGTCGGCGTAACGCAAAGCCACCTCGTCACAAATTCCTGCACCTTGGCGATCAAGATAGAAATGCAACCACAATGCGGCCTCAAACGCTATTAGCCAATTTTCATCAAGCTCAGCCACGGCCTAAACCCACGATTGATTGTTCTGAATTAAGGGGCCGCCATCATTCGCTCACGATGACGTTGGACAAAATTTGTTTCGGGAACGAAGCGTTCCGGCAGTTCGATCTGGCGGCCCGCGATGGTATGAAATATCTCGCGCAAGCACTCATCCTTGCTTTTTTCCAATGCAGGCGACAGTACGATGCGATAATCGTCGGTCAGCGAGAACAAATAGTGATCAAACGCCTTATCGTGCAAGGCCGACAAGCACAAACCATTCCCGGGATGTAGCCGGATTGACGCGTCGTCGCGCCACGGCACGATATGGCTGGCGACTAAAAGCCGCGAATCGGAAATGCCGGTGATGCAACAGCGATTGCGATAACCACTCAATACCGCGCGTCGAAAGAAATGTTGCTTAACGCGCAACTCCACTATCGCTTTGCGTGTTTCACCAGAGAAATCCTGCGCGGCGTCCTCCACCGCATCGACCAATTCTTGATCAGCGGCAGGTTGCGCATGCCGCGCACGCAGCGCCCCTAACAGCGCTTCACATTCGATGGCAAGCCGATCCCAATCGGCATGAAATTCTGTCCATATGTGGCGATCCAGCGACGATGCGTTTCCCAAGCCAACAACACCGCGTGCCTGCATCGCAGGATCAATGCTTGCGATGTTGCAACACTTCATCGCCAACGCACTGGGTGTGCGGCCGATGAGCTTAGCCAACGCAATGACTTTCGGATTACGGCCATGCAGTTGCCCGAACGGCGTTTGACAATAGAAATGAAACGCGAGCTTGGTTTGCTCTTCCGTCCAGTTGCCCTGGCTGGGGAAAGCACCATCGCGCAAATCGAATACGGGCATGCTCGGCTTCTTCGGCAGTCGTTCGACCATGCACTTTGCGACACTCGATACCATCGGCACAACCGGTGACTTCGCAATGAGTTGATACGCCCGCGTATCGCTCACCGGAATCACGAAATCATCCGCGAATCCCATCAAGCGTGCGCATTCGCGCGGGGTCAGTCTGCGCGGTCGCTTTCGCACGCCCTGCGACAGGAGAATTTCCGAACCATCCTTGTAGTAGCGCGCCGACAGCGTGCGCGTCACGCTCTGTGCCGTCACCAGCCCGTAGCCGAAGCCGTTGCCGGCGGCCTTGTGCTTGGCGGCATACGCCTGCAGATAGGCCCACAGCTTCGGCGTGAGCGTGTAGCGCGCGTCCACCTGCGCCTTCGGGCCGATGGTGTAATGGCTTTCCGGCGCCTCGCTGCCGTTCTGCGGATGCAGGATGTCGCCCAGTACCCGGCGCTGCGCGGGAATGCGCACATCCTGCCAATCGAAATCGGTCGGTGCGCGGAAGCCGACGATCAGGATGCGTTCGCGGTGCTGCGGCACCCAGTGGCCGCCGTCCAGCACCTTGCAATGGATGTGATAGCCCAGCTCCTGTTCCAGCACACCGCGAATCACCCGGAAGGTGTTGCCCTTGTCGTGGCTGACCAGATTCTTCACGTTCTCAAGCAGGAACGCGGCCGGCCGCTTCTCCGCGATGATCCGCTGCACGTCGAAGAACAGCGTGCCTTGGGTTTCATCAGCGAAACCGTGCGCACGCCCCAGCGCGTTCTTCTTGGACACGCCGGCAATGCTGAAAGGCTGGCAGGGAAAACCGGCCAGCAGGACGTCGTGATCGGGGATGCCCTTCGCCTTCACCTTGGTGATGTCGCCGGCCATGTGCTCGATGGCGTCGGGGAAATTGGCCAGATAGGTTTTCTGCGCGTAGCTGTCGTATTCGCTGGTGAACACGCATTGGCCGCCCTGCGCCTGAAACGCCGTGCGCAGCCCGCCGATGCCGGCGAACAGGTCGATGAAGCGGAATGCGGCATTGCCGGAGGTTGACCGCTGTTGCTCCTGCGGCAGCAGCAGACGCTGGCGGAGCGCATCCAGCAGATAGGGGGGCGGGTCGGTTTCGCGGGTTTCCCAGCGCCGGACGGTGCGCGCGGTGGTCTGCAGCGCGCGGGCGATTTCGGTCTGGGAATGGTGCCGGCGCAGCGCCAGCAGGTAGGAAATGGGGTCTTCCATGGCGACAAAGTTCTCCGGGTCGGAAAGCGGACATCATGTCCGCTCATCGTCCCAGATCATGAGACTGGACGCCAGTTGCCATTTCGGCAAGCGCCCAATGAAGGCAGCTGATCCCGCCCCCGCAACGGTAATGTCTGGCACTCGACGTAGAATGGCCGCATGCCCCTCCTCCAATTCCAGAACGTCGACTTCAGCGTCGGCGGCCCGCTGCTGCTTGATGACGTGGCGCTGTCCATCGATCCCGGCGAACGCGTCTGCATCGTCGGCCGCAACGGTGCCGGCAAATCCACGCTGATGCGGCTGATGGCCGGGGAGTTGAAACCGGACGACGGCGAAATCCGCATCCAGTCCGGCACAGTCGTCGCGCGAATGGCGCAGGAAGTGCCGCAAGACACCGACGGCAGCGTGTTCGACGTCGTGGCGCAGGGCCTGGGCGATCTTGGCCTGCTGCTGGCGCAGTATCACCACGCCCTGCACGAAGGCGACATGGATGCGATGGCCAACGCGCAAACGGGCATCGAGGCGCGCAACGGCTGGGACATGGATCGTCAGGTGCAGCAGGTGCTGGAGCGCCTGGAGTTGCCGGAAGACACCGATTTCGCCGCGTTGTCCGGTGGCATGAAGCGCCGCGTGTTGCTCGCGCAGGCACTGGTGCGTGCGCCCGACATCCTGCTGCTGGACGAACCAACAAACCATCTGGACATCGAAGCCATCGGCTGGCTGGAAGGCTTCCTCAAATCCTTTGCCGGCAGTCTGGTCTTCGTGACCCACGACCGCAGCTTCCTGCGCGCACTGGCCACCCGCATCGTCGAAATCGACCGTGGCCAGGTCACCAGCTGGCCGGGGGATTACGACAACTACCTGCGTCGCCGCGAAGAGCGCCTGCACGCCGAGGCGATGGAGAACAGCCGCTTCGACAAGCTGCTGGCGCAGGAAGAAGTGTGGATCCGGCAGGGCATCAAGGCCCGCCGAACCCGCAACGAGGGCCGCGTGCGCGCACTGAAGGCGCTGCGCATGGAGCGCGCCGAGCGCCGCGAGCTGACCGGCAAGGTGAAAATGGAAACCGCCGCCGCGCAGACATCGGGGCGCAAGGTCTTCGAGATGAACGGCGTGTCGCAGAGGTTCGGCGACAAGCTCATCCTGCGCGACACCGCCACCACGATCCTGCGCGGTGACCGGGTCGGCATCATCGGGCCCAACGGCTCTGGAAAATCCACCCTGCTGAAACTCCTGCTGGGGGAACTGATCCCCGATTCCGGCACTGTGGAGGTGGGCACCAACCTGCAGATCGCCTATTTCGACCAGCATCGCAGCCAACTGGACGAAACCCGCAATGCGCTGGAAAACGTGGCCGGCGGCAGCGATTTCGTGGAAATCAACGGCAGCCGCAAGCACATCATCGGCTACCTGCAGGACTTCCTGTTCTCGCCCGAGCGCGCACGCGCACCGATCACCCGCCTGTCGGGTGGCGAACGCAATCGCCTGCTGCTGGCGCGGCTGTTTGCGCAGCCCAGCAACCTGCTGGTGATGGACGAACCCACCAACGACCTCGACGTGGAAACACTCGAGTTGCTGGAAGAATTGCTGCTGGACTACAAAGGCACGCTGCTGCTGGTGAGCCACGACCGCGACTTCCTCGACAACGTCGTCACCAGCACGCTGGCGCTGGAAGGCGACGGCCGGCTGGGCGACTACGTGGGCGGCTACAGCGACTGGCTGCGCCAGCGCCCCGCTTCCGGTTCCACATCCGCACAGGCATCCGGCAGCACAGCCAAGCCCCCGGTTAGCCCCCCGGTGCCGGCCAGGCGCAAGCTTGGTTTCAAGGACGCGCGCGAACTGGAGCAGCTGCCCGGACTGATCGAAACGCTGGAAGCAGACGTCGCCACGCGCACCGCAGGCATGCAGGATCCGGCCTTCTACACCCAGGAGACCGCCGCCCGGCAGCGCGCCACGGCGGCGCTGGCCGACGTGCAGGCCAGGCTGGACAAGGCGTATGCCCGCTGGGCGGAACTCGATGGCTGAGCGCATCCGGAGACCGCTGCGCGACGTACACTATGCATTCGCCGAGGGGCGCTGCGATCGTGGGCTGCAAACGCCGCGACCAGGCTCGGCAACGATCAACGGCGCCCGTGACCGCATTCCACCGCACTCACGGAGCATCCGCATGAACGCCACCGCCAAGACTTTTTCGACCGAAGGCGATTACAAGGTCGCCGACATCACCCTGGCCGACTGGGGCCGCAAGGAACTCGACATCGCCGAGCACGAGATGCCCGGGCTGATGTCGATCCGCCGCAAATACGCGCCGCTGGCACCGCTCAAGGGCGTGCGGGTGACCGGCTCGCTGCACATGACCATCCAGACCGCGGTGTTGATCGAGACGCTGAAGGACATCGGCGCCGACGTGCGCTGGGCATCCTGCAACATCTTCAGCACCCAGGACCACGCCGCCGCCGCGATTGCCGCCACCGGCACGCCGGTGTTCGCGTGGAAGGGCGAATCGCTGGAGGACTACTGGGACTGCACGCTGGAGGCCCTGAGCTTCCCCGATGGCAAGGGCGGCTTTCTCGGCCCGCAGCTGGTGGTGGATGACGGCGGCGACGTCACCCTGCTGATCCACAAGGGTTACGAGCTGGAGCAGGGCGACGACAGCTGGGTGAATTCGGCCTCCGGCAGCCACGAGGAGCAGGTCATCAAGAACCTGCTCAAGCGCGTGGCGAGGGAGCGCCCCGGCTACTGGACGCAGGTCGTGGCCGGCTGGAAGGGCGTCTCCGAGGAGACCACCACCGGCGTGCACCGCCTGTACCAACTGGCCGAGGCGAAGAAGCTGCTGGTACCCGCGATCAACGTCAACGACTCGGTCACCAAGAGCAAGTTCGACAACCTGTACGGCTGCCGCGAATCGCTGGCCGACGGCCTCAAGCGTGCAATGGACGTGATGCTGGCCGGCAAGGTGGCGGTGGTCTGCGGCTACGGCGACGTCGGCAAGGGCAGCGCGCATTCGCTGCGCGCGTATGGCGCGCGCGTGGTGGTGACCGAAATCGACCCGATCTGCGCGCTGCAGGCGGCGATGGAGGGCTTCGAGGTCAATACCGTCGAGAGCACGCTGGGCCGGGCCGACATCTATGTCACCACCACCGGCAACAAGGACATCATCCGCCTGGAGCACATGCAGGCGATGAAGGACCAGGCTATCGTCTGCAACATCGGCCACTTCGACAACGAGATCCAGATCGACGCGCTCAACGGCAGCGCCGCGGTGCGCACCAACATCAAGCCACAGGTCGACAAGTACACCTTCCCGGCCCCTGATGGGAGCGCCGGCAACAGCATCTTCCTGCTGGCCGAAGGCCGCCTGGTGAATTTGGGCTGCGCCACCGGCCACCCCAGCTTCGTGATGAGCAACAGCTTCTCCAACCAGACGCTGGCGCAGATCGACCTGTGGGCCAACAAGGACCACTACGCAGCCAAGGTCTATATCCTGCCGAAGAAGCTGGACGAGGAAGTGGCGCGCCTGCACCTGGACAAGATCGGCGTGAAGCTGACCACGCTGACGCCGGAACAGGCGGGCTATCTGGGCGTGCCGGTGGACGGGCCGTACAAGCCGGAACACTACCGCTACTGAGCGTTTGCAGCACCGTACACGCGACGACGGGCACCGCGAGGTGCCCGTCATCATGCACGCCACGAATTCCGGAATCAGCCCAGTGCCGCGACTTGTTCGCCGTAGGCCTTGCGTGCCTGCACGTACAGATCGAACGGGAACTTGATCGACACGCCTTCAAGCGCCGCCGCCAGCATTTCCAGATGCCCTTCGAAGCCGGCGCAGGCCTTGGCGGGATCTTCGCCCTGCGGAACATGCACGCCAAGCAGCAGCGTCGTGGTGCCGTCACCCGCGCGCAACTCCCAGCGCAGCGGCCGTTGCGGCTGCTGGCCACTGCTCCACGAATACTCCAGCACGCGGCCCGGCTCGAACGCGGTCACGACGCTGTCGATGACGATGCCGCTGTCGGCGAAATCGATCCGCACCGCGCCGCCCTGGCGCTGTTCCACATGGCCAGCCGCCAGCCACTGCGCCATCAATGCCGGCTCGGTGAGCATGGCCCAGACCGCGCTTGCCGGATGCGCGAACTCGCGCGCCAACCGCCCGTCATGGCCATTGCCGACCCGCACGATCTGCCCCGAAAGACCACTGTCCTGAACCATGCAATTCTCCACGCTGGACGATGGCACCAGTGTCGGCGACCGCCGGGGCTGACGCCTTGATGCGCGTCATCTGCACGGGCATCCGGCCGTGCTCGCCAGTCCAGACAGACATATATCGCTTTATCGCGAGATAGCGATATATACTCGGCAGCACCCGTCCAACGGCCAGCCGCGATGCTTCCAATCAGCTTCGAGTTCTACCCGCCCAAGACCGACGAGCAGCGTGCCCAGCTGGACCGCACGGTGCGCAAGTTCAAGACCTACGCGCCGCAGTTCATGTCGGTGACCTTCGGCGCTGGCGGCTCCACCCTCAGCCACACGCCGGAAACCGTGCAGTGGCTGCGCCGCGAACACGGCGTGGCCGGCGTGCCGCACCTGACCTGCGTGGGCGGCAGTCGCGAGGAAATCCGCACGCTGCTCACGCAATACCGCGCCCTGGGCTGCGACCGCATCGTCGCGCTGCGCGGCGACCTGCCCTCGGGCATGGCGCGCAGCGGCGACCTGCGCTACGCCAGCGAACTGGTGGCGCTGATCCGCGACCAGCACGGCGATCATTTCCACATCGAAGTCGGCGCCTACCCGGAAACGCATCCGCAGGCGGATGATGCGCATGCCGACCTGCGCCACTTCAAGGCCAAGGTGGATGCCGGCGCCAGCAGTGCGATCACCCAGTATTTCTACAATGCGGACGCCTACTTCCGCTTCGTCGAAGACGCGCGCGCACTGGGCATCGACATCCCCATCGTGCCCGGCGTGATGCCGATTTCCAACTTCAGCCAGTTGCGCCGCTTTTCCGATGCCTGCGGCGCGGAGATCCCGCGCTGGATCGGCCAGCGCATGCGCGCGCACGGCGACGATGTGGACGCGGTGCGCGAATTCGCCGCCGACGTCGTTGCCGGGCTCTGCCGGCGATTGATTGCGGGCGGCGCACCCGCGCTGCATTTCTACACCTTGAATCTGGCGAAGCCGGCACAGGCCATCCTGCAACGGCTGTGAACCGGCGCCGGCGGGCATGCGTGTACGCTTCGCGCATGCCACGCCTGCCTGCCCTGCTGCTGATTGCGTTTGCGCTTGCGCTGCTGCCGCCCCGCGTTGCACTGGCGCAGGTGCGGCAATGCACGGCCGCGGATGGCAGCCGTCTTTACACCGATCGCAAATGCGAAGACCTCGGCGCCAGCGAATTCCATGCGCCACCTGCAGCCTCCACCGGGTCCACCGCCGGCCGGCGGATGACCTGTGCCCGCAGCGTGCAGGATCTGGCATATGCACTGGAAAGCGCCGCCGGCTCCGGCGATGCCAATCGCATCGCCGCGCTGTATGACTGGGCCGGCATGGGCAGCAGCACTGCCAACCGCATCATGGATCGACTGCAGGCGGCTGCCGCGCGCGCCACGGTAGGCGTGCAAACCACCCAGGCCGGCGCCTCCGCCGACGCTCCCAACGCCGGCGGGCAGCTGATTGGCCTGCGCCTGGAACAAGTGGACGCCAACGGCCATACGCCCGCGCACATCAACTTCGGGATACGCCGAAGGATGGGCTGTTTGTGGGTGCATCTATGAGGCGCACCCCGGCAGAACCCTGCGTTGCCGGCAGTCCCGCAGCGGCTAGGCCAGCTTCACCATCCAGCCGTGGCGGTCGGGCATGCGACCGTACTGGATATCGGTCAATTCCCGGCGGAGCGCCATGGTGACCTCGCCGGCCGGTGCGTTGATGTCGCCAACGGCGAAGTCCTTGCCCTTCAACGCGCCGATCGGGGTGACCACCGCGGCGGTACCACAGGCGAACACCTCGGTGATCTCGCCCGATGCCACGCCGCTTTTCCACTCGTCGATGGACACCTTGCGCTCTTCGACCGTCATGCCGCGGTCACGCGCCAGCTGCAGGATGCTGGCGCGGGTGATGCCCTCCAGGATGCTGCCGGACAGCGCCGGGGTAACGATGCGGCCGTCCCGGCAGACCAGGAACACGTTCATGCCGCCCAGTTCCTCGATGTACTTGCCTTCGACCGGATCGAGAAACAACACCTGCGAGCAACCCTGCGCATAGGCGTCCTGCTGCGGCAGCAACGACGCCGCGTAATTGCCGCCACACTTGGCAGCGCCGGTGCCGCCCTTGGCCGCACGCGCGAAATCCTCCGACAACCAGATCGACACCGGAGCCACGCCCTTGGCGAAGTAGGCGCCAGCCGGGCTGGCGATGACGTAATACGCTGCCCCTTGTGCAGGGCGCACGCCAAGGAAGGCCTCGGTGGCGATCATGAAGGGGCGGAAATACAGGCTGCTTTCCGGGGCAGACGGCACCCAGGCGTGGTCGACCGCGACCAGCTGGCGCAGCGATTCGGTGAACTCGGCCACTGGCAGCTGCGGCAGCGCAAGCCGCGCGGCGGAGCGCTGCAGGCGCGCACCGTTGGCATCGGGACGGAAGGTCCAGATCGAGCCGTCGGCATGCCGATAGGCCTTGATGCCTTCGAAGATTTCCTGCCCGTAATGCAGCACCGCCGCAGCCGGATCCAGCGCCAGCGGGCCGTAGGCGCAGACCTGCGCATCGTGCCAGCCGGTCGCCTTGTCCCACTGGATGGCGACCATGTGGTCGGTGAAATGCTTGCCGAAGCCGAGTTCACCGGCAAGGATCGCCGCCCGCTGGTCGGCGCTGCGGGGGTGATCGGAAAGGGCGACCCGGTAGGCCAGCGATGCGGCAGCGTTCATGCAGGAATCCTTGGGAAAAACGGCGCGGCCATTATCGCATCATGGCGAAATGGACGCGCCTGCAGCCTGCTGTCGGCTAGTGCGTGAAACGCAGCGTGGCCACCACGCCCTTCGCCTCGCCCGGCCGCACCTGCACGTCCCAGCCATACAGGGCACACAAGCGGCGCACGATCGACAGGCCAATCCCGCCGCCCTGCGAATGCCCGGCATGGGTGCCGCGGTAGCCACGGGTGAACAGCTTGGCGGCATCTTCGGCGCTGAGGCCCGGGCCGGAATCGATCACCTCCACCGCGTCGGCATGCACGCGCACCACCACCTCGCCGGCGGGCGTGTACTTCACCGCGTTGCCGATGAGATTGCCCAACGCCACCGCCATCGCCGACTCCGGCACATCCAGCAGCACGCTGCCGGCACCCTCCAGGCGCAGCTCCACGGGCTTGCCACCAAGCTGCGCGCGATGGCTGTCCAGCTGCTGCTGCGCGACCTTGGTCACGTCGCATTGGCCGACTGCGCGCTCGTTTCGCGACAGCAGCAGCAGCGCGCCGATCAGGTCGGTGCACTGCTGCTCGGCGCGCTGGATGCGCGACAGCCGGGTGCGGGTGCGGTCATCGATGTCGGGGCGCGTCAACAGGAGCTCCACCGCGCCGCGGATCACCGCCAGCGGCGTGCGCAACTCGTGGCTGACGTCGGCGTTGAACTCGCGATCCCGCTGCACGACATCGGTCAGCCGGCCGGCGTAGTCGTCCAGCGCCTTGGCCAGTTCGCCCACTTCATCCTCGGCGAAGTTCGGCGCCAGCGCCTCGGGATCGGAGCTGTTGCCGGAACGCCGCAGGCGCTGCGCAAGATCGGACACCGGCGCCATCACCTTGGACGCCGACCACCAGCCCAGCAGCAGGGCGAACACGCTGAACGCAAGCACGGCGCCCAGCAGCCAGCGCGCCAGCAGATCGGACGTGGCCGCGGCATCGGTGACGTTGTAACGCACCAGGCTGGTGAACGGCTTGCCGTTCTGGCTCAGCCCCCGGCGCACCGCCACCTTGTAAACCTGCATCACGCCGTTCGCATCGGTCTCGCGGATTTCGTGCACGCCCTGCTTCAAGTCCCGATAAAGCGGATTGATCTTGTAGGCATTGGCATCGCTGAAGGTACGCGCATCGAACATCAGGAAATACGGCTGCCGGTCCGGGCTCACCTCGACCTGCTGCACCAGGCTTGCAACTTCGCGCTGCAGCGTTTTTTCGATCAGCTGGTTCTCCAGCCGGTTGCGCAGTTGCACCATGGCCAGCGCGAACAGCGCGGTCAGGCCGAACCCCAGCAGGGCGAACGACACGATGATGCGGGTGCGCAGCCGACGCCTGCCGGGCCGCGCAGGACGCTGCACGGGCGGCTCAGCCATTGACGTCCGGAACGGCGATGCGATAGCCGATGCCATGCCGGGTCTGGATCATGGCCGTTTCGAAAGGCTTGTCCAGCAACGCGCGCAGGCCGTGGATATGCACGCGCAGGGAATCGGAATCGGGCAACTCCTCGCCCCAGACCCGGCTTTCCAGTTCCTGCCGGGTCACCACCGCCGGCGACGCCTCCATCAGCGCCTGCAAGATCTTCAGCGCGGTCGGGTTGAGCTGGATGGAGCGACCCTCGCGATGCACTTCCAGCGTATCCAGGTTGAACTCCAGCTCGCCCACGTTCAGTACCCGCGCCGGCAGGCCACGGCCGCGCCGGGCCAGCGCATTCAGGCGCACGTTCACTTCCTGCAGCGCGAACGGCTTGATCAGGTAGTCGTCCGCGCCGGAATCAAAGCCTGCCAGCTTGTTGTCCAGCGAATCACGCGCGGTCAGGATCAACACCGGCGTCTGCTTGCGTGCCTCCACGCGCAGCTTGCGGCACACCTCCAACCCGTCCATGCCGGGCAGGTTGAGGTCCAGCACGATCGCATCGAACTCGTGCACCACCGCCAGATGCAACCCGGTGATGCCATCGGCCGCGAAGTCCACGGTGTGCCCGCATTCCTCCAGATAGTCGCCCAGGTTGGCGGCGATGTCGGCGTTGTCTTCGATGACCAGGATGCGCATGCGTTGTTTCCAGTTGGGCGACTTCGACTTGCTATGACCGGCCCGCCCGCCACCGGTTCCGTGATTCTTGCACAGCCGGCTTGCCCGGAGCCTGGCGCGATTGCACGACGCGCAGACAAACGAAGGCCCGGGCGGAGGGTCGCCCGGGCCGAAAGTCACTTGCGCCCTGCATGCCCGGCTGTGGGGGAAGTACAGCGGGGCATGCACGGATCTTGAACGCCCGGCAATTAAGAATCCGTCAAATCATCGTTGCGCTTGCGTTGCTTCAACGCACTTTGCATCGCCACATGCGCAATCACCGCACCGGCCACGTCGATGTCGGTCGCCGCTTCGATGCCTTCCAGCCCCGGTGACGAATTGACTTCCAGCACCAGCGGGCCGCGTGCGCTGCGGATGAGATCCACGCCGGCCACGCCCAGCCCGAGGATCTGCGCCGCGCGCACCGCCGTGGCGGCTTCCGCGCGGGTTGGGCGCACTGGCCTGGCGATCCCGCCCCGGTGCAGGTTGGAACGGAAATCGCCTTTCGGCGCCTGCCGTCGCATCGCCGCCACCACCTGGTCACCCACCACGAAGCAGCGCAGGTCGGCGCCCTTGGCTTCGGCGATGAACTCCTGCACCAGGAACGTGGCGTAGAGCCCACGCAAGGTCTCGATGGTCGCCCGCGACGCCGACGGTTTTTCGGTCAGCATCACGCCGGCGCCCTGGGTGCCTTCGTTGAGCTTGATCACGTGCGGCGGCGGCCCCAGCAGCGCCAGCAGGTCGCCGGTATCGTCAGGGTTGTCGCCAAACACCGTCACTGGCAGGCCGATGCCCTCGGCAGCCAGCACCTGGTGGCAGCGCAGCTTGTCGCGCGCGCGCGCGATCGCGGCGGCGCTGTTGGGGGTGGCGGTCCCCATCAACTCGAACTGGCGCAGCACCGCGCAGCCATAGCGGGTGATCGAGGCACCGATGCGCGGCACCACGGCGGCATAGTCGGCGATGGGCTTGCCCTTGTAGCGCATGTCGAACCCATCGCTGCTGATCCGCATGTAGCAACGCAGGGGATCCAGCACACGCACGCTGTGCCCGCGTTCACGGGCGGCCTCGACCAGCCGGCGCGTTGAGTACAGCTTGCTGTTGCGAGACAGGATGGCGAGCTTCATCTGGTACCCGTGACCAAAGGCTGCTGAAGGGATCCAACAGAAAAGGCGGCACCCGACCGGATGCCGCCTTTCTGCGATTTCAATCTGGAGCGGGTGATGGGAATCGAACCCACGCTAGCAGCTTGGGAAGCTGCAGTTCTACCATTGAACTACACCCGCAGCGGCGACCAGTTTATGCCGCCGATGGAACCTGCCGCAACGGGTGCACGCAGCCCCCCGTTGCGGCCTGCGTCAGAACGCGCCGCCCACGGTCACGAAGAAGCTGGCGTTGCTGCCGCCCTTCTGGCCCACGGTGACGTTGCTGCCGGTAGTCACGTCGAGCCCGAACAGCTGGCTGCGCACGCCGAACGACAGGGTGCCGTAGGTGTCATCGAACGCCAGACCCGGCACCGCGTAGGGCAAGGTGCCCGGCATCGACTGCGACTGCGCCCATGCCTGCGCCGGCGCATCCTTGAACTCGCGGTCCCAGGTCAGCTGGGCATAGGGCTTCAGGTGCTCGTTGATGGTGTAGCTGGCCTGCCAGCCGGCGCTGCCGATCAACGACTTGAGATCCTGCTTGGGATAGGCCAGCGCGCTGGACTGCGTGCTGTTCTCGGCATAGCCATCGACGCTGATGTCCTGCCACAGGAACGACAGCACCGGACCGTGCTGCCAGTTGCCATGCTTGAACGCCCACCCGGCGCTGGCGCCAGCGCTGAGGTTGTCGCCGTCCGGCGAGCCACTGTGGACGCGGGTGGCCTGGCCGAGGGTGACCTGACGGTCCACCTTGTAGGCCAGCTTGGTCCAGCTCAGCTGGCCGTTTGCCCACAGGCCATCGCTGGTCCAGCCGATGAAGCCGCCGATACTGGCATCGGTCTGCCGGAAATCACCGCGATCAAACCCGAAATCGATGTCCTGCCGCCCGTAACCGGCGAACGCGCCGTACATCAGGTTGCCGCTGCGCCAGCCGATTCCGAACGAACCGGTGCCGCCCATGCCGTCAAAACCGATCGAGTTGTTGAAGCGCTGCTGGTCGCCGCGCAGGTCGGCCCACCACTGCATGCCGTCGCCTTCTTTCATCGCCATGCTGGAGACGACGCTGTCCACCATGACCGCGCGCGAACGCCCGACCATTGCCGCCGAATGCGGCAGCACCGCGATCTGGCGCGGGCCCTCGATCATCGCAATCGACAGGTCGGCCAGCGCCTTGTGCGCACCCGAGGTGGGATGCACGCCATCGGCGAACAGATACGAATCCGCGCCGCCCGGCACCGTGGACAGCGGGTTGCAGAACAGCGAGGAGTCGCCGGCCGGAGGCGGCTGGGTCAGGCAAGCCTGGCCGGTGACGTTGGACAGCCCGAACGCGGTGGGATTGGCCACCACTTCCTGCAGGAAGTGGTAGGTATCCACCGGAATCACGTGCAGGCCGGCCGTTGCCAAACCGGCATACAGCGCGTTGTTGTAGCCCGACGACAGTGCCGTGCCCAGCGCCTTGCCCGGGGCGCCGCCTGCGGCCGCCGACGGGGTCAGCCCGATGTCCGGGATGGTGGGCACCAGAATGTAACGCGCGCCCGCCTGGGTCATCGCGCTGATCAACCCCACCTGACCGGCAACCGCCGGGCCAATGATCGCGTTCGCGGCGGCATCGCCGGCAGCGGCGGCCTGGGTGGGCGTGCCGGCGCCCATCAGCACGCCGATGTAGGCGTTCTGGTAGGCGGTGGTGGCGGCAAAGATGTCATTGGCACCACCCAGCACCGTGTACAGCGCGCCGGGATCCACCGTGTTGCCGGCGGCCAGATACGCGTGGTACTGGCTGACCAGCGACGGCGTGTAGCCCAGCCCGCCGACGGTGTCGATGCTGACGCGCGCACCGCCCACCGCCCAGTTGTTGCCGGCGGCCGGCGTCGGCGTTGCGCCGGTGGCCGTCCACGCCACGTCGGCGTTGCTATGGAAGTAGTCGGCCATGTATTGCGACCACACATAGCCGGGGTTGGTGGTGAACTGGCCCGTCACTGCCTGCGCCGACGGCGGCAGCAGCGGGCGGAAAAAGCCGCCATCGGTCAGGCTGTCGCCGAAGAACACGGTTTTGGTGAACGGCGAGTCCGGCGACGACTGCGCGAACGCGGGCATTGCGGCAACGGCCAGTGCGGCAGCCAGAACAGTCCGGCGGAGCAGGGTTTTCATGGGCATCCTCAGCATGAGATTAGGGGGGTGGTTCCAGCAGACCCGGCGCTCGCAGGGTCGGTCCATTTCGACATACGCCTGCGAATGGCGCGCATCGTTTCATGAAATCATAACGCTCTCACGCTGCGCTGCATCACGACACCCACTTCCGGCGACAATACGCGTCCGACGACTCCCCTGATTGCACCGGCGGCCCTTCCCCGAGCACCGCCCACTGCGCGAGGCCACCCGTTTGACCGACCCCTTCAGCAGCGCCGGCGCAAAAACGCCGCCCAAACCCTTCACCGTGACCGACGGCGTGCGCAAGGTGCGCAGCTTCGTGCTGCGCCAGGGCCGCTTCACCGACGCCCAGCAGCGCGCGTTCGACGAGGTGTGGCCGCGTTTTGGCCTGGACTACCGCGGGCTGCCGCGCGATTTTGACGCCAGCTTCGGCCGCCAAGCCAGGCGCATCCTGGAAATCGGCTTCGGCAATGGCGAGGCGCTGCGCTTTTCGGCGCAGCTCGATCCGGCCCGCGACCATATCGGCATCGAGGTGCATGCGCCCGGCGTGGGCCGCCTGCTGAACGCGCTGGCGCACGACGAGGCACGCAATGTGCGGCTCTACCATCACGACGCGGTGGAAGTGCTGGCGCATGAGATCGCCGATGCCGCGCTGGACGAAATCCGCATTTACTTCCCCGATCCCTGGCACAAGAAGCGGCACCACAAGCGACGCCTGGTGAATCCCGACTTCGCGGCGCTGCTGGCACGCAAACTGGCCCATGGCGGGCGCCTGCATTTGGCGACCGATTGGCAGGACTATGCCGAGCAGATGTGGGAGGTGCTGGATGCGACCGCCGGCCTCGCCAATGTTGCCGGCCCACGCGGCTCCGTGCCGCGCCCTGCCTGGCGGCCCCAGACGCATTTCGAAACGCGTGGGCAGGCTCTTGGCCACGGCGTTTGGGATCTGCTGTACGACAGGACGGGATAGCATGGTCGGTAATTCGCTATAAGGGCAGGCGTCATCGACGTTCCGCCCCCCACCCAGAACCCCGCTTGCCGAGTCCCGCAGCCCACTGATGGACACCACCCTCACCCTCACCAACGACATGCAGCTGGTGTTGGGCCTGGTGGCGTTCACCATGGTGATGTTCCTGTTCGAGCGCATCCGCGCCGACGTGGTGTCGCTGGTGGTGCTGGTCGCACTGGGGCTGACCGGGCTGGTGGCCCCGGAAGATCTGTTCGGCGGCTTTTCTTCCGACGCGGTGATGAACGTCATCGCCACCATGATCCTTGGCGCGGGGCTGGACCGCACCGGTGCGCTCAATCGTCTCGCCAGCTGGCTGCTGCGGCGCGCGCACGGGGTGGAACAGCGGCTGCTGCTGTTTGCATCGGCCGTGGCCGGCCTGAACTCGGCGATCATCCAGAACACCTCGGCGACCGCCCTGTATCTGCCGGTTGCTTCGCGCCTCACCGCACGCACCGGGATCAGCCTGTCGCGGCTGCTGATGCCGATGTCGGCGGCGATCATCATGGGCGGCAGCCTGACCATGGTCGGCAACTCGCCGCTGATCCTGCTCAACGACCTGCTGGTCTCGGCGAACGCCAACATGCCCTCCGGCGCGGCTTCGCTGCAGCCGCTGAAGATGTTCGCCCCGCTGCCGATCGGGCTGGTGTTGCTGGCCGCCTCGCTGGCGTATTTCCACTTCTTCGGCAAACGCGTGCTGCGCGAAGGCGGCGACGACGCCGTCACCCCGGCGCGCACCCAGAGTTATTTCGCCCGCGCCTACGGCATCGACGGCGACATCCACGAACTCACCGTCACCGCCGACAGCCCGCTGGTCGGCATGAGCGTTGGCGATGCCGAGTCGCAGGTCGGCGCGCCGCTGCTGCTGGCGCTGCAAACCGGCAACGAATCACGGCTGGCGCCGCCGGGGGACACCCGCATCTGGGTGGGCAGCGTGCTGGGCGTGATGGGCGAACGCCAGGAGATCGCCGATTTCGCGCAGAAAAACTTCCTGCGCGACGGCCTGCGCCTGCGCGCGTTCGCGGACCTGTTCAACCCCAGCCGCGCAGGCATTTCCGAAGCCGTGGTACCGCCCAACTCCTCTTTCATCGGCAAGCCACAGGCGCAGCTGCGCCTGCGCAAACAGTTCGGGCTCAGCCTGCTGGCGATCAACCGCGACGCGCAGGTGTTGCGCGAGGACGTGCGCAACATCGCCATCCGCGCCGGCGACATGCTGGTGCTGCACAGCATCTGGACCGACCTGGCGGATGCGGCGAAGAGCCGGGATTTCGTGGTCGTCACCGACTATCCGAAGGGCGAACAGCGCCCGCACAAGTTCAAGATCGCGATGGCCATTTTCGCGATCAGCATGCTGCTGGCACTGTCCTCGCGCATCCCCACCTCCATCGCGCTGATGACCGGCGTGGCCGGCATGCTGGTGACCGGCGTGCTGAAGATGGACGAGGCCTACGCGGCGATCAACTGGAAAACCGTGTTCCTGATGGCCTGCCTGATCCCGCTGGGCTGGGCGATGGATTCCAGCGGCGCGGCGGCCTGGGTGGCCGGGCACAGCATCGACCGCCTGCCGCAGGGGATGCCGCCGTGGCTCATCGAACTGGCATTGGCCCTGTTCACCACTGCATTTTCGATGGTCATCAGCCACGTGGGCGCGACCATCGTGATGGTGCCGCTGGCAATCAACCTGGCGCTGGCGGTGGGCGGCAACCCCACCGCGTTCGCATTGATCGTGGCGCTGTCGGCGTCCAACAACTTCATCACCGCATCCAACCCGTCGGTGTCGATGATCACCGGCCCGGCCGGCTATGGCGTGCGCGACATGTGGCGCTCGGGCGGGCCGCTCACGCTGATCTACACCACGATCATCGTGACCATGATCAACCTGCTCTACTGAGGCGATGCCCGGCCCGGGCCCTGGGCCAGGGCTAACGCGGCCCGGCCACGTACACCGCGGCATCGCGCACGTCCACCGCGACTTCGCGCAGGCAGTCGCCGCGACACGGCCCGGCGACGCAGCCGCCGCCGGCCAAATCGAAAGTGGCGCCATGCGCCGCGCAGATCAGGCGCCCCTGCTTGTCGCGCAGAAACTTGCCAGGCGCCCAGTCCAGCCGCCGCCCGGCGTGCGGGCAGACGTTGAACCAGGCACGCACCCCGCCTGCGGCATCCCGGTACAGGATCAATGACTCGGGCTCGCCATCCACGCAGGCGTCCAGCGCATGCAGGCTGTCCGGCGGCAGCGCGTCCAGCGTCGCAAGCACCGCTCCCTCGCCATTTAACGAACTGCTCACATCTGCCCCGGACGATCTGCCGATACTTCGACCCATTGTGTCACGGCCCCCGCGCCACAGGATTCATACCACGATGTCGCGTTCCCAGTATTCCCGCCTGTACCGCTTCCGCTCCGCCCTGTTCAGTGCCCCGCGCCGCCCGCGCCGCCCGCGCCACCCGCTGCTGCGTCTCGCGCTGGGCGTGGTCGGCATCGGCCTGCTGCTGGCCTTGCTGTTCGTCGGCGTGTTCGTCGGCGCGGCCATGCTGGCCGGTGGCCTGCTGTGGCGACTGTGGGCGCGGCGCAACACGCCAGTGGTTGCGCGCAATCGCGATATCAACGGCGACTTCCGCGTGGTCGGCAAGGCGCAACTGCCAATGGCGCACTGAATGGACCTGATTCCCGCCACCTCCGCGCCGCGCATTCCCGTGCGTGACCGCAACGGCCTGGCGCTTGGCGATTTCCCGGTCCGGCGCATCTACTGCGTGGGCCGCAACTTCGCCGACCACGCGCGTGAAATGGGCGCCGCGGTGCCGGCCTCGCTGGCTGAGCGCGGCAGCCCGGTGTTCTTCATGAAACCCGCCGATGCCGTGGTGATCGATGGCGTGGTGCCATATCCGCCCGGCACCGCCGATCTGCATCACGAGGTGGAGCTGGTGGTGGCGCTGGGCCGCGATGCGCCGGCCGGCGTGCTGCCGGTGGACGCGGCCGATACGCTGGTCTTCGGCTACGGCGTGGGCCTGGACTTGACGCGTCGCGATCTGCAGGCCGCGGCCAAGGCCAAGGGCCTGCCCTGGGACACCGGCAAGGGGTTCGACTGTTCCGCCCCGATCAGCACGCTGCTGCCGGCGGCACGGATCGGCCCGCTCGATCACCTGCCGATTTCGCTGGAGGTCAACGGCGCACGCCGTCAGTCATCGACGCTCGACCAACTGATCTGGAACGTGCCGGAGATCCTGCACGAGCTGTCCAAGCTGTACGCGCTGCGCGCAGGCGACCTGGTCTTCATGGGAACACCTGCCGGCGTGGCGGCGCTGTTGCCCGGCGATACCTTCCATGCGCGCCTGGGCGATGCGCTGGAATTGCGCGGCCAGATTGCGCCGGCCGCGGTGTAAGGTTGCCGTCTCGGTTGAACGGGAGTCCCTGATGGGCATGACGAGTGAATTCAAGCAGTTCGCGATGCGCGGCAACGTGATCGATCTCGCCGTGGGCGTGGTGATCGGCGGCGCGTTCGGCAAGATCGTCTCCGCGCTGGTGGACAAGGTGATCATGCCGCCCATCGGTCTGCTGGTCGGCGGCGTGGATTTTTCGAAACTCGCCATCACCTTGAAGGCCGCCACGGTGGATGCCGCCGGCAAGGAAGTCCCGGCGGTGGTGCTGGCCTACGGCGAGTTCATCAACGCCATCATCCAGTTCGCGATCGTGGCGTTTGCCATCTTCATGGTGGTCAAAATGATCAACAAGCTGCACAAGCCACCGGAGGTCGCACCTGCCGCAACGCCGGAAGACATCCTGCTGCTGCGCGAGATTCGCGATTCGCTGAAGAAGTAAGCAGCGACTTCCGGCACAGGCGCAGCGGGGGCCGCGAGCCATAGACTCGCGGCTTTCCCGTCTCTGGAGCCTGCCGATGCGCGCCACCGCTCTTGCCGTCGCCCTCGCCCTGCTGGTCGCCGCACCGCTGCAGGCTGCGCAACCGACCCGCATCGACCAGCCATCGCTGGATCGCGCTGCCGCCCTGCGCACGCAGGCGCTGGCCGACCCCACCGCCTGGCAGGTGCTCGAATCGCTGACCACCGAAGTCGGCCCGCGCATGGCCGGCAGCGAGGCCGACGCGCGTGCAGTGGAATGGGCCCGCGCCAAGTTCAAGGCCCTCGGCTATGACAGGGTCTGGACCGAGCCGGTCACCTTCCCGAAATGGGAGCGCCGCAGCGAAGCCGCGCGCGTCCTCGGCGCGCACGCACAGCCCCTGCGCGTGACGGCCCTGGGCGGCAGCCCCGCCGGCACCGTGGAAGGCGAAGTGGTTCGCTTCGCCGATCTCGCCGCGCTGCAGGCCGCGCCGGACGGCTCGCTGGCCGGCAAGATCGCCTTCGTGGACTATCCCATGCAGGCACGCGCCGACGGCAGCGACTACCGCAACGGCGGCGGCATTCGCTGGGCCGGCCCGTCGCTGGCCGTGCACAAGGGTGCCATCGGCTTTTTGATGCGGTCGGCCGGAACCGACACCTCGCGTGCGGCGCATACCGGCGGCACCCGCTTCGAGGAAGGCCTGAAGCCGATCCCCGCGGCCGCGCTGTCCACCATCGATGCGGCGCAATTGGCACGCCTGGCCGCGCTGGGCCCGACCCGCGTGCAGTTGGCGCTGGACTGCGGCTGGGATGGTCAATACACCTCGCAAAACGTGATCGGCGAGATCACCGGCAGCAAGCGCCCGCAAGAGATCGTGCTGATCGGCGGACACCTGGATTCATGGGACCTGGGCACCGGCGCGATCGACGACGGCGCGGGGATTGCCATCACCATGGCCACCGGCGCCCTGCTCAAACCGCTCAAGCCGGCGCGCAGCATTCGCGTGGTTGCCTTTGCCAACGAAGAACAGGGCTTGTGGGGCGGTCGCGCCTACATGCAGAAACATGCCGGTGACGTGGGCAAACACATCATTGCGGTGGAAAGCGACTTCGGCGCGGATCACATCTACGGCTTCGATTCCAGCGCGCGCGATCTGCAGCCCGCCGCACTGGCGCAAATCCAGCAGGTGTTGGCGCCGCTGGGCATCAGCTGGATGCCCGGCAAGGGCGAGCCGGAATCCGACATCGGCCCGCTGACCGAGCGCGGCATGGCCTGGGCCTGGCTGGGCCACGACGGCACCCGCTACTTCGACCTGCACCACAACGCCGAAGACACGCTGGACAAGATCAACCCGCAGTCGCTGGCCCAGAACACCGCCGCCTATGCGGTGTTCACCTGGCTGGCGGCGCAGGCCGACGGCGATTTTGGCAGCGCGCCCAAGCCACCCAGCGCCGGCAAATAAGCGGAACACGCGCGCCGCCATCCCGGCGAGCCGGGGTGGCGGCGTTTCCGCGTCAGCGGTTACCCGCCCACTGCGCCAGCAGCACCGCCGTGGCCGAGGCCACGTTGAGGCTTTCCACCGCGCCGCTGCCGGGAATCAGCAAGCGCAGGTCGCAGGCCGCGGTGAGCTGCGGCGACATGCCCTCGCCCTCGGCGCCCAGCACATAGACCAGCCGCTGCGGCAGCGCCGTCTTGAACAGGTCAGCCCCGTTGCGTACTACCGTGGCGGCAAGCGCGAACCCCGCCGCATGCAGCTGGGCGATGCTGTTGTCCTCGCGCCCCAGGCGCACCATTGGCAGCGCCTCCGCGCCACCTTCCGCCACCCGCGCCGCCGCGCCGGACAGCGCCAGCGTGGAATGCTTGGGCAGCAGGATGGCGGACACGCCAAAATGCGCCGCGCTGCGCAGGATCGCGCCAAAATTGTGTGGATTGCCCACGCCGTCCAGCCACAGCGCGCACTGCGGGCCGGCCGGCAAATCGCGCAGCCAACTGGACAATGCCTGCGGTTCTTCGCGCAGCACCTCCGCCACCACGCCTTCATGATGCGCGCTGGCCGCCAGCTTCTGCAGGTCGCCATCGTCCACCACCCGATAACCCACCCGATTGGAAACGCACCATTTCAGCAATGGCTGCAGCTGCGGAATGCGGGCCTCAAGCAGGTACAGCTTGCGGATGGCCTGCGGGCGCCGCGCGAACACCGCGCCCACCGCGTTCAAGCCATGAATGCGCAACTCGGCGTCGCGCCGCTCGCGCTGCGGATGGCCCGGGCTGTCCGATGGGGCCTGCGCATCATCCGCACGCGGCGCACGCGGCGCACGCGGGGTCGGGATGGCAGCGCGCGCCGGGCGCGACTTCCACGGTGAACCTGCATCACGATCACGCATGACCACCCGCCTGCGGGGTTTCCGCTTCAAGCTTCGCCAGCCGGTGCGCCAACTCGTCCGGCGAAGAGGTGTATTTCGCCAGCAGCGCATAGAACGCCGGCACCACGAACAGGGACAGCAGCGTCGAAAACGCCACGCCGAAGATCACCACGATGCCGATGGTGCCACGGCTGGCCGAACCCGGCCCGCCGAACACCACCAGCGGCACCGCGCCCATCACGGTGGCGATGGAGGTCATCAGGATCGGGCGCAGGCGCACGCCGGCCGCTTCCACGATGGCCTGGTGGATGCTGCGGCCTTCATCGCGCAGCTGGTTGGCGAACTCCACGATCAGGATGCCGTTCTTCGCCGCCAGCCCGACCAGCATCACGATGCCGATCTGCGAGAACAGGTTGACGGTGCCGCCGGTGATCCACAGGCCCAGCAGCGCGCCGAGCACGCCCAGCGGCACCGTGAGCATGATGACCAGCGGGTGCAGGAAGCTCTCGAACTGCGCGGCCAGCGCCAGGTACACGATCAGCAGCGCCAGCGCGAAGGTCACCAGCACCTCGCCGCCGGACTGCTGCAGCTCGCGTGATTCGCCCTTCCAGCTGATCTGCGCGTAATCCGGCAGCGATGCACGCGCGGTCTGCTGCGCCCAGCTCACTGCCTCACCCAGCGGATAGCCGGGGGCGAGGCGCGCGCTCAGGGTGATCGAACGCAGCCGGTTGAAGCGGTTCAGCGTGCCGGCTTCGGCGATCTCCTTCAGCGTGACCAGATTGGATAGCGGCACCAGCGCACCATCCCGCCCACGCACCTGCAGCGCATCCAGCGCCGCTACCGAATCGCGGCCCTTGCGGTCGGCCTGCAATTGCACGTCGTACTCTTCGCCGCTGTCCACGAAGGTGGTGACGCGACGGCCCCCCATCATGGTTTCCAGCGCCGTTCCGATCGACGTGGCCGACACGCCCAGGTCGGCGGCACGGGCGCGGTCGATCACCACCCGCATCTGCGGTCGGGTTTCCTTGTAGTCCGAATCCGGCCCGACGAATCCGGGGTTGTCGGCCATCTTTGCCAGCATGAGGTCGCGCCAAGCCGACAGTTCCTTGTAGTCCGGCCCACCCAGCACCAGCTGGAACGGCTGCCCGCGGGTACGCACCAGGCCGCCGCCCGCCTGCGTGCGCACGCGCACGCCAGTCAACCCGGAAAACTTTTTCTCCAGTTCACCGGCGATTTCCACCGTGCTCTGCTCGCGTTTGTTCCAAGGCTGCAGGAAGATCATCGCGCGCCCGGTGTGCATCTCCTCACTGGCGCCATAGCTGCCAGGCACGCGCGGATTGGCGCGCAGGATGGCTTTGTCGGGGCCGGTTTCCGTGGCCAGGATCGCTTCCACCTTCTTCATCTGCGTCACGGTGTAATCGAAGCCCGCACCTTCCGGCCCTTCCATCGACAGCGAGAACGCACCGCGATCTTCGGAAGGCGCCAGCTCGCTGGGCAGCAGCTTGAACAGCAGCAGCAATGCCACCACCGCCGCCAGCATCAATCCGCCGAACAGCCAGACGCGGTGGATGTGCCGGTCCAGCACCCGCCGGTAACCGCCGGCAAGGCGCTGGAAGCGCGCGTTGATCCATTCGCTGACCCGATTGCCGTGTACCGCATGCGGCCCGGTGTGCGGGCGCAGCAGCTTGGACGCCATCATCGGCGTGAGCGTCAGCGCGACGAAGGCGGAAATCGCCACGGCCGCCGCCAGCGCCACCGACAGCTCGCGGAACAGGCGCCCGGTATTGCCCTGCAGGAAGCCCACCGGCAGGAACACCGCGATCAACACCGCCGTGGTCGCCAACACCGCGAAGGCCACCTGCCTGGTGCCACGCTGCGCCGCCACCAGCGCCGGCTCACCCAGGTCCACCCGGCGCTGGATGTTCTCCACCACCACGATGGCGTCATCCACCACCAGGCCAATGCACAGCACCAGCGCCAGCAAGGTCAGCAGGTTGATCGAAAATCCGAACGCGTACAGCGCGATGAACGAGGCGATCACGCACACCGGCACGGTCACCGCCGGAATCAACGCCGCGCGCACGCTGCCAAGGAACAGCCAGATCACCAGCAGCACCAGCACGATGGCTTCCAGCAGCGTTTCATACACGCGCTCCACCGCCGCCGAGATGAAGGTGGTGCTGTCATACGCCACGTAGATATCGCTGCCCTTGGGCAGGGTGGGGCGAATGCGGTTTGCCTCGGCCTTGGCCGCATCGGCCACTTCCAGGCTGTTGGCGGTGGAGGTCTTGACGATGCCGATGCCCATCGCCGGCTCGCCGTTGCTGTGGTAGTAGGCGCGCCGTTCGGCGGACTCCAGCGCCACTCGCGCCACGTCGCCCAGCCGCACCACGTAGCCATCGGCGCCCTTGCCCAGCGGAATCTTCGCGAACTGCTCGGGGCTGGTGTAGTCGCGCGCCACCCGCAGGATGAAATCGCGGTTGGTGGACTCGATGCGGCCAGCGCCCAGCTCCACGTTTTCGGCACGCAACGCGTTTTCCACGTCCGCCGTGGTCAGCCCGCGTGCGGCCAGTTTGTCGCTGTCCAGCCAGACCCGCATCGCGTAGCGCTGGCTGCCGCCCAGGAACACCCGCGCCACGCCCTGCAGGCTGGAGAAACGGTCCACCAGGTAGCGCTGCGCGTAGTCCGACATCTGCATCTGGTCCATGGTGGTGGACCGCAGGTTGAACCAGATGATGGCGTCGGAATCCGCCTCCACCTTGCTGATTTCGGGCGCGTTGGCCTCTTCCGGCATGCGGTCGGCGACCCGGCTGACCGCGTTGCGCACATCGTTGGCGGCCGCCTCGATGTCGCGCGACGCGTAGAACTCGATGCTGATCCGCGAGCTGCCGTTCTGGCTGTTGGAATCGATGGTGTTGATGCCCTCGATGCCGGCCAGCGCGTCTTCCAGCGGCTTGGTGATGCGGGTTTCCACCACTCCGGCCGAGGCACCCGGATAGTCCACCTGCACCGAGACGATCGGCGGATCGATGGCCGGCAGTTCGCGCAGGGTCAGGCGCAGGAACGACATCACCCCCAGCACGATCAGCAGCAGGCTCATCACCACGGCCAGCACCGGCCGCTTGATGGAAAGTTCGGACAGCTTCATGGCTTAGTGGTTCGCTGTGGCAGCAGCCGGCGCCGCGCCCGCGGGCGCCACTTTCGCGCCCGGCTGCAGCTTGCCGGTGCCTTCGGTGACGATGCGGTCACCGGCACGGATACCGCTCTTCAGCATCACCTGGCCGGGAATGCGACCGCCCACCACCACGTCGGCCTTTTCCACCGTGTCATTGTCCTTGAGCCGCCAGACGAAGGTTTCGGTGCCGATCTGCTGCACCGCCAGTTCCGGCACCACCAGTGCCAGACGGGTGCCGCGCACCAGCGCCACGTCGACCAGCATGCCGGGCTTGAGCAAACGCTGTGGATTGGGGAAATCGCCGCGCACGGTGGCGGCGCGCGAGCCGGCATCCAGCCGCGCAGACACGGTGGCAACCACGCCATCGAAGCGGCGGTCGGCATAGGCGCCGGCACGCCCGCTCAGCGCCTGGCCCGGGGCGACCCCGGCCAGTTCGGTTTCGGGAACCGGAAAATCCACGTACACGCGGGCAATATCGTCCAGCGTGGCGATCGCCGTGCCCGGCGTCACCAGCGCACCGGGACTGACCTGGCGGATGCCCAGCACGCCGGCAAACGGCGCGCGGATCACCCGATCGGACAAGTTGGCGCGGATCTGCGCCGACTGCGCGCGGGCGGCATCGCGGGTTGCCCGGGCGGAATCCAGCGCCGACCGCGCCACCAACTGTTGGCCCACCAGCTGCGACAGCCGCTGGAACTGCGCCTCGGCGTCTTTCTCCTGCGCTTGCGCCTGCGCCAGCGCCGCCTGCTGCTGCTGCCCGCTCAGCGTCACCAAGGGCGCGCCTTTGGTGACGTCCTGCCCGCTGTCAAAATGCACCTGCTGCACGGTTTCGCTGACCTTGGCGGTGACCGTCACCGCCTCGTGCGCGCGCACCGTGCCCAGCGCGCGCAGGGTGTCGCTCCAGTCCTGCTGGCGCACGGTTTCAACCTCAACCGGCACCGGCAGGTTGCCGCGCCCGCCGCCCGGCCCACCCTGCGCGGGCGTCGCCTGCTTGCCGCACGCGCAAAGGATGAACGTCGCCGCAACGGCGGCACACAGGAAACGGCAGGGGCGTTGCAGCATGATGCGACTCGTTCGGGGGCTCGCGAGTTTAACGGGTGCGCCGGGCAGGCGCCCCGTGCCATCCGCTGGGCATCGCTGCGGTCAACGCAATCGCCCTGCGTGCGTTGCAAACGCCGGTCAGGCGCCAAAGGCCAGCCACACCGCCAGCGCAAGCAACCCCAGCACCACCATCATCCAGCGCAGGGCGCCGGGCCGCTCGCCCATCACCACGGTTGGCGTGCGCTCGTGAACATGGGCGAAGGTGGACGATGCGCTGTCCTGCGCGCGCGGCTTCGGAAGCGTGTTGGCCAATGCCTCGACGTGATCCTTGGCCGCCTTCAGCGACAGGCCCGGGTTGGCTTCGCGCAGGCGCTTGATCGCATCGATCAAATTGCCTTGCCGCAGCGCATTGCCCACGGCAGCCGGCACCTGCAGCGCAGAGGCTGTGGACGTGGCTTGCTGGGCTGCGGCAGCCTGCGCCGCGCGCAGGGTCTGCACCAGCCCACTGACGCCGCCCTGGCGCATCAATGCCGCCACCGCGCTTTTGTCGCCGCGCGCGATGGCGTCCTTGAGTTGCGTCTGCAGCGATTGCTCATTCGACACGTGCCTGCACTCCATCCGCCCATGCAGAGCATACCCTCGCCCGGCCGACCATCACCGGACTCCGAAAAACAACGCGCCGGCACTGGGCCGGCGCGCTGCTTGTTTCGTGCCCGCGCCGCTGCCCAAGGCAGCGGCTGGACGCGCTCAGCCTTCCCACTGCCCCAGTGCGGCGAGGCCATTGGCCTTGGCGCGCTCGAACACGGTCTGCTGGGCCTTGGCGTAGTTGCCGGTCATGTCGGCGGCCCACAGCTTCAGCGCGGCCTGCTGCATGGCGCGGCCGTAGGAGAACGACAGCGGCCACGGGTTCGGGCCCATCCGGTTCATCGCGTCGAGGTGCGCGGTGGCGTCCTCGTCGCTCTGGCCGCCGGACAGGAACACGATGCCCGGCAGGATCGCCGGCACCGCCGACTTCAGGCACATCAGGGTGGACTCGGCCACTTCCTCGACGCTGGCCTGCTCGGCGCAGCCCTTGCCCGGGACGACCATCGAGGCCTTCAGGATGGTGCCTTCCAGCATCACGCTCTGGTTGTACAGCGCGTCGAACAGCGAACGCAGCACCACCTCGGTGACTTCATAGCAGGTGCCGATGTCGTGGTCGCCGTCCATCAGCACTTCCGGCTCGACCATCGGCACCAGGCCCTGCTCCTGGCACAGCGCGGCATAGCGCGCCAGCGCGTGGCTGTTGGCCTCGATGCAGGTGCCGGACGGGATGTCGTCGCCGATGGTGATCACCGCGCGCCACTTGGCGAAGCGGGCACCGAGCTTGTAGTACTCCTTGAGGCGGTCGCGCAGGCCGTCGAGGCCTTCGGTCACCAGCTCGCCCGGGAAGCCGGCCAGCGGCACCGTGCCCCTGTCCACCTTGATGCCCGGGATCATGCCGTTGTCCAGCATGTACTTGGCGAACGGCACGCCGCTCTTGGTGGACTGGCGCAGGGTTTCGTCGAACAGGATCGCGCCGGACAGGTACTGGTTGGCGTTCGGCGCGGTCAGCAGCAGCTCGCGGTAGGCGCGGCGGGCTTCTTCAGTACACTCGATGCCGACACCATCGAAGCGCTTCTTGCAGGTAGCGGAGGATTCATCGATGGCGATGATGCCCTTGCCCGGGGCGACCATGGCGCGGGCGGTTTCAGCGAGGAGTTCAATGCTCATGGATGCGGCTCGGCTGGCGGGAAGAATCCGCCGATTATAGCTGCCCCGCGCACCGGCCCTGCTGCCCCCACCGCCCTCGCCCCAGCCACCCTGCCCGCACCGCAACATGACGCAACACGTCACCATGTGACAAATAATGACGTAAACTTCAACCGCCACCCTCGCCAGATACCGTGAAGGCGGCCACGAAATGCCATGCCTCGGCCTCATGTCCGCCATTGGCACGATTCATGCGTTATAACTTCTGCACGTGCCACCGAGCCCGCCTCGGGACCGGTACCAGCGGGCACCCCGGCACGTGAACCACCCAACCAACCCTAGGGGATACACCATGAAGAACCAGCAAGGCTTCACCTTGATCGAACTGATGATCGTCGTCGCGATCATCGCCATCCTGGCCGCCATCGCGCTGCCGGCGTACAACAACTACCGCGTGCGTGCAGCCGAAAACGCGTGTCTGGGCGAGGCCAAGGCAGCCATGAACGCCTATCTGGCATCCTCGGTCAACGCTATGACTATTCAGGCCTACACCCCCGCCGCGTGCGGCTCCGGCACTCTGTCCACCGGCACCTTCACAGCAACTGCAAATCCTGCTGGCCAGCGTCACCCGGTTTGCGACGTCAACTCTGCCACTTGCAGCCTCCAGTAATTTGGCTTGAGTGTCGCATCAAAGGGCCCCTCGAAAGAGGGGCTTTTTTTTCCCTCCCCCGAGGAAACCAATCACGAAAGACTAATGGCCCACTTCTTGCTTGACAGGTCATGACAGCCCATTAATACGGAGCCGAATCATGCGTAGCAACGAGCTTGGCTTCACGTTGATTGAATTGATGATCGTTGTGGCCATCATCGCCATCCTCGCTGCCATCGCCCTACCCGTCTACACCAACTACCGCATCCGCTCATCAGAGACAGCATGCTTGGCCGAAGCGAAAAATTATGCGAACTTCGCCCTGACTGCAATCTACAACAACACGACTCCTCCGGCTGCAACTTATGCCGCGTGCGCCTCGATCGATACCGCTACCGATATCGATACGGATATCACGGCAACCCCGCGATCGCCCTACAACCGCACCGTCACTTGCGACATGAACACCGCAAGCTGCTCGCTACATTGAAAATTGAGTGCGCAGAGACCAGTAAGGGCAGCTAAGCTCATGCGGTTACCAACGCACCTTGTCTACTCTATGTATCGCAACCCGGCAGCTCCTCCGGCCATCCGTCAGTTTCTGATTTTCAGCCTCCTGGTTGCCCTGCTCGCAGGCCTGCCGTATCTCCCCGGCCTGCCGGGCGAATTCGTGTTCGACGACATGCCCAATATCGTCAACAATGAATCCATCCAGCTGAAAGAGCTGACTGCGGAAAGCTTAGCCAAAGTCGTCGTCACGCCACAGATTTCCGGGCAGATGCGAAGCCTACCCACCTTGACCTTCGCATTGGATTATTGGCGCGGAGGCGGTGCCGATCCGGCCACCTTTAAGACCACCAATATCCTGATACACATGCTGACTGCATTCGCGTTGGCATGGCTCTTCCGCAGTCTACTGCTGGTCACGGGTACCCGCGAAAAACGCGCACACTGGCTAGCCACCGCCCTTGCACTGGCTTGGGCAGTACACCCTCTGATGGTGTCCTCCGTCCTGTATACGGTACAGCGCCTGCAAACCATGGGCACACTGTTCCTCGTACTGGCGCTACTGGCCTACCTACAGGCACGTCGCGCCCAGATTGGGGGCCGCTCCGGCCGCACCTGCCTGCTAGGCGCGGCATTGCTTTGGGTAGCCGCGATGGGCTGCAAGGAAGACTCCAGCCTCTTACCCGCCTATACCCTTGCTCTGGAACTGACTGTATTGCGTTTTTCCGCAGCCGACCAACCACTCGCCAACCATCTGCGTCGCGGCTATATGGTTGCCAGCCTGATTGGCGCAGGGCTTTATTTGTTCGTGGTAATTCCGCATTACTGGGCCTGGAACGCCTATGACGGGCGTGACTTTTCCACCCCCGAGCGCTTGCTGACCCAAGCTAGGGTGCTGTGCCTATACCTGTGGCAAATCTTGGTGCCACTGCCCTCGCACATGCCGTTCTACTATGACTGGCTACAACCCTCCAGAGGTCTCTTTCAACCTTGGACAACCCTGCCCGCCATCCTGCTGCTACTGGCCTTGCTTGGCGTCGCTTGGCGACTGCGTGCGCGCCAGCCACTTTTCACGCTGGGCGTACTGCTATTTTTCAGCGCACATTTCATCACCAGCAATGTCGTTGGACTGGAGCTGGCTTTTGAACATCGCAACCATTTCGCAATGATTGGAGCCGTGCTTGCCATCGGCAGTCTGCTCGCACATACCAGTAAACGCCTTCACCTGCATCCCAAGCAACAAGCCGGCGCGTACCTTGTAGTGCTACTGACGTTGAGTACTGCCACCGCGTTTCGTGCTCATAGTTGGAGTAGTAACCTGATTTTTTCCAAAGCGAGTACGGCAGCGGCACCCCATTCGGCACGCGCATGGATCGAATTGTGCTCAAGCGAATTCGAAGCAGGAGGAGGCGCGATCAAAGGAAATTCGCACATCGGCGAAGCAATCCTAGCCTGTGGCAATGGCACCAGGCTTGCACCGTATGCACTTAACAACGCTGCGTTGTTGATCGTTCTCAAGACGCTTAAAGGAAATGTTAACCGACAGGATTGGGAGCTTTTCCAGCACCAACTGGAAACAGTGAGCATGAGCTGGGATAACCAGCGCGCACCGACCATCCTTACTTATCATGCGCATACAGGTGTCATGCTGAACAAACAGCAATTACTCAAAACACTGACCATCTGGGCCCGTTACGCACCACTCAAACCATTTCAAACCGCGCAAATCGGCTATTTCGTCCTGAACGATCTGGATGAACCAGACCAAGCTATGCCCTATTTCATCAAGGCGATCAACTCCACCAACCCCACAGACTCTTTCCCACAAGAACTGTCTGGCGAACTTCGGAACAAGGGCAGAACGGATTTGGCGGACGAAATCATTCAACTTGATTTTGCTCGCAAGCAAGCGGCTCGAGCAACCAATTTTTGAGTTTCCGTCCCGACATCGAAGGCTTGCGCGCCATCGCCATCCTGCTGGTGGTGGCTGCACACGCTGGCGTACCATGGCTGGCCGGCGGGTACGTCGGCGTGGACGTTTTCTTCGTCCTGTCGGGCTATTTGATTACCCGCCTACTCACCCAGGAATTGCTGCGCACACGGCGCATTCAATTCATGCGGTTTTACGCGCGCAGATTCCGGCGGCTGTTGCCGGCGTTGTTGTTAATGCTGGTCGTAACCGGTCTATTGGGTAGCCAACTGGTACCGGCATCGCAACAAAGCGGACAAGCCAATGCTGGCGCTACGGCCGTACTTTGGGCCAGCAACCTGCTGTTCGCATTCAGTCGGCTGGACTATTTCGGCGTGGACAGCAGCACCAATCTGTACCTGCATACTTGGTCTTTGGGTGTCGAGGAGCAGTATTATCTTGTTTGGCCACTATTGCTGGCCGCTGCTTATGGGACGTGGCGCAAGGCGGTGCCCCCAAGCCGCCTCAACCTGGTCCAATTGCTGTGGCTAGTGGCGGGCCTCAGCTTTGCCGCCTGTATCTTCATCACCAATGTCGAGCCTCGCCATGCGTTCTATCTGATGCCACTGCGGGCATGGCAATTTGCTCTAGGCGGGCTGGCTGGCCTTTATTTTGCGGATCGCGATGAAGACGCAGGCAGCATACCGCCTCGGGTAGCGTTGTTTGGCTGGCTCGGCCTGGTCGGAATCGTGGCATCTGCCGTGATACTGGGCAGGGATGTCCGCTATCCCGGCGCGTGGGCAATACTGCCGACACTTGGCGCGCTGGCTGTACTTGTCTCCGGAACGCTGACACCACGAACATCCGTCAGCCGAATGCTGGCACAACCCGCAATGACTGCCATTGGTCGCGTCTCGTATTCCTGGTATCTCTGGCATTGGCCTATGTTGGTTTTAGGCAGCCTGTTTTGGCCGCAGCCGTCGCCCAGCGTGCGCCTGATCCTGGTGCTGGCTTCATTGCTGTTGGCGTGGTTGTCCTGGCGTTTTGTCGAAACGCCTATTCGACAAAACGCTCGTTTGCTGCAACCGCCGCGACGCGCCATCCTCGGCGCCTTACTGCTGATGGCCTGCGCCGTCGCCGCGTTCTCTCAGTGGCAGATCATGGTGCGACGAACGATTGAACAGCCTGCCTACCAACGCATCCTGTCTGCCCGCGGGGATTTGCCAAGTCTTTACCGCATGCAATGCGACCAGTGGTATCGCAGCGATGCGCTGATGCCCTGCGAATTCGGCAATCCACAGGCCTCCCAAACATTGGTCGTGCTTGGTGACAGCGTCGGACTGCAATGGTTTCCGGCAATCCAACGCATCTTTGACTCCGCCAAATGGCGCATCGTGGTGATGACCAAGTCCGCATGCCCTATCGTGGACATGCCCATGTTTTATGCACGCATCGGCCGCGAATATACCGAATGCGCTAACTGGCGAGAAGCTGCACTGACTCGCATCGCACAACTTGCGCCGAACCGGGTGATCCTCGGCTCGACCCAGACCTACGATTTCACCGATATCCAGTGGCTGGAAGGCACCATACACGTCTTGCGCCGAATCGCCCCTGGCGCCGGCAGAGTCGACATCCTGCGCGCTAGTCCAGAACTGCCATTCGATGGTCCCAACTGCATGGCACCGCGTGGTCTGCTGTGGAACTACATTGCCCGCACGAGCTGTGCCGCGCCCGCACACGACCCACACTCCAATGCCGTTTTCCACGCGCTGCAAGTAGCCGCGTCTGGCTTCAACAATGTGCAAGTCATCGACATGACCGATGCAATTTGTCCCGGTGGCACATGCGTGGCGGAACGCGACGGCATCCCAACTTATCGTGACGAACTTCACCTTACCGCCGGCTTCGCAGCATCGCTGGCACCGGCACTGGCTGCAAAGCTGAAAAGATGAGCTCTGCCGTCTCCGCTTCGCTTGATCATAGCTTTCAGGGGCGCTTCAATGCGCCGCCCATGTTCAGGGCGCGCCAATCACGTACGATGAACCGTGATCCAATAAGCCACAAAGTCCCTACTCAGGACGCATAACCATGACGTCACCCGAACCTCCATTTCTGATCTTCGGCTCGCCCCTGATTGAGCAACCCGAAATCGACGAAGTCGTAGCCTGCATGCAATCGGCATGGCTTGGTACCGGTCCTCGCGTGGCCAAACTCGAATCCGATTTCGCCGCTTACAAGGAGATGACGCCATCGCGAGTGACTGCGCTCAATTCCTGTACCGCCGCGCTGCATGTCAGCATGGTTGCCGCAGGGTTTGAAGCCGGTTCAGAGGTCATCACCACGCCTCTGACGTTCTGCGCGACAGCCAATGCCATCATTCATGCCGGGCTGACACCGGTACTTGCCGATGTGAATGCATCCACGCAGTGCATTGATCCTGCCGCAATCGAAGCCGCCATCACGTCACGCACCCGCGCCATCCTGCCGGTACACTTCGCAGGGCGACCATGCGACATGGACGCAATCTTGGCCATTGCCAACAAGCATGACCTGGTCATCATCGAGGACTGCGCACATGCCATTGAAACCGAATATCACGGTCAGAAAGCGGGCACCTTCGGTGATTTTGGCTGTTTCAGCTTCTACGCCACCAAGAACATCACCACCGGCGAAGGCGGGATGATCGTCGGGCGGGATGAAGCTCTTGTTGCACGCGCCCGCGTGCTTGCACTGCACGGCATGAGCAAGGATGCGTGGCATCGCTTCGGCGACAAGGGCTATAAGCATTATCAAGTTGTGGAATGCGGCTTCAAATACAACATGATGGACCTGCAAGCGGCGATCGGGATCCATCAGCTCACTCGTGTTGACGCCAATTGGAAGTGCCGCGAGCAGGCCTGGAATCGCTACATGCACGAACTCGTCAACCTGCCACTTGGCCTTCCGACGATACCCGAAGCCGATACGAGACACGCCTATCATTTGTTCACTGTCAGAGTGGATGAAGCTCTTTGCGGCCGCTCTCGCGACAACTTCCTGGATCGCATGAACGCCGCCGGCATCGGAACCGGCGTGCATTACCTGTCCCTAGCCGAACATCCTTATTACCAACAGCGCTTCAACTGGCAGCCGGAGCAATGGCCCAATGCAATGCGAATTGGACGTGAAACCGTAAGTTTGCCGCTATCACCGAAGTTGACGGAATTGGACTTGACGCGAGTTATAAATGCGACAAAGGCACAATTCAATTGAATATAAAGATTATGAAATGGCGGCACCAAACTCGCCGAATTGGCGACCAGCTCATAAAGCTGTTGCAATCTATATCAACATTCGCTAATTCGACCCAATCGCGCTTTCCATGGTTGAAGAACTTCGTCGGCACGCTCTTGATGGGCAGCGGACTCGTCTTTGTATTCCATGCCGTGCGCGAGCAAATCACAACCCTACCCACGACTGGCACCAGCATACATCCGCTGAAATACGCAGCACTGATTTCATTGGCAACACTTACGACCCTCATCACCGCAAGTCTTCATGCCGAGATTCTCGTCCAGAACGCCAGCAATCTCGGAATCGGCAGACGTCTCGCCCGCTATGCCTACGCAGTCAGCCAAGTGGCGCGCTATACCCCTGGAAAGATCTTCGGCGTGATACTGGAGTCACAGATACTCGGGCCAGCCATAGGAATCTCTATAGTTATTAAAGCTACATTGCTGCAAACAATCCTTGTTTATACTTGGGCTAGTGTCGTCTCGGTTTCAATTCTCGCGGCGATCACACTAAACGCCACATGGATTCTCATGCTGGCTCCCACAGCAATGCCCCTGATCTGGAGCAAGCAAGGTCGTCGGCTGCTTTTATGCGCCAGCAATGTGATTAAGTTTCGCCACCAGCCTGCATCATCGCAGATACAATCGAACGATGATGCATTCAGAAATTTATTGCCCGGCATGCTGCTCCTCACATTTCAGTGGGCACCGTTTTTTGCGATGTGGACACTGATAGCGGGAACCGATCAAGGCGCCTCGCAAGCTCTTTGGTTGGGCGCAAGCTATCTATTAGCGTCCATCGCAGGTTCGCTATTGATATTCGTGCCGTCCGGGTTGATTGTGCGCGAAGCTGCTTTCATCTGGCTTGGCGGACTCCACGGACTACCAGCCTCATCCCTGCTGGTCTGGGCTATCGTGATGCGGCTTGTCCTAACGCTAGCAGACGTAATGGCCATACCGCTGCTGTGGATCGCATTGCGCCTTAGGGGCCGAAAATGAAGCCGGCAACGGAACAAGCCGTGAAAGAGTCACCATCATTGGACACTCGACTGCAATCAGACTGGTCCTTACGGCAAGCGGAATTCGGCAATGTGCCGCAAGCAGTTCTGTTGCGAAACTTGCCCCCCCAGGTGAATGAGTTGATCGACAAATGGCATCGATCTCTATTACGCTGGATACTTGCCCCACTTGTGAACCAATCTGATAAATGGGTCGCCGATCTCGGCTGCGGCTATGGGCGCATGGCACATGAAGCCGTCACCTTGGGAATCCAAAATGTCATAGGCCTCGACTACGAATATGGCTTCTGCAAGAAATTCCAGATCGACTATGGCCTAGCAATCCGCGGCTCGATTGCAAAGCCACCCTTTGCCAACTCCAGCATTTCTGCTGCCTATTCCATTACTTCGCTCATGTACATCGGAATAGAAGATGCAGCCCGGGGACTCGAGTTGCTCGATGACAGCTTAAAACCAGGCTCCTGTATTCTTTTGCTGGAAGCCGGATCGGAGTTCAACAGAATCTCTCGCTGTTTTCTACGAAAAAAGAAGTCGCAGCAGCTGGCCGTCAACGGACTAACACGGGCCGATCTTCGCCGGATAATCCCTGACTCCTGGCGGATCGTCGCCAGCGGGAGCAACGCAGGAACAACGGCACTCCTGCCTTTTCTTCTGCTTTGCAACCGCTGGCACTTCGCTTTCGGTGCGCTCTCAAAACTCGCATTATGGATAGATCGCCCACTCAAAAAAGATCGCGATCAGCGCTGGCGCAAACTAGGTCTGCATAGATGGGTGGCCTGCGAAAAAGCAAAATAAACTTCAACGCTTCTGCCGCTTCCAAAGCAGCCAGATGTATCCCGGAAAAAGCCAATACGCCAGTCGCCGCAATGCACGGGCAGCCGCCAATCTGGGGCCATTAAACATATAGCACACCGCGTAGCGACCCGGATTGTCCAGCAGACGCGGCGTGACATCATCCACATCAAAGTTTTCAACTAGGCGACGCAACTCACCGTAAGTCATGTGCCGCTCATAATAAAACTGCCCACGTCCAAGTATCCGTAGATAATGATTCGCCCAACTGACGGGAATTATTGAAAGGAAAGGAAGCCCATAGTGTTGCTCAATCAGATTGAGCCTGTTGGTCGCAGCGAAATAACACACCCCCCCCGGCTTCAATACCCGCTCTATCTCACTCATCAGACGCACAGGATCCGGGACATGCTCATAAACTTGCGCGCAGATTATCGCATCAAAACTCGCATCCTGGAAATCAATATTCATCGCGTCGCCAACTTTGAAATTCAAGTTCTTGGCAACATAGGTCTCCTGAGCGAACCTGACCGCATCGGCATCAATATCAATCCCGGTCACGGATCCTACCGCACCAGCCAACTCCGAATCGATAATCCCCGTAGAGCACCCCACACTAAGCACCTGTAAGTCTTGGAGCCTGTCCCCGAAGACCTCGGCCAGGACAAGGCGCATCGTAGTCGCTTTCTTGATACGCCCCTCATCCGAATACATTTCCGAATGGTTTTTAGAGAAATCATATTGGTAGCCGCGCATTTTACCGCTCATACAGAGATACCACCCCACCGTTCAGGCAATGCCTGCAGAATCTTAACAACCACATTCTTTTCGATACTGAAGCAGTCACTGGCGTCCTGCAGCTCACGTTCAAATCGCGAGGCTCTATCATGAAGTGCCGTACTCAAGGCATGTGCGAATTCGCCTGCGCCAACACCCGAAGCAAGGTGCCCAACTTCATGCAAGGAGAGCAACCGAGGCATGTCTCCAACCGGCATTGCTATTATTGGCCGTCTTGATTTCATTGCATCGGAGAACACGATAGGAATGCTTTCGATGCGTGACGGAATGAGAACCCAGTCTGAACTCGCGATTGCCTTCTCAGCCTCTGGTTTTGTCAAAAATCTCCCTGCCTCGACCGGATGCCCGCGCTCCCGAAGCACCTCTACGCGCGCGCGAACAAGGCTCTCAAGAGGACCACCGCCTTGGATTTCGATCCTCTCGATTAATTGCCAATCGTTATCCTCAAGCAATTCTAACGCCTCAAGCAACAGATCGACACCCTTGTTTGGATGCCAACGACCGAGAAAAAGCAGTCGATAAGGCGGGTTATCGCGCGGAATCGAAGACTTATTTAACCCAATACGCCGTGTGCTTGGCAGAAAATTGACAGGGACACCTGCAATTCGCCGAGCATCTTCAGCTAACTTGTACCCATCAGCATAGGCACGAGTTGCGCGCCTGATCACCTTGGCTAGCATGCCTCGAACCACTGGCACCTTTCCCAGCGACCATACATCGCTTCCCAGCATCCATACCGAGTAGCCGATACCCTGCTCCGACGCGACTTTTCGCGCCCACTCCCCACAAGGCAGGCCCCATAATGCGAGAATATGCACTACTCCGCCTGCCGCCGCAGCACGCGTAGCCTCCAAGCCACCTCGAAGTATCCGTGCTATACACCACAAATCGTTCGCGCGCCAAGGCTTGAGCGTAGACAGTGGCCGACTTGGTGTCGCGTAACGGAAAACCTCGATGCCCTCTGACCAACGCTCTTGTCCACTGGCGCGGCCAGGTGCCACGACTCGGACTGGAAGATGCATTGCCAGCTCCTCGGCCAAATCGACAACGAACGAGCCGGCCGCCTCACTTCCATCCCCAACAATGGGAAAGGAGGTCGTGATGAGTACAAGTGCAGGAGTGCTCACAACTTCCGAACCCCAGATTCATAGCCGAATGGCGTGTACAACCAAGCGAGCTTCGCAAGATGATTGACGACTAGCACAACACAAAGCACATGGAACAACGCGCCACACCAGTCCCTAGTGCTTTAGATAGGTGAGATTCGTGATCTGTTCCGAAACTAGGCCGATCAGAAAGATGATTACCGCAGCGCTTAGCAGCAGCATGCTCATGTTGGTAAACCGACCGGCTTGGTAGAACGTCCAGAAATACCAGCCCGCTCCCGCGAGAAAGAACACGGCAGCCGTCGGCGCAAACAGCTTCAAGGGCGAGTACAAACTGGCAATCTTGAAAATGATCAACAAAAAGCGAACGCCGTCCTTGAACGGGCGGATGTGGCTGCCGTTGCCCACCCGCTTGGCCACCGGGATGGGCACGTAGGCCACCGGGTAGGCGCTGCGGAAAAATGCCATGGTGCTGGTGGTGGGATAGCTGAAGCCGTTGGGCAGCAGGTGCAGGAACTCCTTGAACTTGTCGGCGCGAACCGCGCGGAAGCCCGAGGTCAAGTCCATGATCCGATGCCCGGTCATCCAGCTGGCCAGACGGTTGTAGAAGGCGTTCGCAAGCCCTCTGTGCAGGTTGGCCTGGCCGTCCCGGCTGCGGGCCCCGACTACCATGTCGTAGCCCTCGTCCAGCCGGGCCAGCAGTGCGGCGATATGCTCGGCCCCATGCTGGCCGTCGGCATCCATGAACACCAGCACCTCGCCGGTGGCGGCACGGGCACCCCGCTTGACGGCGGCGCCGTTGCCCATGGAGTACGGCGAGGACAGGACACTGGCACCGGCCTCGCGGGCGACGCGTACGGTGTCGTCGGTGGAGCCGTCGTCGATGACGATGATCTCCGCGCCCGGATACGCCACCCGCAGCGCAGGCAAGGTGCCGCGCAGGCCCTCGGCCTCGTTCTTGGCAGGCAGGATGATGCTGAGTGTCGGGTTCCCCATGACGCTAGATTAGCGCGAACGATTGGGGGATCGGGCCGGGGTGCGGCGGATTGCGGTTCTCACTGCCCATACCGGATTCCGTTCTCCCACACCGGGCGCAGCCGCGCCAACAGGCCGGCGGGAATGCGTGGATCGGCGGCGGCATGCAGGGTATCGGCCATGGCCGCGGCAATCCGATCCAGTGGCGCCTGCGGATCGCGCACACCGCAGACGTCACGACCGAAGCGGCGCAGTTCTTCCGGCAAGGGATAGGCCTTGGAGCGTTGCGCTTTTCCCGACCACAGGCGCAGCGCAAGCGTGTTGTCTTCCAGTTCCGGGCCGCCGGGGGAGCGCTGATAGCGGTAGATGCGGGTGGTGACGACGTCGAACATGGGGGCAAGGCGGATGCCATCGGCGGGCCCGTGATAAAGCACGCCGAAGTTTTTCAGATGGGCATCGCCATTGCCCACCATGATGGAGAACGCCAACTGCTCGTAGAAGCGCTGCAAGTCGTGGCGATTGCCGGTGATCATGCCCAGCAGCTCTGCCACGCGCTGGTAGCTGCCGTGGTATTTGCGTTCGGACAGGGTATCGCGCACCCGCAGCCCCATCAGCGAGGCCACGTCTTCAAAGCCGAGGCGCTGCCCACTGTCATCCAGGTCGAAGCGCTCCACCAGCAGCAGTTGCCCGTCGTCGCCCAGCTCGACCTTGGCCACGTCGATACCGGCACGCGCGGCCGCCGTCATGCACAGATATTCGTTGGCGGTCAGGGCGGGATAACCTGCGCCAGCGGTTTTGACGATCAGATTGGGAATGGGAATGGTGGCGCGGTCGGGCACCATGATCTTGGGTTGCATGCCGGCGACGCCAATACCGGTGGCGAGATAGGCATGCACCAGTTCATCGAATAGCTGCGCGGTAAACGGCATGCGCAGCAGGGTTTGCCGGGTGATCGGCACGGCCTGCACAGGTGCAGCGCTGCCGGGCACGCGGTAGCCCAGCCGGCCGATGCCGTTGTTGCCGATCAACGCAAGCAGGCGCATGGCGGTCATCGCCTGCTTGGGGAAGTGCTGGCGCAGGCGGTTGAACAGATCGCCTTCCGGCAGGTTCTGATCCATCACCGGGAACAGCGCGCCGTCCTGCCAGGTGAGCCGCGCAGGAGGCATCAACAGACCGACCGCAGGCTGGGCGGAATCCTCCTGCAGGTAGCGGTATTCAAAGCCGGACTGCTGCAACAACTGCCCCGAGAGCTGGCCCGCCACGTTCACCTGCAACAGCCTGATGCGCTCGTCCATGTCCGTGTCAGTCACTATCGTCTTCGGCGAAGCGCTGGCGCACTTCTTCCAGCGTGGGCAAGCCTTGCGGCTCCAGACGCAGGGTGTAGCCCATGCTGCGCAACACGTCGAGCAGTGCGCCAGTGGTGACGTCGCCGCCTGTTTCCAGCCGATGCAACAGATCCCGGCTGCGTCCAGACTGCGCCGCGACCCGGGTCGCCTTCAAGCCTTGTTCGCGCCGCGCATCACGCACAGCCTCCCCCAGATCCAGTAGCGTGCGAATCGGAAGATGCATTACCGAGTCGTCCTTTAATCAAGACAATATATTCAATATCTCAAATAATGTCATTATTGCAAGACATTTCTCACGGCGAGTTCAACTCTGATTCGCAATCTGGCGCATAGCGTGCGCGTGCACTCTCGGCCCTCCCGTAGGATCGCTGAAAGGGCGCGACTGCTTTCGCTTGGTCACGCCAAGAGCTTCGCGCCCCCTGCGGCGCGCGCCTGCGGAAGCGGGGCGGGCGTGGGCGCAAGGCCGCATTGGGCCTTGTTTTGCATTTAGGCTAAAGTCGCATGGTTCCCGTGGAGGCCGCCTGAGCAATGAATACCGCAACCACCCCCAACCTGATGGGCATCACCGGCATCGCCCGACGTTTGGTGATGGATGGCGCCATGGACGAAGCCGTGGCGCGCAAGGCGATGGATGGCGCCACGGCCGAAAAGATGCCGCTGGCCACGTACCTGGCCGACCGCCGGCTGGCGTCCCCCGCGGCGCTGGCGGCGGCCAATTCCATCGAATTCGGGATGCCGCTGGTGGACGCGTTGGCGCTTGATCCCGCGCAGTCGGCGATTGCGTTGGTCAAGGAAGACCTGCTGCGCAAGCATATGGTGTTGCCGCTGTTCAAGCGCGGCGGGCGGCTGTTCGTGGGCACTTCCGACCCCACCAACAACCGGGCGCTGGAAGAGCTGAAATTCCACACCAACCTGGCGGTTGAGCCCATTTTGGTGGACGACGACACCATCAGGCGCAGCCTGGATTCCTGGCTGGAAGCGGCCGATGCCATGGCCGACGACTTGGCAGACTCGGATGGTCTGGAGGGCCTGGAGGTCAGCGGCGGCGACGAAGATCTGTCTGCGGACACCGGTGTGGACTCCAAGGGCGAGGACACGCCGGTCGTCAAGTTCGTCAACAAGGCGCTGGTGGATGCCATTCGTCGCGGCGCGTCGGACATCCATTTCGAGCCCTACGAAAACGATTACCGGGTGCGTTACCGCATCGACGGCATCCTGAAAACGGCGAAAAGAGTGCCGGTGAAGCTGCATGCGCGCATCGCCGCGCGCCTGAAGGTGATGTCGCAATTGGACATCGCGGAAAAGCGCGTGCCGCAGGACGGTCGCATCAAGCTCAACCTGAGCAAGGGCAAGCAGATCGACTTCCGCGTCAGCACCTTGCCCACCTTGTTTGGCGAAAAGGTCGTGCTGCGCATCCTGGACGGCAGCGCGGCCAAGATGGGCATCGAAAAGCTGGGCTACGAGCCCGATCAGCAGAAGCTGTTTCTGGATGCGATCCACAAGCCCTACGGGATGGTGCTGGTCACCGGGCCCACCGGCTCGGGCAAGACCGTGAGCCTGTATACCGGGCTGGGCATCCTCAACGACGAAACCCGCAACATCAGCACGGTCGAGGACCCGGTGGAAATCCGCCTGCCGGGCGTCAACCAGGTCCAGCAAAACGTCAAGCGGGGAATGACGTTTGCTGCCGCGCTGCGCAGCTTCCTGCGTCAGGATCCGGACGTGGTGATGGTGGGCGAAATCCGCGATCTGGAAACTGCCGAGATCGCGATCAAGGCCGCGCAGACCGGCCATATGGTGTTGTCCACCCTGCACACCAACGACGCGCCGCAGACCATCGCCCGCCTGATGAACATGGGCATTGCGCCCTACAACATCACCAGTTCGGTCAGCCTGGTCATCGCCCAGCGACTGGTGCGGCGCCTGCACGACTGCAAGCGCGCAGCGCACTTGCCCGAACACGCGCTGCTGGCCGAGGGCTTCACCGCCGACGAGGTTCATGCGGGCATCACCGTGTATGAAGCGGTGGGCTGCCAGGACTGCACCGAGGGCTACAAGGGTCGTGCCGGCATTTACCAGGTGATGCCGATGACCGATGAAATCCAGCAAATGGTGCTGGCAGGTGGTAATGTCCAGCAAATTACCGAGGCTGCCCTGCGCAGTGGCGTCCGCGATTTGCGGCGCTCCGCGCTGGACAAGGTGAAACAGGGGATCACCAGCCTCGTCGAGATCAACCGCGTCACCAAGGATTGAAGGGGAGCCCCATGTCCGCACGCAGAGCCGCGATCAGCAAGGCCCGGGAAAAAGCCGAAACTCGCCGGCTGAACCCGCTGGAGGAGTTTGTCTGGCAGGGCCGCGACAAGCGCGGCAAGGTGATGAAAGGCGAGCAGACGGCGCGCAACGCCAACCTGCTGCGCGCCGAACTGCGCAAGCAGGGGATCACCCCCACCGTGGTCAAGCCCAAGCCCAAGCCCTTGTTCGGCGGCGCTGCCAAGAAAATCTCGCCGCGCGACATCGCCGTGTTCAGCCGCCAGCTGGCCACCATGATGAAGTCCGGCGTGCCCATCGTGATGGCCCTGGAGATCATCGGCGGCGGCAACAAGAATCCGACGATGAAGAAAATGGTCACCGGCCTGCGCAATGACATCGAGGGCGGCGCGTCCATCTTCGAAGCAATGAGCCAGTACCCGGTGCAGTTCGACGAGCTGTACCGCAACCTGGTGCGCGCCGGCGAGTCTTCCGGCGTGCTGGAGACGGTGCTGGAGACCATCGCCACCTACAAGGAAAACATCGAGAGCATCAAGGGCAAGATCAAGAAGGCGCTGTTCTACCCGGCGGCGGTGATCGCTGTCGCGATCCTGGTGTCCGCCGTATTGATGGTCTATGTGGTGCCGATCTTCAAGGAAACGTTCTCGAGCTTCGGTGCGGATCTGCCAGCCTTCACCAGTTTGGTGTTCGGCATTTCCGATATCCTGGTCAAATGGTTCTGGCTGATCGGCATCATCCTGGGTGCGGGAATCGGCTTCTTCCTCTATACCTACAAGCGCTCCACCAAACTGCAGCACACCATCGACCGGCTGATGCTGAAGTTCCCGGTGATCGGCAAGGTGCTCAACGACTCGGCCATCGCCCGCTTCTCCCGCACCCTGGCGGTGACCTTCCGCGCCGGCGTGCCGCTGGTGGAGGCGCTGGACAGCGTGGCCGGGGCCACCGGCAACATGGTCTATGAACAGGCCGTGCACAAGATGAAGGACGACGTGGCGGTGGGTTATCCGGTCAACGTGGCGATGAAGCAGGTCAACCTGTTCCCGCACATGGTGGTGCAGATGACCGCCATCGGTGAGGAAGCCGGCGCGCTGGACACCATGCTGTACAAGGTGGCCGAGTTCTACGAGGAAGAGGTCAGCAATACGGTGGATGCGCTCTCCAGCCTGATCGAGCCGATGGTGATGGTGATCATTGGCGGCCTGGTGGGCTCCATCGTGGTGGCCATGTATCTGCCGATCTTCAAGATCGCAATGACGGTGATGTAAGCAGGACGCATTCGGCACATGGCATTCCTGGACGTACACCCCGGCTTCGGCTATCCCGCCGCAGCCGGGCTGGGCCTGTTGGTGGGCAGTTTCCTCAACGTGGTGATCCTGCGCCTGCCCAAGCGGCTGGAATGGCAGTGGAAGCGCGATGCACGGGAAATCCTGGAAGAACCTGACCTCTACGATCCGCCACCGCCGGGAATCGTGGTGGAAGGCTCGCATTGCCCGACGTGCAAGAAGCCGCTGTCCTGGTACGAAAACATCCCCGTGTTGAGCTGGGTGCTGCAGGGCGGCAAGTGTCGCGGCTGCAAGACGTCCATCTCGATGCAGTACCCGCTGGTGGAGCTGCTGACCGGGCTGCTGTTTCTGGCCTGCGTGTGGCGCTTCGGGTTCGGCTGGCGCGGGTTCGGCGCGCTGCTGCTGACAAGCTATCTGATCGCCCTGTCGGGCATCGATTTCCGCACCCGCCTGCTGCCTGACCAGTTGACCCTGCCGCTGCTGTGGTTGGGCCTGGTGGCCGCCAGCGATCACCTTTTCGTCGCGGCCAAACCCGCGCTGCTGGGCGCGATGGCGGGCTATCTGAGCCTGTGGTCGGTGTATTGGGTGTTCAAGCAGCTCACCGGCAAGGAGGGCATGGGCCACGGCGACTTCAAATTGCTGGCGGCGCTGGGGGCGTGGACGGGGCTGGTGGGGGTGCTGCCCACGATCATGATTTCGTCGCTGGTCGGCGCGGTGGTCGGCTCGCTCTGGTTGGCGGCGAAAGGCCGCAGCAAAGCCACCCCGATTCCGTTCGGCCCCTATTTGGCCACGGCCGGCTGGATCAGCTTCATGTGGGGCAACGACCTGGTCGCGGCCTATCTGCGCTTCGCCGGGCTGGCGTAGGGTTGCAGGGCGCCCGCTCCGGCAACTGGCGCGCGCGCCGCAAGCACGCATAATCCGCGCATGAGCGATTACATCATCGGCCTGACGGGTGGAGTGGCCTCGGGCAAGAGCACGGTGGAAGCGCAGTTCTGCGCGCTGGGGGTGTTCGTGGCCGATGCGGATGCGGCCGCACGCGCGGCCGTTGCGCAGGGCAGCGCAGGCCTGGCGGAGGTCGTCGCCGAATTCGGACAGGCCGTATTGGCCGAGGACGGTCGCCTGGATCGCGCAGTCATGCGCCAGCGCGTGTTTGCCGATGCCAACGCGCGCGGCCGGCTGGAAGCGATCATCCATCCACGCGTGCGCGCCGCATTGCAGGCGGCCTGCAAGCATGCCGAGACACCCTATGCCATTGCCTCCATCCCGCTGCTGGCCGAAGGTGGCGGCAGGGCGGCCTACCCCTGGCTGCGCCGTATCCTGGTGGTCGATGTGCCGGTGGAGACGCAGCTTGCGCGCCTGCGACATCGCGACGGCATCGATGAACGTCTTGCGCGGCAGATGCTGGCGGCCCAGGCGAGCCGCCCGCAGCGCCTGGCGATTGCCGACGACGTACTGAGCAACGATCGCCCGATGGCGGCACTGGCTGCGCAGGTACAGGCGCTGGACAAACTCTACCGGGCGCTGGCCAACGCGCAGGCAACCAGCCTCAGTCCGGGGAGGTAGCCGCCCCACGCTGGCTCAGCAACAGGGCCACGACCGGCACGTCGGCCGGCGGCATGGGGTAGTCCGGCAGCTTGTGCAGCGGCACCCAGGCCAGCGCCTGCCCCTCCAGGCCGCGGGGCGTTCCGGTGAATGCAACTTCACGCACGTCCAGCAGCAGCCGCTTGCCGGGCGAGTCCAGCGGCACGCAAAGAACAGGTTTGCCCGCAATGGCTTCGATCCCGAGTTCCTCGCGCAGCTCGCGCGACAGCGCGGCGTCGGGAGTCTCGTCCGGCTCGACTTTGCCGCCGGGGAACTCCCACAGGCCGGCAAGATCGCGGCCCTCCGTTCGTCGCGCCAGAAGAATGCGGCCGCGCACGTCGCGGATCACGCCGGCCACCACGTGAACCTGCTTCATCGGATCAGCGATGGGTCCTGCTTGCACGTCATCGCCGGACACCGGCAGCCCAGCGTCAGCTGAGCTGCCCATGGCAATGCTTGAACTTCTTCCCGGAGCCGCACGGGCAGGCGTCGTTGCGGCCCACGTGGGCGAATGCCTGCTGCTGCACGCGTTGCGCCTGCACGTCGGCCGCCTCCTCGTCCGCGCCCAGCCCGCCCATGTCGGGATGCTGGAACTGCATCTGCCGCGCCATCGCCTCGGCGCGTGCGCGCTCCTGGGCCTCGGCCGTGGCAACGTCTTCTTCGTTGCGGATGCGCACGCGCGCCAGCAGCGAAATCACTTCGCGCTTGACCTTCTCCAGCAGCTCGGAGAACAGCTCGAACGCTTCCTTCTTGTATTCCTGCTTGGGCTGCTTCTGCGCATACCCGCGCAGATGGATGCCCTGGCGCAGGTAGTCCATCCGCGCCAGATGCTCTTTCCAGTTCTGGTCGAGCACATTGAACATCACGTGCTTCTCCAGCATGCGCATGGTGTCGCCCCCCACCTGCGCTTCCTTGTCGGCGAACATCGCCTCCATCGCCTCCTGCACGCGATCCAGGATCTGCGATGCATCCAGCTCCGCTTCTTCCTTGTGCAGCCTGACCAGGTCCATCTGCAGCCCGAACTCGGCAAGCAGTTCGGCTTCCAGCCCCGGCAAGTCCCACTGCTCGTCGATCGAGTCCGGCGGCACCAGGCGCTCCACCATCTCGGCCACCACGTCGGTGCGGATGCCGTCGATGTTGGCCTTGACGCTTTCGGCTTCCAGCAACTCGTTGCGCTGCTGGTAGATCACCTTGCGCTGGTCGTTGTTGACGTCGTCGAAGTCCAGCAGGTTCTTGCGGATGTCGAAGTTGTGCGCCTCCACCTTGCGCTGCGCATTGGCGATCTGCCGGGTCACCAGCGGGCTTTCGATGATGTCGTCTTCCTTCAGCCCCATCCTGGCCATCATCGTCTGCACCCAGCCAGCGGCGAAGATGCGCATCAGGTTGTCTTCCAGCGACAGGTAGAAACGGCTGGAACCCGGATCGCCCTGGCGGCCGGAACGGCCGCGCAGCTGGTTGTCGATGCGCCGTGACTCGTGCCGCTCGGTGCCGAGGATGTGCAGGCCACCGGCAGCCTTCACCGCCTCGTGGCGCTGCTTCCATTCGGACTTCACGCGATCCTTCTCGGCATCGGATGCGTCCTCGCCCAGCGCCGCCAGCATGGCGTCCAGCGAGCCGCCCAGCACGATGTCGGTACCACGGCCCGCCATGTTGGTGGCGATGGTGACCGCGCCCGGGGCGCCGGCATTGGCGACGATGTGGGCCTCGCGCTCGTGCTGCTTGGCATTGAGCACTTCGTGGGCGATCCCGGCGGCGTTCAGTTCATTGCTCAGCAGCTCGGAGACCTCGATCGAGGTGGTGCCCACCAGCACTGGCTGCTGCCGCGACACGCACTCCAGGATGTCCTTGACCACCGCGCGATACTTGCCCGCACGATTGAGGAACACCAGATCGGAATGATCCTTGCGCACCATCGGCCGATGGGTGGGAATGACCACCACTTCCAGGCCGTAGATGTTCTGGAACTCGTAAGCCTCGGTGTCCGCCGTGCCGGTCATGCCCGACAGCTTCTTGTACATGCGGAACAGGTTCTGGAAGGTGACCGACGCCAGCGTCTGGTTCTCGCGCTGTACCGGCACTTGTTCCTTCGCCTCCACCGCCTGGTGCAGCCCGTCGGACCAGCGCCGGCCCGGCAGGGTGCGGCCGGTGAACTCGTCCACGATGATCACCTCGCCATCGCGCACGATGTAGTCCACGTCGCGCTGGTAGATGGCGTGCGCGCGCATCGCCGCGTTCAGGTGGTGCACCACATGGATATTGTTGGCCGCATACAGGCTCTCGCCCTCGCCCAGCACGCCGGCATCGCGCAGCAGCTGCTCCGCGTGCTCCTGCCCGGTTTCGGACAGATGCACCTGCTTCTGCTTTTCGTCCACCCAGAAATCGCCTTCGCTTTCCTCGGTTTCCTGTCGCACCAGGCTTGGCACCACCGCATCCACGCGCAGATACAACTCCGGGGACTCGTCGGCCGGGCCGGAGATGATCAGCGGGGTGCGCGCTTCGTCGATCAGGATCGAGTCCACCTCATCGACGATGGCGAAGTGCAGGCCGCGCTGGAAGCGATCTTCCTTGGCCAGCGCCATGTTGTCGCGCAGGTAGTCGAAGCCGAATTCGTTGTTGGTGCCGTAAGTGATGTCGGCGGCGTAGGCGGCGCCCTTGTCGCCGTGCGGCATGCCCGGGTACACCACGCCCACCGACAGGCCCAGCCAGTTGTACAGTTTGCCCATCTGCGCGGCATCGCGGCGCGCCAGATAGTCGTTGACGGTGACCAGGTGCACGCCCTTGCCTTCCAGGGCGTTGAGGTACACCGCCAGGGTGCCGGTCAGGGTCTTGCCTTCGCCGGTACGCATCTCGGCGATCTTGCCGTGGTGCAGCACCATGCCGCCGACCAGCTGCACGTCGAAATGGCGCATGCCGAACACGCGCACGCTGGTTTCGCGGCAGACCGCGAATGCTTCCGGAAGCAGCTTGTCCAGCGATTCACCGTTGGCGATGCGTTGCTTGAATTCGGCGGTCTTGGCCTTCAGGGCCTCGTCGGAAAGCGCCTGCATCTGCGGTTCCAGCGCATTGATCTTCTTGACGATGGCGCCGTATTGCTTGAGCAGGCGCTCGTTGCGGCTGCCGAAAACACTGGTGAGCAAACTGTTGAGCATGGGGTGTGCAGTCCCTGGCGGGATGCGCGCCGTGGCGCGGCATCGAAAGATTGGGCAACAAAACGCTCCCGAGCCGAGCGCATTCGCCCGTTCGGGAATCGGTTAGTTTAGCTGGAGGCGGCCTGCGGCGTATGCAAGCCCCTCTGCCGATGTCAGCCGCGGGCCGGGCCGTGCCGGGCCAGCGCGTTGTTGTGGCCGAGGAATTTGCGGGGATTGACCACCACGCCGTCCTGCCACACTTCGAAATGCACGTGCGCGCCGGTGGAACGCCCGGTGGAACCGGCCTTGGCGATTTCCTGCCCGGCACGCACCAGGTCACCCACCTGATGGGTCAGCCGCGAATTGTGCGCATAGCGGGTGACCATGCCATTGCCGTGGTCGATTTCGACGGTATTGCCGTAGCCAGTGCGCACGCCGGCAAAACTGACCACGCCATCGGCCACCGCCAGTACCGGATCGCCCACGCTGGCCTGGAAGTCGATGCCTTTGTGGAACTGGCTGCCGCCGCCGAACGGATCCGCGCGCCCGCCAAAGCCGGAGGTCACGAAGCTGTCGGCGATCGGATCGCGCGACGGCATCGCGCTGCGTTCCAGCTGGCGATTGAACAGCAGGGTTTCCAGCACCGTCAGCTGCGTATCGGCCACGCGGTAGTCGCGCTCCAACGCGGCCAGGCGCAGGCGCAGCTCCGCCACGGGCATGTCGCGGGAGACCCCGCCACCACCCTGGCCCACCGGCTTCTCGAAATCGAATTCGCCGTCCTGCAGCTGACCTGCCTGCGTCAGGCGCGCACCCAGCGCGTTCAGCCGGTTTGCCTGCGCCTGCAATTCGGCCAGCCGCGCCGCCAGTGCATTGACATCGCGCTGCGCGTCGCGCCGCACTTTTTGCAGTTCTGCCTGGCGCGCCGCGTCGGCCGCCTGCATGGCTTCCACCTGGGCGATGCCGATCGCACTGCGCACGGCCGCGCCGCACAGCAGGCTGGCGCCGATCAGCAGCGCCAACGCGGCCCACGGCCGCCGCAGCGCCCATCCGCGCAGCGATTGCACCTGCGCAATGGCGCGCTGCCGGGTATCGTGTACGTTGTTTGCTTCGATCATTCGACATGCCTGGTTCGCGATCCACGCCCGCCAAGGGCGATGCCCGTTCCACCAGTCCGCGCGCGGCGCTGGACACGCTGCTCGCCGGAACCGCCGGAGGCACCTTGCGTCGAGCCCGATGGCTTGATGCAGTGGACCAGTTGTTGCGTCCCCACCTGCCGCCGGGCATGGCCACGCATGCGCGCCTGGCCAATGTCCGCGAAGACCGGTTGGTGTTCGTCGTCGATGCACCGATATGGCACGCCAAACTGCGGCTGGCCACGCCGGAACTGATCGACGCCGCCCGCTCCATCGGGCTCGAAGTGAATGCAATGGTCGTCAAGACGGCCACCGGGCCGCTGCAACCGCTGCCTGCGGTCACCGCGCCCCGCACCCCGATGTCGGCGGCCGCCCAGTCGGGACTGAAGGCTGCTCTGGCATTGCTGCGGTCTGCCGAGCCCGAGGAGGCAACAACAAACCCGACGACCGGGCGACGGCGGCGCCGAAACGCGCCCGCCACACCGGCCGAGGGGGCATCCTAACGGCACAAGTGGGTGATTTTGTTAAAGATTCGGAAACATCGCCGGCAGGACTGTGCGCTCAGTCACGGTTCGCAAGCCGAAGCGGTTTTCAGCTGACCGGCAACAGCGCCCCATAGCCCAGCCGCGACACCTGCACCGGGTCAGTGAAACTGACCTCTTCCCATGCCCCGGCATCGGCCAGCAACGCGCGCACCAGCTTGTTGTTCAGCGCATGCCCGGATTTGAAGCCTTCGTAGGCGCCGATCACCGCATGGCCCGCCAGATACAGGTCGCCGATCGCGTCCAGGATCTTGTGCCGGACGAACTCATCGGCATAGCGCAGTCCGTCTTCGTTCAGCACCCGGAACTCGTCGAGCACGATGGCGTTGTCCATCGAGCCGCCCAGCCCCAGGTTGCGCTCGCGCATGAATTCCAGATCGCGCATGAAGCCGAACGTGCGCGCGCGGCTGACTTCGCGAATGTAGGTTTCGCTGGAAAAGTCCACTTCCACCCGCGACAGCGCATCCGGGATCGCCGGATGATCGAACTTCACGGTGAAACCGACCCGGAAGCCGTCGCAAGGCTCGAAGCGCGCGAACTTGTCGCCGTCGCGCACTTCCACCGGCTTGAGGATGCGGATGAATCGCTTGGCCGCATTCTGTTCGACGATGCCCGCCGACTGCAGCAGGAACACGAACGGACCGGCCGATCCATCCATGATGGGCACTTCCGGCGCGGTCAGGTCGATGCAGGCATTGTCGATGCCCAAGCCCGCCAGCGCCGACATCAGGTGCTCGACGGTCTGCACTTTGGCAGCGCCAACGCTCAAGCCGGTGCAGAGCGTGGTTTCGCTGACCAGCGCAGCGGTGGCCGGCACCTCCACCACCGGTTCGAGGTCGACGCGGCGGAACACGATTCCAGCATCGATCGGCGCCGGGCGCAGGGTGAGGTACACCTTCTCGCCGCCGTGTAGGCCGACGCCAGTGGCGCGAGTCACGTTTTTCAGGGTGCGTTGGCGGAGCATCGCGGCAGAATATCACGCAGCTGCCTGAATCCAGGCGTAAAACACCCCGTCCCGCAGGCGTTGCGGCAGGGCAAAAGGGTGCGAAAACGAAAGGGGCCGGCCGGCAATGCCGACCGGCCGGAAGACGCGCCGGGTGGACGACCCGGTGCGTGATTCGACAGGGGTGCCACATTCCCCTTCGCTCCGCGAAAGGGGAGGCGTTTCAGTGTCAATCCGCCTGGCGACGCAGGAACGCAGGAATGTCCAGGTAGTCGTCCTTCGGCAGATCCGCCAATGCCGGCGCATCGGCGTTGCGGCGCAGGCCGCTGGCAAAACTGGACGCCCGCATGGAAGTGTAGCCATCGGCAACATCGTCGATCGGCAGCCCGGTGGTGCCGTCGCGCTTGACCTGGGTGCTGACCAGCTGCACCTGGGGGCGACGCGGCGCGTCGTAATCGCCGCCAAAGCGCGCGCTTGTCTCCGGGCGCTCACCGCGCGGCAACGGCTGGCGCAGGGTGGCCTGGCTCAGCCCGGTGGCGACCACGGTGACCCGCACTTCGTCCTGCATGTCCGGGTTCAGCGAGCAGCCGATCACCACGGTGGCATCTTCGGAGGCGAATTCACCCACCACACGGCCGATTTCGTCGAACTCGGCCATGGTCAGGTCGGAGCCCGAGGTGATGTTCACCAGCACGCCGTTGGCGCCGTGCAGGTTGACGTCGTCCAGCAACGGGTTGCGGATCGCCGCTTCGGCCGCCGCCTGGGCGCGATCGTCGCCGCGCGCGCTGCCGGTCCCCATCATCGCCAGGCCCATCTCGGACATGACCGTGCGCACGTCGGCAAAGTCCACGTTGATCAAACCGGGGCTGACGATCAGGTCGGCAATGCCCTGCACCGCGCCCAGCAGCACGTCATTGGCGGCGCGGAACGCCTGGATCATGGTGGCATTGCGGCCGAGGACGCTGATCAGCTTTTCGTTGGGAATGGTGATCAGCGAATCGACGTGCTGCGCCAGCTCTTCGATGCCCTTCTGCGCCACCTGCATGCGGCGACGACCCTCGAACGGGAACGGCTTGGTCACCACCGCCACGGTCAGGATGCCCATTTCCTTGGCCAGCTGCGCCACCACGGGCGCGGCGCCGGTACCGGTGCCGCCGCCCATGCCGGCGGTGATGAACACCATGTCGGCGCCCTGCAGCGCATTGATGATTTGCTCGCGATCCTCCAGCGCGGCCTGGCGGCCGACTTCCGGATTCGCCCCCGCACCCAGGCCCTTGGTGACGTTGCCACCCAGGGTCAGCTGCTGGCTGGCACCGCAATTCTTGATGGCCTGCGAGTCGGTGTTGGCGGTGATGAACTCCACGCCCTCCACGCTGCTGTTGACCATGTGCGCCACCGCATTGCCACCACCACCGCCAACGCCAATGACCTTGATGACCGCGTTGGGTGCCACCTGCTGGATCAGTTCGAAATTTGCCATGTCCATGTCCTTTTGTTGTGTTGCCGGGGGTCCTGCCGCACCCGGGTGAACCCTGGATTCACCCGCGCCTGCGCCGGTTACCGGCGTTTATTGTTTGATCTGCCTGTCCATTCAACGCATTTCCTGCCGCCTGCCGCTCGCTGCCAACCACCCGTCAGAACTCACCGCGAAACCACTTGATCGCCTTGCCTGCCCATCCGCCAACCTTGCCGGCCGGCAGTGCCGGGCGCTTCGGGTTTTCCATCTGCGCGCCCATCAGCAGCAGGCCCACGCCGGTGGCATGCACCGGATTGCCCACCACCTCACCCAACCCGCTGACGTGCTGCGGGATGCCGATCCGCACCGGCATCTGCAACATTTCCTCGGCCAGCTCCACCACGCCTTCCATCTTCGAAGCGCCGCCGGTCAGCACCATGCCGGCGCGCACCCGCTGCTCGAAGCCGGAGCGGCGCAGTTCGGCCTGCACCATCTCGAAGATTTCCTCGTAGCGCGCCTGCACCGCCTGCGCCAGCGTTTGCCGCGGCATCCGGCGCGGCGGGCGATCACCCACGCTCTCGACCTGGATGCTTTCCTCGGCGCGCGCCATCTGCGCCAACGCGCAGGCATATTTGACCTTGATGTCCTCGGCATGCGGCGTGGGCGTGCGCAGCATGTGCGCGATGTCCTCGGTCACCTTGTCGCCGGCCACCGGCAAGCTGGCGCTGTGCGCGATCGCGCCGCCGACGAACACCGCGATATCGGTGGTGCCCGCGCCCATGTCCACCAGCACCACGCCCAGTTCGCGCTCATCGCTGGTCAACACTGCCTGGCTGGATGCGAGCACGCCAAGAATCAGGCTGTCCACCTGCAGCCCGCATTTCTGCACGCATTTGGTGATGTTGGCGGCCGCCGCCGCGGCCCCGGTGACCAGATGCGCATGCACTTCCAGGCGCACGCCGGTCATGCCGACGGGATTGCGGATGCCTTCCTGCGAGCCGTCCAGCACGTAGTCGCGCGGGATCGCGTGCAGGATCTTCTGGTCGGCGGGAATGGCCACGGCCTTGGCAGCCTCGAGCACGCGATCGAGGTCGGCATGGGTGACCTCGCCGTCGCGGATCGGCGCCACGCCCTGCGAGTTGCGGCACTGGATGTGGTTGCCGGAAATCGAGGCGTACACGCCACTGACTTCGCAGCCGGCCATCAGCTCCGCTTCCTCCACCGCGCGCTGGATCGACTGCACGGTGGAGTCGATATCGACCACCACGCCACGGCGCAGGCCGCGCGATTCGTGGGAGCCGATCCCGATCACCTCGATGGGCTCGCCGGGCGCGTATTCGCCGACCAGTGCGGTGACCTTGGACGTGCCGATGTCGAGGCCCACGATGAGGGATTTGTCGCCTTTGCGATTCATGTCTTGGAGCCGGAATTCGGAGGGGGGGATTGCACATCGGTCGCGCCCGCCTGCGACCAGGCCAGTGCGAAACCATTGGTGTAGCGAAGGTCGGCGCGCAGCAGGCGACGGCGCGGATTCAGCGCGGTCAGTTGCGGCAACAACGGCGCGAACCTGGCCAGCCGCGCGCCGGGATCATCGTGACCCAGCACCACGCGGGTCCCGTCATGCAGGGTGATCGACCAGCTGCCGCGCCGATCCAGCGCCACGCCCAGCACGCCACCGGCAATGGCCAGTTGTTCGCGCGCCTGGTTGTACAGCGCCACCACTTCCGGCACCCGGCCCTCGGGCCCGTCCAGCAGCGGCAGGCCGGCAGGCACCTGCAGCTTGCCCACCGGGAACAGCCGGCCATGCTCGGACAGCAGGCGCGCCTCACCCCAGCGCGCGAACGGACGGTGTTCCACGATGCGGACTTCGAGCACGTCCGGCCAATGCTTGCGCACCTCGGCGCGCTCGACCCAGGGCAAGCGGTCCACCGCATGCTGCACGTCGCCCAGGTCCACCGCAAAGAAGCCACGTTGCGCATGCGGCAGCACCGCCGCCTGCAACTGCGCGCGATCCACGCGCACCAGCTGCCCCTGCACGCGCAGGGTGCGCAGCGGCCAGTGCGCGCCACCCATCCAGCCTTCCACCACGGCGACGACCGGCAACGCGACCAGCGCCACTGCCAGCAGCCACAGCAACGGGCGCTTCAGCGCGTTCACAGGGTCTGCTCCAGGATCCGCCAGCACAGTTCCTCGAACGCCACGCCCAGCTGGCTTGCGGCCTTGGGCACCAGCGAGTGGCTGGTCATCCCCGGCGCGGTGTTCACTTCCAGCAGCAGCAGCTCACCGCTGCTGCGGTCACGCATCACGTCAACCCGGCCCCAGCCGCTGCAGCCGGCGGACACGAATGCCTCCAGCGCCAGCGCGCGGATCGCTTCTTCGTCCGCACCATCCAGCCCGGGGCACAGGTAGCGGGTGTCTTCGGCGATGTATTTGGCGTTGTAGTCGTACCACTCGCCCTTCGGCACGATCCGGATCGAGGGCAGGGCGACAGCGCCCAGGATGCCCACGGTCAGTTCGTCGCCGACGACCATCCGCTCCATCAGCATTTCGCCGCCGTACGCGCGTGCGACGTCGATCGCGGCATCGATGTCGGCCTCTGTCTGCACCCTTGCCACGCCAACGCTGGAGCCTTCGCAGGACGGCTTCACGAACACCGGCAGGCCCAGTTCCAGCGCGGCCGCGCGCAGGGCCGCTCCCGGCATCCTGCCTCCCGCGGCACTCGCACTTCCCTGTGCATCGTCTGCACCGGGCGGCAGGCGCACGAATCTCGGCGTCGGCAGGCCCGCTGCCAGCCAGACCTGCTTGGTGCGGATCTTGTCCATGCTCAGCGCGCTGCCAAGCACGCCGGAGCCGGTGAACGGCACTTCCAGCGCCTGCAGCAATCCCTGCAGCACGCCGTCTTCGCCGCCCCCCCTGTTGCCGTGCAGGATGTTGAACACGCGGTCGAACTGGCCGTGTACCAGCGCATCCACCAGTGCGGGGATGCCGTCCACCGCGTGCGCATCCACGCCACGCGCGCGCAGCGCTTGCAACACGTTGCGGCCGGAATCCAGCGACACGTCGCGCTCGCTGCTGCTGCCACCCATCAGCACCGCCACCCGCCCGAACACGGCGGGGTCGGTGCTGCGCAGCGGCGGGAACATCGTCGTCATGCGCCCGCTCCCGGCAACCCGTCGCGCGCGATCTGCTGCGCGGCCGCGCCAATGTCGCCGGCCCCCATCAACAGCAGCAGGTCGCCGTCACGCAAGACGCCCGGCAGCACGCTGGCCAGTTCCGGCGCACTGCCGACCACCACCGGGTCGATCCGGCCGCGCGTGCGGATGCTGCGCGCCAGCGACTTGGCATCGGCGCCGGCAATCGGCGCCTCGCCCGCCGGATACACCTCGGTCAGCACCAGCGCATCGACGCTCGACAGGACCGCCGCGAATTCATCGAACAAATCCCGTGTCCGCGAATAGCGGTGCGGCTGGAATGCCACCACCAGACGCTTGTCCGGCCAGCCGCCGCGCGCCGCCGCGAACACCGCGGCCAACTCCTTCGGGTGGTGGCCGTAATCGTCCACCAATGCCACCTCGCCGCCGCCTTCCAGCGGCAGCGTGGCCAGCTGATTGAATCGCCGACCGATGCCCTCGAACGATTCAAACGCACGCGCAATGGCCGTGCTTGGCACGCCAAGCTGCCAGCCGATGGCAGCTGCAGCCAGCGCGTTCTGCACGTTGTGCCGCCCGGGCAACGCCAGCGTGCAGTCGGTGCGAGAGCCGTCCGGCAGGCACAGGGTGAATTGCATGTGCGCGCCCTGATGGCGGACGTCGGCGGCCCGCACATCGGCATCCGCGGCAAAGCCGTAGGTGACCATATGGCGCGGCGTGCTGCGCGCGAGTGCGGCCACTTCCTCATCGTCGATGCACAACACGGCCAGCCCGTAGAACGGCAGGCGGTGCAGGAATTCGGCGAAGGCCTGCTTCACCCGCTCGAAATCGCCACCGTAGTTTTCCAGATGGTCGGCATCGATGTTGGTGATCACCGCCACCACCGGATTCAGGCGCAGGAAGCTGCCGTCGCTCTCGTCGGCTTCGGCCACCAGCCAGTCGCCCTTGCCCAGCCGTGCATTGGCGCCCGCGGCCAGCAGCTTGCCGCCGATGACGAAGGTGGGGTCCAGCGCGCCTTCCCCCAGCACGCTGGCGGTCAGCGAGGTGGTGGTGGTCTTGCCGTGGGTGCCGGCGACCGCCACGCCGCGCTTGAAGCGCATCAGTTCGGCCAGCATTTCCGCGCGCGGCACCACCGGGATGCGCTGCGCGCGCGCTTCCAGCAGTTCCGGATTGTCGGGCCTGATCGCACTGGACATCACCACGCAGTCGGCGTCGAGCACATTGGCCGACGCGTGCCCCTTGTGCAGCACGATGCCCAGCGAGGCCAGGCGCTTGGTGACCGCGTTGTCGGCATTGTCCGAGCCACTGACCTGATAGCCCAGCGTGCACAGGACTTCGGCGATGCCGCTCATGCCAACGCCGCCAATGCCCACGAAATGCACCCGTGGGAAGGCCTTGGCGGGTTCGTTGATGCCCTGCAGGTGCAGGCGATTGACGGCCATCACGCGGCCTCCGGATAAAGGGTTGCGAACACCGCGTCAGCGACGCGCTCGGCGGCATCGGGTCGGGCCAGCGCGCGCGCGGCGCGCGCCATCGAAACGCGCTTGCCGGCATCGGCCGACAGCTCGGCCAGCACCGTTTGCAGGCGCAGGGCCAGATCGTCGCGCTGCGGCAGCAGCACCGCTGCATCGCGCTCGACCAGATACTCGGCATTGCGGGTCTGGTGGTCATCCACCGCCTGCGGGAACGGCACCAGCACGCTGCCAACGCCGACCGCGCACAGCTCGGCCAGGGTCAGCGCGCCGGCGCGACACACCACCAGATCCGCCCGGGCGTAAGCGGCGGCCATGTCGGTGATGAATGGCTCCACCTGCGCCGACACGCCCGCATTGGCATAGGCAGCGCGCGCTTCGTCCAGCAGGTTTTCGCCCGCCTGGTGCACGATCTCCACCGGCGCGCCCAACGCCGCCACTGCCTGCGGGACGGCGTTGTTGAGCGCACGCGCGCCCTGGCTGCCGCCCAGCACCAGCAGGCGCAGGGCACCGGCATGCTGGAAATCGCGCTGCTCCGGCGGCGCAACCTGCGCGATCTGCGCACGCACCGGATTGCCGACCAGCGTTTCGCGGGCAAAGGTCTGCGGGAAACCCACCAGCACCTTGCGCGCGACCTTGGCCAGCGTTTTGTTGGTCATTCCGGCAGCGCGGTTCTGTTCGTGTACCAGCAACGGGATCCCGGCCAGGCGCGCGGCGATGCCGCCCGGCCCCGCCGCATAGCCGCCAAAACTGATCACCGCATCCGGCCGCTGCTGGCGCAGCACGCGCGCGGCATCACGCACCGCACGCAGGATCCGCAGCGGCGCGCCCAGCAGGGCGACCATCCCCTTGCCACGCAGGCCCTTCACCGCAATGGTGTCGATGGCGATGCCCTGCTGCGGCACCAATCGCGTTTCCATGCCCCCGTCGGCACCCAGCCAGCGCACCCGCGCGCCGCGCGCCATCAGCGCCTGCGCCACCGCAAGCCCGGGAAAGATGTGGCCACCGGTACCGCCGGCCATCACCATCACCAAGGGCGGGCGCGCCGTCATCGGGCTCTCCGCAGTGCGCTCAGCGCGGCGGACTCGGCAGGCGACTTGCCCATGCCGGGCTCGATCCGCGGGCGCAGCCTGGCGCTGCCGCGGCCGCTGTCGGCCGCAACGACCGGCGGCTGCGAGGTGGCCGGCGGCGTACCCACCGGCATGCCGGCGGCGACACCGCGACGCTTGGCCACTTGCCGGGCGGCGCGATCGTATTCGTAGGACACCCGCAGCAGCAGGCCCAGCGCGGCACAGGTCATCAGCACGCTGGACCCACCGGAGGACACCAGCGGCAGGGTCAGCCCCTTGGTCGGCAACATGCCGAGGTTGACCCCGATCGAAACAAAGCTTTGCAGCGCCATCCACAGGGCGATGCCGAACGCGATGTAGCCGGAGAAATGGCGGCGCAGCTCCACGCACTTCATGCCAAGCCAGAACGCACGGCCCGCCAGCAGCGCATACAGGCCTACCACCAGGCATACGCCGGCGAAACCGAGTTCCTCGGCAATCACCGCCATGATGAAGTCGGTATGCGCCTCCGGCAAATAGGACAGCTTCTGCACCGACGCGCCAAGCCCGACGCCGAACCACTCGCCGCGACCGACCGCCATCAGCGCGTTGGTGAGCTGATAGCCGCTGTTGAACGGGTCTGCCCAGGGATCGGTGAAGGTGGTCAGGCGGCGCATGCGGTACGGCGCGGCGATGGCGATCATGACCAGGCCCGCCAGGCCGATCAGCACGGGGCCGAACATGCGCGGCATGTTGACCCCGCCCAGCACCAGCATGCCCACGGTGATCGCAAGCAGCAGCGTTGACGAACCGAAATCCGGCTGCGCCAGCAAAATCCCCACCAGCAGCACCGCCACGCCCAGCGGCTTGAGCATGGCCGGCCAGGTGGCCGCCACGTCTTCGCTGTAGCGCTTCAGGTAGCTGGCCAGCCAGACGATGTAAAGCAGCTTGACGGCTTCCACCGCCTGGAAATTGGACACACCCAGGTTCAGCCAGCGCCGCGCACCGTTCACGGTCTTGCCGATGCCGGGTACGAACACCAGACCCAGCAGGACGATGCAGGCCAGCAGCAGCCATTGGCTGTGCTTCTCGATGGTCTTCAGTTCGGTGCGCATCGCCACGGCGGCCAGCACCAGTCCGACGGCAAGGAACATCACGTGCCGGCTCAGGAAATACCACGGCCCGACGTCCACGCCGCCGCCGGCGATCGCCGCCGAGCCCACCATCACCACGCCCAGGCAGGCCAGCGCAATCGACACGCCCAGCAGCCACGGGTCGAAGCGCCCGTTGATCTCGGCGATGAGGGTGGCCTGGCGCAGGTTGTCGAAAGCGCGGGTGATCATCAGCGCACCTTCAACGTGGCAAGACCCACCAGCACCAGCACCACGCTGATGATCCAGAAGCGCACGATGACGCGCGGCTCCGGCCAGCCTTTCAATTCGAAATGGTGATGGATCGGCGCCATCCGGAACACGCGCTTGCCGGTGAGCTTGAAGCTGGCCACCTGGATCATCACCGACAGGGTTTCGATGACGAAGATGCCGCCCATCAGCACCAGCACCAGTTCCTGGCGCACGATCACCGCGATGGTGCCGAGCACGGCGCCCAGCGCCAGCGCGCCGATGTCACCCATGAACACCATCGCCGGATAGGTGTTGAACCATAAAAAGCCCAGCCCGGCACCGGCGATCGCGGTGCAGATGATGACCAGTTCGCCCGCACCCGGCACCCGCGGAATTTGCAGGTAATGCGAGAACGTGGCGTTGCCGGAGGCATAGGCGAACACGCCCAACGCGCACGCCACCAGCACCGTCGGCATGATCGCCAGGCCGTCGAGCCCGTCGGTGAGGTTGACCGCGTTGGAGAAGCCGACAATCCAGAAGTAGGCCACCGCAACGAAGCCGACGCCCGCCATCGGCAGCGCAACCGACTTGAACAGCGGCACGTAGAACGTGGTCGCGGCAGGCACGTCGGCAAAGGCATACAGATAGACGCCAACCGCCAGGCCCAGCAGCGATTGCAGCGCGTATTTGGTGCGCGAGCGCATGCCGTTGGGGTCGCGTTTGACGATCTTGATCCAATCGTCGGCCCAGCCGATGGCACCGAAGCCCAGCATCACCACCAGCACTACCCACACGTACTTGTTGCGCAGGTCGCCCCACAGCAGCACCGACGCAGCCACCGTCAGCAGGATCAGCAGGCCACCCATGGTCGGCGTGCCGGCCTTGGAAAAGTGAGACTGCGGGCCATCCTTGCGGATCGGCTGGCCACCCTTGAGCGTGCCCAGATAGCGAATCATCGCCGGCCCCCACCACAGCGAGAGCGCCAGCGAGGTCAGCGCCGCAAGAATGCCGCGGAAGGTGAGGTAGCCGAACAGGCCGAAATGGCCCTGCAACTGTTCCAGCCAGCGAGTGAGTTCAAGCAGCACCGATGCCCTCCTTGCCGCTTCCGGCATCGCGCTGCAGCAGCGCCGTCACGATCTTGTCCATCGCGCTGCCACGCGACCCCTTCACCACCACGGTCACTCCGGCATGCAGTTGCGCGTGCAGCGCCTCTGCCAGCTCGGCGTGCGACTGGAAGTGCCGTGCGCCGTCACCGAACATATGCGCGGCATGCGCGCTCAGGCTGCCAAGCGTGTACAGCCGGGCCAGCCCCGCCGCCTTGGCGCGGCTGCCAGCCTCGGCGTGCAACGCAGCCTCGTCGGCGCCCAGCTCGCGCATGTCGCCCAGCACCAGCCAACCTTCATCCACGCCGTTGGCCAGGGTCTCGATGGCGGCGGCCACCGACCCCGGATTGGCGTTGTAACTGTCGTCCACCAGCACCGCACCGCTGTGCAGGCGATGCACCGCCAGCCGTCCGGCGACCGGCGTAGCGGCGTTCAAGCCGGCGCGCACGTGTTCAAGCGTCGCGCCTACCGCCGTGGCCATCGCCGCCGCCGCCAGCGCATTGCGCACGTTGTGCCGGCCCGGCAGCGGCAGCGAGACGTCCACCTGACCTTGCGGCGTGACCAGCAAGAAGCGCGACCCGGCGATGCCGGCCTGGATATCGCAGGCCCGGAACTCGGCATCGGCATCCAGCCCGAAACGCATCGCGCGCCGGCCCTGCAGGCGCTCCAGGAAATACAGCGCGAACGCGTCATCGGCATTGATCACCGCCACGCCGTCCGGCGGCAGCGCTTGATAGATCGCTGCCTTGGTCTGGGCCACGCCCAGCAGGCTGCCCATGCGCTCCAGGTGGGCCGGCGCGATATTGTTGACCAACGCCACCTCGGGCCGCGCGATCGTGGTCAGGTAGGCGATGTCGCCGGGCTTGCCGGCGCCCATCTCGTAAATCGCGAAACGGGCGTCTTCCGGCGCCGCCAGCACTGCCAGCGGCAGGCCGATTTCGTTGTTGAAGTTGCCCGGATTGGCGTAGGCACCGCCAAGCTGGGACAGGATCGAGTACAGCAGCGTCTTGACCGACGTCTTGCCATTGCTGCCGGTGATGGCCAGCACGCAGGTGGCGCGTTCGCGCTGCACGGCCGCAGCCAGTTCGCCCAGCGCACGCTCGGTATCGGCCACCACCACCTGCGCAAGGTCTGCATCGACCGCGCGCGCCACCAGCGCCGCCACGCAGCCGCCGTCGGCAGCGGCCTGCACGTGGGCGTGGCCGTCGAAGTTCTCGCCTTTCAGCGCGACGAACAATGCATCGCCGCCGGGCAGTGCGCGGCTGTCGGTGGCGATGGCGTCGACCGTGCGGTCGGCACCGACCAACCGGCCACCGGTGACCTGGGCGATCCACGAGAGCATGCGCGGGGTCATGCGTATTTCCCGATCAGCAGGACACGCGCGGTGTCGGCATCGTGGAACGGATGGCGGACGCCGTTTATTTCCTGATAGGGCTCGTGGCCCTTGCCGGCGATCAGCACCACGTCGTCGATGCCCGCCTGCGTGATCGCCTGTGCGATCGCGGCAGCACGGTCGCGCTGCACCGCCACTCGCGCCGGCTCATTGAGCCCCGCCAGGATGTCGGCAACGATGGCGTCGCCATCTTCGCGGCGTGGATTGTCGTCGGTGACGATGACCACATCGGCCAGCCGCTCGGCGATGGCGGCCATCTGCGGGCGCTTGCCGACATCGCGCTCGCCACCGCAGCCGAACACGCAGAACAACCGGCTGCGGGTGTGCGCGCGCAGGGAGGCCAGCGCCTGCTCCAGCGCGTCCGGGGTGTGCGCGTAGTCCACCACCACCAGCGGCGCCTTGTAGTCGCCATCGATGCGGTTCATCCGGCCGTCGACCGGCAACAACTGCGACAGCGTCTCGGCGAGCTGCGCCGGCGCCATCCCCATCGCAAACAGGGTGGTTGCCACGCCCAGCAGGTTGTCCACGTTGAAGCGGCCCAGCAGCGGCGAGTGCACCGGGTGCGCCTGCCCGCCGGCATGCAGCAGGAAGCGGATGCCGCTGCCGTCCAGCACCAGCTCTTCCGCACGCACGCTGGCGCCGGCGGCACCGCGCGAGGAGAAGCCCAGCGCGCGCACCTTGCCGCCCACCGCCTCGAACAATTCGCGGCCGAAGGCATCATCCAGATTGACCGCCGCGGCGCGCAGGCCGGGCCAGTCGAACAACTTGGCCTTGGCCGCGCCGTAGCGGGCCATGTCGCCGTGATAATCAAGGTGATCGCGAGTCAGATTGGTGAATACCGCCACGTCGAAGTGCACGCCATCCACGCGCCCCTGATCCAGCGCGTGCGAAGACACTTCCATCGCCACCGCCGACGCGCCGTCATCGCGCAGCTCGGCAAGCAGGGCGTGCAGGCGCAGCACCAGCGGCGTGGTGAAGCCGGTGGGCACGGCATTGGGCCAAATCCCCGCGCCCAACGTGCCCACGGTGCCCGCCTTTTGCCCGCGCAGCGTCCATGCCTGCGCCAGCAGCTGCACCGTGGACGTCTTGCCGTTGGTGCCGGTGACGCCCACCGTGGCCATCGCCGCGCTTGGCTGGCCGTGGAACGCATCGGCCATGCCGCCCAGCCGCGCGCGCAGGCCCGGTACCGGAATGGCATCCGCCGGCGCGGGCAGCTCTGCCGGCGCGGGCGGCTCGAACAGGATCGCCACTGCACCCGCCTCGCGCGCCGCATCGGCAAAACCCAACCCGTGCGCGCCGAAACCGGCGATGGCGACGAACGCGTCCCCCGGCTGCAGCGCGCGGGTGTCCTGCACCAGCCCGGTGATGGCGAGGTCGGACGACAGCCCTTCCAGTTCCGGCAGCAGTTCGCTGAGCAACATCTTCCGGGTCATGGCGCACCCCCGTGCACGGACGCAGGAACGACCACGGGCGCCGGCAGAACGGGCGCCGGAAGCACCGGCGACGATGCGGCGCGGCCATCCGCCTTCAGCCGCCTGGCTTCGGCGGCGTCCTGCACCGCCAGCCACGCGCCAAGATCATCGGGCGAGACGTCCATCAAGCGCAGCGCGCCTTCCATCACGTTGCGAAACACCGGGCCGGCGACCACGCCGCCGGTGTAGCCCTTGCGCGATGGATCGGGATCGTTGACCGCCACCACCATCGCAAAGCGCGGCTTGTCCACCGGGACCAACCCGGCGAAATAGCCGATGTAGCGGCGCGAATAGCCGCCGGCGCTGGCCTTGCGCGAGGTGCCCGTCTTGCCGGCCACGTGGTAACCCAGGATCGCGGCCTGGGTCGCGGTACCGCCCGGCTCGGTGACGGTCTGCATCATCTGCAGCACTTCGCGTGCAATTTTCGGATCCAGCACCTGCCGTGGCGGGTTGTGCTGGCCCTTCACGAAACTGGGCTGGTGCAGCAGGCCGCCATTGCCCAGCGCCGCGTAGGCGGTGGCGATCTGCAACGGGGTCACGCTCAGGCCATAGCCGTAGCTCATGGTCTGCTTGCTGGTGCCGCTCCAGCGATCAGGCGTCGGGAACAGGCCAGCGGCTTCGCCGGGAAAACCACTGCCAGTGCTGCGCCCGTAGCCGAAGCGCCGCAGCACGTTGTTGAATTGCTCGTTGCTCAGCCGCTGTGCGACCAGCGACGCGCCCACGTTGGAGCTTTTGCGAATGATCCCGGTGGTGTCCAGCACGCCGTAGTTGTGCGTATCGGTGGTGCGGTACTTGCCGTTCGGAATCCAGCCAGGGCTGGTGTTGAACAGGGTCTGCGGGGTGATCACCCCCGCCTCCAATCCTGCCGCCACGGTGATCGGCTTCATCGTCGAGCCGGGTTCCATCAGGTCGGTCACCGCGCGATTGCGATGCGCGTCGCGCTGGCTGCTGGCCACCGCGTTGGGATTGAAGGTGGGGAAATTGTCCATCGCCAGCACTTCGCCGGTGGCCACGTCCAGCACCACCGCCGAGCCGCTGCTGGCACCGGTTTCGGCGATTGCATCACGCAGTTCCCGATGGGTGAGGTACTGGATGCGACGGTCGATGCTCAGGGCAAGGTCGTGGCCGGGCTGCGCCGCGCGCACCAGGTCCACGTTCTCGACGATGCGTCCCTTGTTGTCGCGAATGACGCGCTTGGCGCCCGGCGTGCCGCGCAGCCAATCGTCGAACGCCAGCTCCAGCCCCTCCTGTCCACGGTCGTCGATATTGGTGAAACCCAGCACCTGCGCCAGCACATCCCCTTGCGGGTAGAAGCGCCGGTATTCGCGCTGGCTGGCCACGCCGGGAATGTCCAGCGCCAGGATGCGCGCTGCCTCGTCCGGATTGATGCGCCGCTTGAGATACACGAATTCCTTGTCGACGCGCGCACTCAGCCGGCTGGCCAACTCGTCCTGCGGCATGCCCAGCGCATCGGCCAATGCCGGCAGTCGCGCCGGCGACTTCAACAACTCCTTCGGGTTGGCCCAGATCGATTCCACCGGCGAGGAAATCGCCAGCGGCTCGCCATTGCGGTCGGTGATCATGCCGCGCGAGGTGGCGATCGGAATCTCGCGGAGGAAACGCGCGTCACCCTGCTGCTGGTAGAACACGTGGTCCACCACCTGCAGGTCCAGCGCGCGCGCCAGCAGCCCCACCGAGCCCAGGCCGAGGAAGCCTGCGACCAGCAGCATCCGCTTGCGCAGGTCGAACTGCCCGCCGGCGCGTTCACGGCGCTCGCCGTTGCTGCCAAACCAACGCTGGCGCTTCCCGAAATGCTTCATCGGCGCAGCACCACGGTGTCTTCGGTGCGCGGGAACGCCATGCCCAAGCGCGTGCGCGCCACCTGGTCCACGCGGTTGCTTTCCGCCCAGGTGGCCTGCTCCAACTGCAGCCGGCCAAATTCGACGTTGAGCGCGTCCCGCGCCTTTTCCAGCTTGCTCAATTCGACAAACGCCTGCCGGTGGTCGTGGCGATCGCGCACGATCAGCAGCGCACTGGCCACATTCGCCAGCACCAGCGCGGCGAGCAGAAAATAGCGATTCATGCCGCCACCTCCATGGCTTGAACCGGCAATTTCTCGGCTACCCGCAAGACCGCACTGCGCGCGCGCGGATTGGCAGCCAGCTCGGCGGCGCCTGCCTTTTGCGCACCACCCAGCAGGCGCAATGCCGGCACGAATCCCGTCACTTCCGGCATCCGCCGGTTCGCGGGCGGTGCCTTCGCGTGGCGCGACATGAACTGCTTGACGATGCGGTCCTCCAGCGAATGGAACGCGATGACCGCCAGCCGTCCGCCCGGCTTGAGCCGCGCCAGCGCCGCATCCAGACCGACTTCCAGATCGGTCAATTCGCGATTGATGTGGATTCGGATCGCCTGGAAGGAGCGCGTCGCCGGATGCGTCTTGGCGTTGCCGCGCGGCAGCACGGCGGCGATCAGCGCAGCCAGCTGGGCGGTTCGCAGCAGCGGCTCGCTGGCGCGCTGGGCCACGATGGCGCGCGCGATGCGCCGGCTCTGGCGTTCTTCGCCATACGTCCACAGCACGTCGGCGATCTCTTTCTCGGATGCTTGTTGCAGCCACTGCGCGGCGCTTTCGCCGGAGTCGCAGTCCATGCGCATGTCCAGCGGGCCGTCCTTGCCGAACGAAAACCCACGCTCGGCCACGTCCAGCTGGGGAGACGACACGCCCAGATCCAGCAATACGCCGTCCAGCCCGGCGTCGGCCTGATCCCACTGTGCGAGCTCGGCGAAACTGCCGCGATGCCAAGCCAGGCGCGCATCGCCGCCGGCCATCTGCATGGCCACCGCGATTGCATCCGGATCCTTGTCCATCACCAGAAGACGCCCTTGCGGCCCCAGCCGCTGCAACACCCCACGCGCATGCCCGCCTCGACCGAACGTGCCGTCCAGGTAGGTTCCATCCCGTTTCACCGCCAGACCGTCCATGACCTCGGCAAACAACACCGGGAGGTGGGCGGACGCGATGCCCGCGCCACCGCCGCTCACAACGTCAGATCCAGCAGGTCATCGCCCAGATCGGCGTCCCCGAGGGTTTGCCGGATCTGCTCGTGATGTGCCTGCTCGCTCCACAGCTCGAACTTCTCGCCCATGCCCAGCAGGACGGCGCGCTTTTCGATGCCCACCGCACTGCGATGGCTTGCAGGAATCGAAATGCGGGCATTGCCATCAGGCTCGGCAAACGCTGCCGCGCCCACCAATTTCAGCTGCAGGACGCGGCTGGTCTTCCGGGTCTTCGGCAAGGCGTTGACCTGGTCGCGCACCCGCTCCCACACCGCGTGCGGGTACACGTACAGGCAGCCGTTCTCGAACGGGTTGTAAGTCACCACCAGGCGATTGCCACATTCGCGCGCAACAAGATCCCGGTAGGCAGTCGGAATCGACAGCCGGCCCTTGTCGTCAATGGTGATGGCGGTTTCGCCCTGGAACATGCTGCCCTTGCTGCCCCCGTCTGCGGCGGAGTTCACCCAAGAAAACCACAATTTTCCCGGTTTTCCCACGAAGCGCCACCTTAGCAGGCAATCCACGGGTGTCAACACGTTCGGCGTGAATTTTCTTTTGCCGCGTCAATGACTTGCGTAAAACTTCAAGAACTTGTTCAAGCTTTATCCACAAGCTTATGTTCTGTATCAAATTTTGAAACAGCACACGCGTTCCGGCCTCGCCGCATTCAGGCGTATGCCCGCTCCCACCGGATTGCTGCGCCGCAGCAAATCCCGCCATCACGGGCGGCACAATGTGCGCACGTGCCTGCTTGCGCTCGCCTGAAGCAGTCATCCCCGCTTGACGGCGGTGCTGGTGGACGGCTCCGACCGCCAGCTCAAGCCGCGAGCAGCGTCCGCATCGGTGCCAGCCGCACACCTGCCTGCGCCAGCCAGTCGTCCAGCGCAGGCGCCGCCAGCACCGCGAACTCGGCCTGCCGCGCCGCGGCCAGCGCATCGCCAGCGCGGTCGCCGGGGTGGCACATCAGCATATCGGCCTGCCGCGCTGCGGCCAGCCAGCCGCGCAGCAGCCCGGCATAGCGGGCCTGCCCGCCGGCGAAGCCGTACACGCCGAGGAAACCGCAGTTCTGGCGGAACCCGGCGCGGCGCGCGCCGGCCGCCAGCGCACGCGCGCCCAGCGCCGCAATCACCGCCGCCTTGGCAGCGTCCTGCAGGCCCGCTACCCGCATCGCCGCCCAGCGGCCGCGGGTATCGCGCAGCCACGGCCGCATCCCGGAAGCCGGATAGCGTCGCGCCAGTTCCTCCAGCAGCACGGTGCGGATCACCGGCAGCTGGTGCACGTGCTGGTGGCCATCGACGAATGCCGGCACACGCCCCAGACCGTCCTCGAACGCATCCAGCTGGGCGCGGATCTCGGCGCGCACCATCGCGGCCCCGAGCGAACCTGCGTAGGATTGCGCTATCAATGCCTGCAACCGATGGCGCGCGCCCGGCGTCAGCGGCACCTCGGTGAAGTCCAGATGCAACCCAACCTCCAGCCCGCTGCCGGCGCTGTCGCGCAGCCATTGCAGCCCCTGCCGCCAGGCAGGTGCACCCACCAGCGCGCCAGTCGCCTGCAGGCGACCGCGCGCCGCCAGTTGCGCCACCGCAGCGTTGACCCCCGCATCCAGCCCGTAATCATCGGCACAGATGCACAGTCCCGTTTCCATCCGCTTCGCCTCTCCGGCCCCTGAACCCGACATGTTGCACCACATCCCGCGTCCGCTCCGCTTCATCGCCGTCGGCTGCGCCGCCGCCGCCGTGCACTGGCTCGTGGTGGTGGCGCTGGTGGAACACGCCGGCCTGCCGCCGTTGGCGGCCAATGTGCTGGGCTGGCTGGTGGCTTTCGCGGTGTCGTTCGCTGGCCATCACCACCTGACTTTCCGCGGGCATGGCGTGCCGGTGCGCGATTCGGCGCGCCGGTTCTTCCTGCTCTCGGCTTTCGGCTTCACCCTGAACGAGGCCACCTACGCGCTGGCGCTGCACGTCAGCCGGATCGGCTACCAGCTGCTGCTGGGTGCAGTGTTGGTGTTCGTGGCCGGAATCACCTGGATGGTGAGCCGGCTGTGGGTGTTCCGGGGCAGCCCAGGGCAGCCCTGACCGCGGGCGCGGCAGGCGTGATCCGCCACAGCGCAGCTTCGCCATTCGCCGCCACCTGACGCGCCTGCCCCAGCACCGGGAACGTCTGCGGCGCGGCCCGCGGCCCCACCAGCCAGGCCACCGGCGACCGGCACAGGGACGGCGCCAGCTGCACTGGACGCAGCAGCAGCGTGGGCGCCAGCGCCGGATCGAAGCCACCGGCATCGGCCAGTTCCTTGCGCCAGGTATCGCGCGCGCGGATCGCCGGGTCGTCCCAGTCCAGCACGTAGGCCACCGGCTGTTCCAGGCGCGCGTAGATCGGCAGGTCGAAGTAATACTCGCCCAGCAGGAACACCGGCTCGCCCGCCTGGCGCTGGGCGCGCAGCTCCAGCCCCAGCCCCTTGCTCGAATGCGGCGTGCGCGCCGCGAGCACGCTGATCACCAGCACGCAAAACGCCACCGAGACACCGGCGCTGGCCCACCAGCCGCGCCCGAGGCGGCCATGCCGCCTGCGATAGACCGCGACCCCGTCCGCCAACAGCACCGCCAGCGGCGGGATCGCCGGCAGGATGTAGCCCACCAGTTTGGACGCCGGTAGCGAGAAGAACCCGGTCACAAGCACCACCCACAGCCACATCAGCCGGCGCAGGTCGGCGCGCAGCGGATCGACGGTCTCGCCACGCGCGAACAGCGGCTTCAGCCAGGGCAACCACGTCAGGGTGGCCAGCACCAGCACCGCCGGATAGAACCAGAACGGCTGCACGTTGTTGAAGCCGGATTCCGCGAAGCGCTGGAAGTGCTGAACCACGAAGAAGTAATGCAGGAATTCCGGAAATCGCTGCTGCATGGCAATGAACCATGGCGCCGCGACCAGCGCGAACAGCACCAGCCCCGGCAGCGAAAGCAGCCGCAGCCAGGTGCGCCAGCGTCCGCCCGACAGCAGCCAGGCAGTCACCACCAGCCCCGGCAGCACCATTCCGATCAGGCCCTTGGCCAGCACAGCCAGCGCGGCCGCGACATACGCGCCCAGCAGCGCGCTGCGGTAAGGCTGGTCGCGCTCCAGCGCCAGCGCCGCCTGCGCCAACAGCGCGATGGTGACGGTGATCGCGCCGGCCACCAGCATGTCGAGGTTGGCAAACTGCGCGCCCAGGTAGAACGCCGGCTGCAGCAGTAGGACCCACAGCGCCAGACGCGCATCGCGCTCGCCCCACCAGCGTCGCAGCAGCAGGAACACTGCCAGCGCCCCGGCCCACGCGCCAAGGACCGACGCCAACCGCGCCGGCCACTCCCACACCCCGAACAACTTCATCGCAGTCGCGGTGATCCAGTAGAACAACGGCGGCTTGTGGAAGTACGGCAGCCCGTCCAGGGTCGGGGTCAGCCAATCACCGCTGCGCAGCATGCCCCAAGCCACGCCGACGTAGCGGCCTTCGTCGGGCAGCAACAGCGGTCGCGCCCAGGCCAGCAGCGCCAGCCACAGCAGGGCCAGCAGGGCGATCCGTGCCAGCCCGGGGTGGGCGTCCCGCGACGGCGCGCTCATTCGCCCAGCCCCTGGCCGTGACGGCGCCTGACGATGTACAGCGGACGCCGCTTGACCTCCTCGAAAATGCGCCCGACGTATTCGCCAACCACCCCCAGCGAGACCAGCTGCAGCCCGGCGGAGAACATCACGCCGACGACGATGGTGGTCCAGCCACTGACCCGGTGTCCGTGCAACAGGTATTCGACCACCAGGAGCAGGCCGTAGCCGAACGCCAGCAGCGCCAACGCAAAGCCGGTCAGGGTAAGCAGGCGCAGCGGCTAGGTGGAGAAGCCGATCAGGCCGTCCAGGGCAAAGCTCACCAGCCGCATCGGCCGGAAATGGGTGCGTCCGCCGGCGCGCGCGGCCGGCATGTAGGGCACCGCCACCGCGCGGAACCCGACCCAGGCGTACAGCCCCTTCATGAACCGGTTGCACTCTGGCAGGGCCAGCAGCGCCTCCACCACCGCACGATCCATCAGTCGGAAATCGCCGGCGTCGGGCGGGATCTTCACCCGGTCTCCCGCGTTCACCAGCGCATAGAAGCCGCGCGCGCCGAGCCGCTTGAACAGACTTTCGTCGGCGCGGTTGCTGCGCACGGCGTACACGCTGTCGGCACCTTCCCGCCATTTTTCCAGCAGGGTCGGGATCAGCTCCGGCTCATGCTGGAGGTCGGCATCCAGCATCACCACCACCTCGCCGCGCGCGGTCTGCAGCCCGGCGGTCAGCGCCGCCTCCTTGCCGAAGTTGCGCGACAGCTCGACCGAACGGATGCCGGCACGGCGGGCCCACTCCACCAGCCGCTGCGGGGTGTCGTCGGTGCTGCCGTCATCGACCAGGATCACCTCCCATGACGGGGCCAGCGGTTCCAGCACAGCCAGTAGCCGCGGCAGCAGCAGGTCGAGGTTTCCCGCCTCGTTGCGGCAGGGAATGACGCAAGACATGCTGGGCCGCGCGCGCGCGCGCGCGGACTGCGCGGCACCACCAACGGCCGGATCCCGTGACGGGGAAGATTCGGAAACGGGGTGCATGCGACAGGCCTCATCCAGCGCCGGACTCCAACGCCACTGGAACTATATATGATCGATCCGGCGTAAGCCTGTCTCAACCGAGACACAGCCAAGTGTTACGTATCACTCGGCAACCCTCGCGCGCACTCCGCGTATCGCCAGCCGGGCGACTCCCGCTCGTGATGAGTCAATGGAATTCCGGATCTCGACCGCCCGTGAGTACTCCCACTCGTAGTGAGCCTGTCGAACCACCGACGGGACAGCCCGCAAGCGCGGCACTTCGCCGCGCCTTTCGACAGTCTCAAGGCGCACGGCATCACGGTGACAGGGCCTACGGGCCCATGGCACGCGAAGGGGCGGAGCCGGCCGATAAGCCGGGTCCTGTCAGCGCTTGCGCGCCGTGGCAGCCATTCCTCTAGGCGCATCGTCGCCGATACGCTCGAGCAACCTACCCGGAGACTCGGCGGGCCGCCTCATCGTCTCCCTATTTGGTCTTGCTCCCGGTGGGGTTTGCCGTGCCGGTCTGTTGCCAGACTCGCGGTGCGCTCTTACCGCACCATTTCACCCTTGCCTGATCCCTGCCACCCCTTTGCCGGCTCCGGAAAAGATCTGGTCGGCTGCGCCGACACGTCCAGAGCCTGGCCATGTCGGCCAGCGGCGGCAAAGGGGTGACAGGGCCATCGGCGGTATCTTTCTGTTGCACTTTCCGTCGGCTCGCGCCGCCCAGGCGTTACCTGGCACCGTGCCCTGTGGAGCCCGGACTTTCCTCGGCATCCCGAAGGATGACGCGACTGCCTGGCCGACTCCGCCGGGGCGGATTGTCGCACGTGCCGGCACGGCGTGCCCTTATCCCCCGTACAACGCCTTGCGCGGCGCGCCGGACAAATCCGCGGCCAACCTGGCTGCGGTCGAGGGCGGCAGGTGTTGGCTGATCGCGGCATACAGGCGCCGACCTTCTGCCACCCTGGCATCCGCATCCTCGCCCGCGCCCTGTACCAGCAGCACGAACTCGCCCTTGCGCTGGTCGGGGTCGGCTTCGACCTGCGCCAGCAGGCCGGACAACGTCCCATCCAGCACGGTTTCAAACAGTTTGGTCAGTTCGCGGGCCAGCACCGCCGGGCGCTCATCGCCGAACGCCAGCGCCATGTCGGCCAGGGTCTCGCCGATGCGGTGCGAGGACTCGTAGAAGATCAGCGTGCGCGGTTCGGCCACCAGGCCCTGCAAGCGCTCGCGTCGCGCCGCAGCCTTCGCCGGCAGGAAGCCCTCGAACGCGAAGCGGTCGCTGGGCAACCCGGCCACGCTCAAGGCCGCGATCAGCGCCGACGCGCCCGGCACCGGGCTGACCTTCACGCCGGCCGCGCGCGCGGCGCGCACCAGCCGGAAACCGGGATCGGAGACCAGCGGCGTGCCCGCATCGGAAACCAGTGCCAGCGACTCGCCGGCCAGCAGGCGCGCCACCAGTTTCTGTGCAATGGCATCTTCGTTGTGCTCGTGCAGCGCCAGCAGCGGTTTTGCAATGCCGAAATGCGCCAGCAGCTGGCCGCTGCGACGGGTGTCTTCGGCACAGATGGCCGCGACGGCGCGCAGGGTGTCCAGCGCGCGTGGACTCAAGTCGCCCAGATTGCCAATCGGCGTGGCCACGACGTGAAGCGTTCCGGTGTCTTGCATGCCTGTCTTCCACGTGTGCGCAGGTAGAATCGTAGCCGGTTACCGAACGAGCGCCCAACCGTGGCCCTGATGCGAATTGCAATCGTCACCCTGCTGCTGGCCGTGGCCGGCTGCGCCAACGTGGACACTCGTCCCCCGCAAGCAGCCCCGGCCTATGCCGCGGTGACCATGCAGGCGCAGGCGCTGGCCGCGGCTCATGCGGGCCTGAGCGGACAGGCGCGGCGCGCCAACACCGAGGCCATTGAACGTCTGCTGGCGCAGCTCGACGACGCCGCCCTGGCGCGCGACGCCGCCCGTCTGCCCGCCGGCGACGCGCTGTACAACTTCGCCGGCCGGGCACTGCTGCGCCGTGGCCTGCCGTTGCCGCACGCATTCGATCGCGGCGAGACCAGCTTCGGCGCCGCCACTCGTCCGCCGGCAGACCACGATGGCTACCGGCCACCGCTGAAGGTCGGCATCCTGCTGCCGCTATCCGGCAGCCAGACCGCCGCTGCCGCTGCCGTGCGCGATGGTTATTTGGCCGGCTACTACGGCGAATCACGCCGGCGCCCGGCGCTGCACTTTTACGACACCGCGGGCGGCAGCCAATCCGCGCTGGCGCGGGCGGCTGCGGACGGCAACGATTTGATCGTCGGCCCGCTGGGCCGCGACGAGGTCGATGCCACGTTTACCGACGACGGCCTCACCCTGCCGCTGCTGGCGCTCAATCGCGGCCTGCGCAGCCCGCCGCCCGGCAGTGCGGCGTTTTCGCTGTCGCCCGAGGACGAGGGCGTCAGCCTCGCCCAATACCTGATCGAGCGCGGCAGCCGGCGCGTGCTGCTGATCTCGGGCGGCGAAGAGGCACAGCGGCGCACCACCGAAGCCGCCAAAGCCCAGCTGGAGCGCCGCAGCGTGAAGGTCGTGGCAAGCCTGGGGGTCGGCGGGTCGATGACCGATGCCTTGCATCAAGTTGCGCAGACCGACATGCCGGATGCCGTGTTGCTGGTGCTGAAAGGACCGCAGGCCCGCACCGTGGCCCCGCAGCTGACCACCGCCGGCTTGGGCAACGTGCCGCACGTGGCCAGTTCGCAAATCACCTCGGGCACCGGCAAGGCTTCTGAAGACATCGTGCTGGACGGCATCATCTTTCCCATCGAACCGTGGCTGGTGCATCGCGTGGACGGCCTGCCGTCGCAGGCCAGCGTCGGCACCCAGCTCGCCACTGCCCGCGGGCCGGCCGCACGCCTGTTCGCATTCGGTTACGACGCCTGGCTGCTCACCGCCTATCTGGAACATCTGGCGCTGATGCCGAACGCCAGCGTTGCCGGCGCCACCGGCCAGCTGAGCCTTGACGGCTTCGGCAACGTGCTGCGCCGGCCGGCATGGTCGCGCTTTACCGCCGGCGAGCCGGTGCCGCTGGCCGATGGCGCACGCTGAACCCGATCGGCGCGCGCGTGGCGATGCGGTGGAGGCCGCCGCGCTGGCCTGGCTGCAGAAGCAGGGCCTGCGCCTGCTGGCCCGCAACGCCAGCGCGCGTATCGGCGAAGTCGACCTGGTGATGGCCGAGGGCGCCACCGTGGTGTTCGTGGAAGTGCGCTATCGCGCCAGCGACGCCTTCGGCGGCAGCGCCGCGTCGGTGGATGCCGGCAAGCGCCGCAAATTGGTGGGCGCCGCGCGGCTCTATCTCGCCCGCCACCCGCGACATGCCGATGCGCCCTGCCGCTTCGACGTGATCGCCGCCAGCGGCGACCCCCGCGCGCCGCATATCGACTGGCTGCGCGATGCTTTTCGCGCCGACGACCACTAAAGACGCATGACCCTGCCCGACACCATCGTCACCGAACTGTCCGCGCTGCTGGGCGACGGCTGGCACACGGATGACGCCGCGCGCGAGGCCCACGGTGGCGACGATTCGCGCCGCCACGCGCTGCCCGCCGCAGTGGCGTTTCCGCGCACGCGCGAACAAGTCGTCGCCATCGTGCGTGCGTGCCGCGCGTGCCGCGTCCCGCTCGTGGCGCGCGGCGCCGGCACCGGCACCACCGGCGCCGCGGTGCCTTCCGCCGGCAGCGTGGTGGTGTCGTTCGCGCGCATGAATCGCATCCTCGAGATACGCGCCGCCGACCGCTGCGTGGTGGTCGAACCCGGCCTATTGAACGGCGCGCTGCAGCAAGCGCTGCAGGCACACGGCCTGTTCTGGCCGCCGGATCCGTCCAGCGCCGACATGTGCAGCGTCGGCGGCAACCTGGCCACCAATGCCGGCGGCCCGCGCGCCGTGAAATACGGCGCAACCCGCGACAACGTGCTGGGGCTGGTGGCGGTGACCGGCGCGGGCGAACTGATCCGCTGCGGCGGTGCATACACCAAGGATTCCAGCGGCTACGACCTCACCCATTTGCTGGTCGGCAGCGAAGGCACGCTGGCACTGATCGTGGAAGCCACGCTGAAGCTCGCGCCGCGCCCGCAGGCACAGGCCGGTCTGCGCGCGTTCTATCGCGATGCCGCCAGCGCCGCCGCCGCCGTCTCGCGGCTGATGGCGCAGCCCGTCGTGCCGGCGATGCTGGAGTTCATGGATCGCCGCAGCCTCGAACTGCTGCGCCGCAACGGCAGCGATGTGCCCGAGGCCGGCGCGATGCTGTTGATCGAAGCCGACGGCAGCCACGATGGCCTGCCCGATATCCTCGCCGCACTCGGTGCAGCTGCCGACGGCGACGGCCTGATCGACATGGACGTGGCGCAGGACGGCATCGCCCGCGACAAGCTGTGGGCGGCGCGGCGCGCATTGTCACCGGCGCTGCGCAGTATCGCCCCCGGCAAGATCAACGAAGACGTGGTGGTGCCGGTCTCGCGCATCCCCGACCTGGTGGCCGGGGTCGAGGCGCTGGCGGACGAATGCGCGCTGACCATCGTCTGCTTCGGCCACGCCGGCAACGGCAACCTGCACGTCAATCTCCTCTACCACCCGGACGATGCCGCCGAAACCGCACGCGCGCAGGCGGCGCTGCCAAAGGTATTCACGCTGGCGCTGGCGCTGGGCGGCACGCTCTCTGGCGAGCACGGCATCGGCCTGTCCAAGCGCGATTTCATGGCGCAGGCCTTTGATGCCGCCACGCTGGAGGCGATGCGCGCAGTCAAGCGCGCGCTCGACCCGGCCGGCATCCTCAATCCGGGCAAGGTGTTGCCGGACGCCACCTGATCCGGGTCAACGCGTGGCGAAATGCTGGAAGCCCGGCCTGGCATCGCCCATCGCCAGGCCGTCGCATGCCACGCCGTTGCCATCGACAATCCTGCCGATACAGGTCAACGGAAGCGCAAGCCTGGCGGCCAGCGCCTGGACGTCCTCGTGCCGCGAAGGCAATGCGGTGAAGCACAGCTCGTAATCGTCGCCGCCGGTGGCCTGCAGCAGGTGCCGCGCAGGTGCATCGAACTGCTCGCGCAGCGCTGCGCTGGCCGGCAGCGCGTCGATATCGATCTCCGCGCCAACGCCGCTGGCGCGGCAGATGTGCGCAAGATCGGCGAGCAATCCGTCGGAGACGTCGATGCAGGCGGTCGCCAAACCGCGCAGCGCGGACCCGAGTTCGATGCGCGGCACCGGCCGGTCCAGCCGCGCACGCAGCGCAGCGTGCGTCGCCCCGCCTGCCTGCCACTGCGCCAACGCGCCGGCCGCATCGCCCACGGTGCCGCTCACCCAGACTGCGTCACCCGCGCCCGCTCCATCGCGGCGCAATGCCTTGCCCGGCGCCACGAACCCGTGCGCGGCGATGCTGATCGACAGCGGGCCGCGCGTCGTGTCGCCGCCGACCAGGGCGATGCCATGCCGCTGTGCCAGCGCCAGGAAGCCGTCGAGGAACGCATCGACAAACGCCATGTCGGCCTCGGGCAGCGACAGCGACAGCGTGCACCACGCGGGCTGCGCACCCATCGCGGCAAGGTCGGACAGGTTCACCGCAAGCGCCTTCCAGCCAATATCGGCCGGCGCGGTATCCGCAGGGAAATGCACGCCGGCATTCAGCGTGTCCATGGTCAGCGCCAACTGCATGCCGGGCGGTGGCGACAACAGTGCGCAGTCGTCGCCGATGCCAAGCGCCACGTCGGCGCGGGCCGCAGCACGGGCGCGAATGCGGGCGATCAGATCGAATTCCATTTTTTACACCCCCCCCGGCAAGCAGGGGGAGGCTGGGAGGGGGTAGACCGGGGCGCGGCTGCCACCAACCAACCCCGCCCCAGCCCTCCCCTGCGCGCAGGGGAGGGGGCGCTTCATTTCTTCGCTTCCACGCCACGCAACGCGGCCGCAGCCTTGTCCAGCACGCCGTTGACGTAGGTGTGGCCGTGCTCGGAGCCGAAGCGCTTGGTCGAGTCGATGGCCTCGTTGATCACCACGCGATACGGCACGTCCGCGCGATGCGTCAGTTCGTAGGCGGCGATGCGCAGCGCGGCGCGCTCGATCGGATCCACTTCATCGATCTCGCGGTCCAGATGCCCGAGCAACGCGGCGTCGAGTTCGGCCACATGGCGCATCACTCCACGCACCAGATCCTCGAAGTATTCGAGGTCGGCCACTTCATGCGCCTGTTCGTGGGCGAACTGGGCGATCAGGTCGTGCTCGTTGGCGTGGTTGATTTGCCACGCATAGATCGCCTGCAGGGCGCGCCGACGCGAACGCGAACGGGCAACAGGATCCAGCCCATCGGGACGACGGTGGTGCTTCATTTCGTGATCTCCTGCAGCTTGCGGCGCAAATCGGCCATCTCGATGGCGACCAGCGCGCATTCCTCGCCCTTGTTGCCATGACTGCCGCCGGCACGTGCCGTGGCATCCTCGAACATCTCCACCGCCAGTACGCCGTTCATCACCGGCACGCCGGTGTCCAGCGCGACCCGCAGCAGGCCGTTGGACGCGCCATCGGCCACCTGCTCGTAGTGGCGGGTATCACCGCGCACCACGCAACCCAGTGCGACGATGGCCGCATGCCGACCGGCCATGGCCAGCTCGCGCGCGATCACCGGCAGCTCCCAGGCGCCGGGCACGCGCACGACATCGATCAGCGCCGCGTCCACGCCATTGGCGACCAACGTGGCCTGCGCGGAAACGACCAGCGCATCGACGATGCGCGGGTTCCAGCGACTGGCGAGGATTGCGAAGCGCGCGCCCTCGGGGGCACGCAGGTCGCCTTCAATATGCGGCATGGCAGGCTGGCGTTGGACGGTCGTGCAGTTTACCGCGCCGGCAGCGCCACGTACTCCACCACCTCCAGCCCGTAGCCGGCCAGGCCCACCTGGCGGCGCGGGGTGCCCAGCACGCGCAGATGGCGCGCCCCCAGGTCGGCCAGGATCTGCGAGCCCGCCCCGTTGCGCCGCCACTGCGCCAGCGCACCGGCCTTGCTGGCGGGCGGCGCCGGCTGTTCGCGGATGCGGGCCAGGGTGGCATCGGCATCGGGCGCGTCGCCCAGCAGCACCAGCGCGCCGCGATCCTCGGCGGCGATCATCGCCAGCACGTCGCCCACCAGCGGCCCGAAATCGGCGCGCCGCCAGTGCAGCGCGTCGGCCAGCGGGTTCTGCTGCTGCACCCGCACCAGCACCGGTTCGTCACCCATCACCTCACCGCGCACCAACGCGTAGTGCAGGCCGCGGGTCAGGCGATCGCGATAGGTGTTCAGCACGAACGGGCCGTGGTCGGTCCCGATGGGACGACTGTCGATGCGCTCGACGGTGTTTTCGGTTTCCAGGCGATGGCGGATCAGGTCCTCGATCGAACCGATCTTCAAGCCGTGCTCGCGTGCGAACAGTTCCAGCTGCGGCCGTCGCGCCATGCTGCCGTCGGCATTGAGGATTTCCACCAGCACGCCGGAGGGCTCGAAGCCCGCCAGCAGCGCCAGATCCGCCGCCGCCTCGGTATGCCCGGCGCGCGAGAGCACGCCGCCGGGCTGCGCCATCAACGGGAAGATATGCCCCGGCTGGCTGAGATCGGCGGGTTTGGCATCCGGCCGCACCGCGGTGCGCACGGTATGCGCGCGGTCGTAGGCGCTGATGCCGGTAGTGACGCCTTCGGCCGCCTCGATGCTGACGGTGAAGTTGGTGTGATGCTGCGAGGTGTTGTCGCGCACCATCGGATTCAGGCCCAGCTGCGCGCAGCGCTCGCGGGTCAGCGACAGGCACACCAGGCCGCGCGCGTGGGTCACCATGAAATTGATGTCGGTCGGCTTGACCAGCTCGGCGGCCATGATCAGGTCGCCTTCGTTCTCGCGATCCTCGTCGTCGACCACCACCACCATGCGCCCGGCGCGCAGTTCGTCCAGCAGTTCGGGAATGCTTGCAAAGCTCATGTCCAGTCCTTCGTTGCCTGCAGCCGCTCCATGTAGCGCGCCAGCAGATCCACTTCGATATTGACCGCATCACCCACGCGCAGTGCATGGAAGGCGGTATGTGCCACGGTATGCGGGATCAACGCGACCTCGAACCCCGCGTCGTCGGCGGCATTCACGGTCAGGCTGACGCCGTCCACGCACACCGAACCCTTGTGCGCGATGTAGCGCAGCAGCGGCGTCGCAACGGCGAACCGCCAGCGCACCGCACGCGCGTCCTGCCAGCACTGCTGCGCCGTCGCCAAGCCATCCACGTGCCCGCTGACCAGGTGCCCGCCGAGGCGGTCGGTGGGCAGCATCGCCCGCTCCAGGTTCAGCGGCGCGCCGATGTCCAGCGCGCCCAGCGTGGTCAGTGCCAGCGTTTCATTGGAAGCATCCACGGCAAAGCTGCGGGCGTCGAACTCGACCACGGTCAGGCAGCAGCCGTTGACCGCGATGCTTTCGCCCAACTGCACGCCATCGAACGGCAGGGTGCCGATGTCGATGAGCAGGCGGGCGTCGCCGCCGCGGGATTCACGCGCGGACAGCCGGCCCACGCCAGCGATCAATCCGGTAAACATCAACCCTCCTCCGGCCGCAGCAACAGGCGGAAATCCTCGCCTACCACGGCGCTGTCGATGCGCCGCATCCGCAGACGCTGCGCCATCGCATCGATGTGCAGGCCGTCGAACAGCGGCCGCGCATGTTCGCCCAGCAGCACCGGCGCCACGTACAGCAGCAACTCATCCACCAGCCCAGCGGACAGGAACGCGCCCGCCAGGGTTGCGCCGGCCTCCAGCTGGATTTCGTTGACGCCCCGCGCGGCCAACAGGCGCAGCACCGCTTGCAGGTCGAAGCGCGTGCCCTGCACCGCCACCGCGACGTGGTCGATGTTCAGCCCACGCGGCAGCCTGGCTTCGGGCGCGTGCACGTACAGCGTGGGCGCGTCGCCCTCGCGAACGCGACCGCGCGCCACCGTGGCCAAGCCGGGGTCCAGCACCACCCGCAGCGGCGGCACGAAATCACTGCCATCTTCCAGGCGCACGGTGAGTTGCGGATCATCGGCCAGCACGGTGCCGGCGCCGGTCAGCAGCGCGCCGCTGCGCGCGCGCCAGCGGTGCACATCGCGTCGTGATGCTTCGCCACTGATCCACCGGGAATCGCCCGATGCCATCGCCGTGCGGCCGTCCAGGCTGGTGGCCAGCTTCACCCGCAACCACGGGCGGCCGCGTTCGATGCGCGACAGGAAGCCGCGGTTGAGCTCGCGCGCCTGCGCTTCCATCAACCCGGATTCAACGGCAATGCCTGCCGCGCGCAGCATTTCGAAGCCGGCACCGTCCACCTTCGGGAACGGGTCGCGCATCGCCGCCACCACCCGCGACACGCCGGCGCCCAGCAGCGCATCGGCGCACGGCGGGGTGCTGCCGGCGTGCGCGCAGGGCTCCAGCGTCACGTAAGCCGTGGCGCCGCGCGCGCGTTCACCGGCCGCCTGCAGCGCGAACGCTTCCGCGTGCGGGCCGCCCTTGCGCTGGTGCCACCCTTCCCCGACCACCTCCGCGCCCCGTGCAATCACGCAGCCGACCATCGGGTTCGGGCGGGTGGTGAAGGCCCCGCGCTCGGCCAGCCGCAGCGCGCGCGCCATCAGCGCATGGTCATCGGGGGAAAACAGCAGACGCGTCACTTTTCCTTTTCCTTGCCGGGCTTCGAGGACCCGCGCGTGAAAAGCGGCTCTGGCCCCGATTTTGGCTCCGCGCCGCGTTTCCCCTCGTCCAGCAGCGGCAACTGGCCTTCGCCTGGCAGCTCGCGCTCCAGCCGATCGAGTTCCTCGCGGAAATCGGCCACGTCCTCGAAGCTGCGATAGACCGAGGCAAAGCGCACATAGCCGACGTGGTCGAGCTTGCGCAGTTCGGCCATCACGAACTCGCCGATCCTGCGCGCGTGGATCTCGCGCTCGGCGGTCATCCGCAACTGGTGGACCACCGCGCGCACCGCCGCCTCGACCTGTTCTTCCGACACCGACCGCTTCTGCAACGCCCGATCGAACCCGATGCGCAGCTTGCGCGCATCGAACGCCTCGCGCCGACCATCCGACTTGATGATCGCCGGCAGCTTCAGCTCGATGGTTTCCAGCGTGGAAAACCGCTCGCCGCAGGCTTCGCAGCCGCGGCGGCGGCGGATGGTCGCGCCATCCTCACTGACCCGCGAGTCGATCACGCGGGTGTCGCTGTGCTGGCAGAAAGGACAGTGCACTTGCGATCAGTCGCCGTAGACCGGGAACTGCCTGCACTGCTTCTCGACGTTCGCGCGCACGCCGGCGATGACGTTGTCGTCGTTCGGGTTGTCCAGCACGTCGCAGATCCACTCGGCCAGCGCCACGCAATCGGGCTCCTTGTAGCCACGGGTGGTGACCGCCGGCGTGCCGATGCGCAGGCCGGAGGTGACGAAGGGCTTGCGCGGGTCGTTCGGCACCGAATTCTTGTTGACCGTGATGTGCGCCTTGCCCAGCGCTTCCTCGGCCTGCTTGCCGGAGACGTCCTTGCCGATCATGTCGACCAGCATCAGGTGGTTCCGGGTGCCGCCGGAGACGATCCTGTAGCCGCGCCGCATGATCACGTCGGCCATGGCCTGGGCGTTCTTCACCACCTGCTGCTGGTAGTCCTTGAACGCCGGCTCCAGCGCCTCCTTGAACGCCACCGCCTTGGCCGCGATCACGTGCATCAGCGGGCCGCCCTGGATGCCGGGGAAGACGATCGACTGCAGCTTCTTCTCGATCTCCTCTGCCGCATCGCCCATCGCCGCGCGGCTGGCGACGATGATCCCGCCGCGCGGGCCGCGCAGGGTCTTGTGGGTGGTGGAGGTCACCACGTGCGCGTGCGGCAGCGGGCTGGGGTACACGCCGGCGGCGATCAGGCCGGCCACGTGCGCCATGTCCACGAACAGCCAGGCGCCCACCTTGTCGGCGATGGCGCGGAAGCGCGCCCAGTCCACCACCTGCGAATAGGCGGAGAAGCCCGCCACCACCATCTTCGGCTTGTGCTCCAGCGCGAGGCGTTCGACTTCGTCGTAGTCGATCAGGCCTTCGTCGTTGACGCCGTACTGCACCGCGTTGAACAGCTTGCCCGAGGCGTTGACCTTGGCCCCGTGGGTCAGGTGGCCGCCGTGCGCCAGCGACATGCCGAGAATGGTGTCGCCGGGCTGCAGCAGCGCGAAATACACCGCCTGGTTGGCCTGGCTGCCGCTGTGCGGCTGCACGTTGGCATAGTCGGCGCCGAACAGTTGCTTGACCCGGTCGATGGCGAGCTGTTCGGCCACGTCCACGTATTCGCAACCGCCGTAATAGCGCTTGCCCGGATACCCTTCCGCGTATTTGTTGGTCAACTGGCTGCCCTGCGCTTCCATCACCCGCGGGCTGGCGTAGTTCTCCGAAGCGATCAGTTCGACGTGATCCTCCTGCCGGCGGTTTTCATCGGCGATGGCCTTGGCCAACTCGGGGTCGAATCCAGCAATCAGATCGGCACGGGAAAACATCGGAGCTCCGACATCGGGGGGGGGATTGCAATTGTAGCCCGCAGCACGGCCCTGAGCGGTTCCAACCGGCCTCAACCCGCCACCGGGCCGCCCGCATCCGGCGGCGGTGCATGCGCGGCCAGGAAAGCGCGCAGCGCCGCCGCCTGGTAGCGCTTGCGCAGCCACAGCAGCGACAAGCTGCGGCGCAGTTGCGCAAACGGGGTGTCCAGGACGACCAGACGCCCGGCGGCCACTGCATCGGTCAGTGCCACCTCCGGCAGGCAGGCCAGGCCCAGCCCCGCCACCACTGCCTGCTTTACCGCCTCGGTCTGGTTCAATTCCAGCAGAGCGACCGGCGCCGGCAGTCGGGACAGCAGGCGCTCGCTCATCTCGCGGGTCGCCGATCCCGGCTCGCGCAGCACCCAGCGCGCGCCATGGAAGTCATCGGGCCGCAGGCCGCGCCGCCCGGCCAACGGATGATCGATGGCGGCACACACCACCAGCACGTCATCGCGCCAATGCTGCCGCTGCAGATCCGCATGCATCACCGGGCCTTCCACGCAGCCGACATCCAGGCTGCCGTCGAGCACCGCGGCGGCAATGCTGCGGGTGTTTTCCACCTGCAAGCGCAGGCGTACCGCAGGCTGCGCCTGCGCGAAGGGCGCCAGCAATTCACCGATCCGATAATTGCCCACGGTATTGCTGGCGCCGATACGCAGCTCGCTACCGGGGGCGATGCCATGCGAATCGAACCCGGCAAATTCCCGATGCCGCTCCAGCAGCTCCTGTGCCAGCGGCAGCAGGGCGCGCCCGCGAGCGCTCAGGTGCAATCGTCCGCGCCGGCGATCGAACAACTCGCCGCCCAGCAGCCGTTCCAGCTCGGCCAGCGCCATGCTGACCGCCGGCTGGGTGAGGTGCAGCGCGTCCGCCACGCCGCGCAGGCTGCCGCAGGCCACCGTGTGCACGAACACTTCGAGCTGGCGCGGGCTGGCGTAGTGCATTAGATAATCTTATCGCATGGATAAATAATCAAAAGTATTTCTGAGTGACTATCTCGCTCAAACTGGCGCCACATCGAACTGGCACATCGCCATGACCGCCGCTCCCGAGGTCGCCTCTGCATCCACCCCATCCGACCCGCGGCGCGCGCGCCGCAGCGGGCTGCTGCTGGTGGCACTGGTGGTGGTGCCGGCCCTGCTGATCGGCGCGTGGCTGCCGGTGGTCGGCGGCGCGGTGTCGGCCCTGCTGCTGGGACTGGCGCTGGGCACCACCGGCATCCCCCAACCGCGTCATCACGCCGGCATCGCGTTTGCGCACGGCCCGCTGCTGCGCGCATCGGTGGTGATGCTCGGGTTCGGGCTGTCGCTGGCGCAGGTGGCAAAAACCGGGTTGGACTCGCTGCCACTGACGCTGGTCACGCTGGCGGTCGCCTTTCTCACCGCCTGGGGCCTGAGCCGCCTGCTGCGCCTGAGTGGCGCGCTGCCGGTGCTGATCGGCATCGGCACCGCCATCTGCGGCGGTTCCGCCATCGCCGCAGCCGCCCCGGTGATCCGCGCCCGCGACCACGAAATCGCGCTGTCGATGACCATCATCTTCCTGTTCAACGTCGCCGGCGCGCTGCTGTTTCCCCCGCTGGGACACCTGCTGGGGCTGAGCGACCACGGCTTCGGCCTGTGGGCAGGCACCGCGATCAACGACACTTCGTCGGTAGTGGTCGCCGGCTACCAATACAGCCAGGCCGCTGGCGAGTTGGCCACCGTGGTCAAACTCACCCGCGCCAGCCTGATCGTGCCGGTGACGCTTGCGCTGGCGATGTGGGTGGCGCGGCGCAACCGCGACGGCACGGGCCATGCCTCGCTGCTCGCCAATTTTCCGTGGTTCATCCTCGGTTTCGTGGCCGCCTCGGCCGCCGGCAGTACCGGCTGGCTGCCGGCGTCGGCCCTGCACATCCTCCACTGGGCGGCGCAGCTCTGCATCGTCGCCGCGCTGGCCGGCATTGGCCTGTCGGCCGACATCAGGCAAATGCGCGCAACCGGGCCACGCCCGATCCTGCTGGGCCTGGGCACCTGGTTTGCGGTGGCCGCCGCCAGCCTGGTGGCACAGCAGGCGATGGGCCTGACCTGAACCTCACCGGCGGCACGGCTCCGCCGCGCCTCGGCAGCGGTTTGCAGGCCGCTAACCGCTATAATCGCGGATTCCGAACACCCTTGTGGCCCTGCACCGCGCAGGCCGCCGCCGCACGCCCGGAGCACGCATGTCATCGCAGTACATCTACACCATGAACAAGGTGTCCAAGATGGTCCCGCCCAAGCGGCAGATCATCAAGGACATCTCGCTGAGCTTTTTTCCCGGCGCCAAGATCGGCCTGCTGGGGCTGAACGGCTCCGGCAAATCCACCGTGCTCAAGATCATGGCCGGCGTGGATCAGGATTTCGAAGGCGAGGCGCGCCCGCAAGCCGGCATCAAGGTCGGCTATCTGGCGCAGGAGCCCGAGCTTAACCCCGAGCACACCGTGCGCCAGGCGGTGGAGGAAGGCGTGGGCGAAGTGCTGCAGGCGCAGGCGCGGCTGGACGAGGTCTATGCCGCCTACGCCGAGGAAGGCGCCGACTTCGACGCGCTGGCCAAGGAGCAGGAACGGCTGGAGGCGATCCTTGCCGCTGGCGACGCGCATACGCTGGAAAACCAGCTGGAAGTGGCCGCCGACGCGCTGCGCCTGCCGCCGTGGGACGCCATCGTCGGCAAGCTGTCGGGCGGCGAGAAGCGCCGCGTCGCGCTGTGCCGCCTGCTGCTGCAGAAGCCCGACATGCTGCTGCTGGACGAACCCACCAACCACCTCGACGCCGAGTCGGTGGAATGGCTGGAGCAGTTCCTGCATCGCTACACCGGCACCGTGGTGGCGGTCACCCATGATCGCTACTTCCTCGACAACGCCGCCGAGTGGATCCTGGAACTGGATCGCGGCCGCGGCATCCCGTGGAAGGGCAACTACACCGATTGGCTGACCCAGAAAGATGATCGCCTGAAGCAGGAAGACAATCAGGAAAAGTCGCGCCAGAAAGCGATCCAGAAAGAACTGGAATGGTCGCGGCAGAACGCCAAGGGCGGCCGCAGCAAGGGCAAGGCGCGCCTGGCGCGGCTGGACGAATTGCAGTCGGTGGATTACCAGCGCCGCAACGAGACCAATGAAATCTTCATTCCGCCGGGCGAGCGCCTTGGCAACTCGGTGATCGAGTTCAAGAACGTCAGCAAGAGCTTCGGCGATCGCCTGTTGATCGACAACCTGTCCATGATCGTGCCACCGGGAGCCATCGTCGGCATCATCGGCCCGAACGGCGCGGGCAAGTCCACGCTGTTCAAGATGATCACCGGGCAGGAGCAGCCGGATTCCGGCTCGATCAACATCGGCCCGACCGTGAACCTCGCCTACGTGGACCAGAGCCGTGGCGCGCTGGAAGGCAACCACACCGTGTTCCAGGAAGTCTCCGGCGGGCTGGACATCCTCAACATCAACGGCGTGGAGATCCAGTCGCGCGCCTACATCGGCCGCTTCAACTTCAAGGGCCAGGACCAGCAGAAACTGGTGGGCACGCTGTCCGGCGGTGAACGCGGCCGCCTGCACATGGCGAAGACGCTGCTGCAGGGCGGCAACGTGCTGCTGCTCGACGAACCGTCGAACGACCTGGACATCGAAACCCTGCGCGCGCTGGAAGACGCGCTGCTGGAGTTCCCCGGCAACACCTTCGTGATCAGCCACGACCGCTGGTTCCTCGACCGCATCGCCACCCACATCCTCGCCTTCGAGGGCGACTCGCACGTGGAGTTCTTCCAGGGCAACTACCGCGAGTACGAGGAAGACAAGCGCCGCCGCATGGGCGACGAGGCCGGCCCGAAGCGGCTGCGGTTCAAGGCGCTGAAGTAACAGTCTGGACGCCCACGGCAACGTGGGCGTCCTTGCATGCAGCAGGAGGACACCATGGGCTTCATCGACAAACTGCGCGCCCGCTGGCGCGACGCCGACACCCTGCTCTGCGTCGGCCTCGACCCCGATCCGGCGAAGTTCCCCGACCGCTTCGTGGACGATGGCGATGCGCTGTTCGCGTTCTGCCGCGACATCAGTGATGCCACCGCGGAATACGCCTGCGCGTTCAAGCCGCAGATCGCCTACTTCGCCGCGCACAACAACGGCGAGGCGCAGCTGCAGCGGCTGATCGCGCACCTCAACGGCGCCCACCCGGACGTGCCGGTGATCCTGGACGCCAAGCGCGGCGACATCGGCAGCACCGCGCAGCAGTACGCCTGCGAGGCGTTCGAGCGCTTCGGTGCCGACGCGGTGACGCTGAACCCTTACATGGGGCGCGATTCCGCCGATCCGTTCCTGCAGTACAACGACCGCGGCTGCGTGTTCCTCTGCCACACCTCGAATCCCGGCGCCCGCGATTTCCAGGAACTGCTGGTGGACGGCGCGCCGCTGTACCAGCACATCGCCCGCACCATTGCCAACGACTGGAACGGCGACGGCAACTGCGCACTGGTGGTCGGCGCCACCTTCCCGGAAGAGCTCGCCGCGATCCGCGGGATGGTCGGCGACATGCCGCTGCTGATCCCCGGCGTCGGCGCGCAGGGCGGCGACGTGGAAGCGGTAGTGCGCAACGGCCGAACCGCCGACGGCACCGGGCTGATGATCAATTCCTCGCGCGGAATCCTGTACGCGTCGCGCGGCGAAGGCTATGCGGACGCCGCTGCAGATGCGGCAAAATCACTGCGCGATCAGATCAATCGGCATCGCCGCTGATCCCCGGCGTCGCACAAGGAAATGCCCGTCGAAAGACGGGCATTTCAGTTCGAACCAGGTCCTCGACCCGCGCTGCGTCAATCCACCGCTTCGTCACGCCACGCCACGAACGACAGGCGCGCGGTCTTGAGGAAGTCGACGATGCGGGCGCGGGTGACGCCACCGGCCAGGTCCAGATCGAGCTCCAGCACCGGGTCACCATCGTCATCGATGTAGCTGCGCGAATAGCGCTTGCTCTTGTTCCAGGCATTGACCTTGGCCAGCGACGAACCACCACCGGCGAAGGCCGCGTAGAACTGCAGCGAGTCGTTGTCGCTGCCAAGCAGCATGGCGGTCTTGTTGCCATCGATTTTCCAGATCAGCTTGCCGTCGTCATTGGTGGTGACGACATAGCCCTCGCCCTGCATGATGGCCTTGACCTGGCCGCTGGTGATGGTGGTGAACACCTGCTGCGCGTACGCCGACGGCATGAGCATGCACAACGCAAGCGCAAGCAGCACGCCCGACCACAGCTTCCTGAACCCGCGATTCCCCTGACTTGTTGCCATACATCCTCCTCGTCCGTTGCGTGGTGGCTCCCTGCTGGAAGCCCGGGCCTGCGCCGGCTGGCACGCATGCAGGCGCCGGAGGCCTAGCATAACGCGCCGCGACGCATTTGCTATCCCGCAGCTGCGCAGGCCTGCCGGCTCATTCGGCGCCTGTCGCCCCACGGGCACCCACGGCGGCGCGCAGGATGGCCAGGGGACAGCGCGCCCAGATCAGCACAAACACCGCGGCCCTCACGGCAAACCCGTGACCGGCGGCTTCGAATTTGCGGAAATAGCGCCACAGCCCGCGATGTTTGTGCCATTCGACGAATACCGGCCTCGAGCGCGACGACACCCCGCGCACATGCAGCACACGCACATCGTTGGCGCAGGCGACCATTGCCCCGGCCGCACGCGCGCGGCGGCACAGGTCCAGATCTTCCACGTGCAGCCGGTACCCTTCGTCGAAGCCATCGATGCGCAGGAACAGCGCGCGCGGCAGCAGCAGCAGCGCGCCGGACACCGCATCGACGCGTTGCAGCGCCAGCGCAGCATCCGCCGGCACCGCCAGCGACGTGCGCCACGGCGGTCGCAGCATCGCGGAAAACACGGCGTCGCGCCGACGCGCGGCAACGTCGGGCACGCCCGCCTCATTCACCAGATTGGCCCCCAGCAACGCCTGCCCCGCCGGCTCGGCATGTGCAAGCAACCGCAGCAAGCTGTCGGTGTCGAGGAAACAGTCGGGATTGACGAACGCCAGCCACGGCGCGTCGCTGGCCCTCGCGCCCTGGTTGCAGGCCACCGCGAAGCCCGGATTGTCCGGGTTGGCGATGAAGCGCAGTCGCCGATCCCGCAGCGCATGCCGCTGCACGTGTTCCAGCGTGCTGTCCGTCGAGGCGTTGTCCACCACCCGGATCTCGCTGACGCCTGCCGCTGCGCGCAGCCGCGTCAGGCATTCATCGATGGTCTCCTCACTGTTGCAGGACACCACGATGACGGCGATGCCACCGCCGTTCACAACGCGTCCGCAAACAGATCCGCCTGTGGCGGCAGCCGATCCAGCTGCGCCAGTTCGCTGCCCAGCCGCTGCCGCAGTGCGCGCAGCGGATCGTGCATCAGGCAATGGGCGATGCGCGCATGCCAGGCGGGCCAGCGCGCGGACAGCGCATCCATGTCGCCCGGCTGCGGTATTCCTTCCCCATTGCGCAGGACGAAGGTATTCGCGCACAGCACGTTGCGCCCGCCCAGTCCGGCCATGCGCAGTGACAGGTCAATCAGCGCTGCGTACCAGGAGCGATAGCTTGAGGCGTCCAGCCCGCCGGCCTCGACCCGCGCCCGGCCGCGCAACAGCACCGCATGCCCCACTGCCGCCGGCAGCTCGGGATGGGTGTGCGGCAATCTGGCGCAGGCGTCAGACAGGCGCCATGCCGCGATGTCGAGCGCTGCCACTTCGCCGATCCTCGGCCACGACGCCACCTCACCGGCATTGCTCCAGGGCGTGGCGGTCGCGATGCCGGGATCGCCGGCCAGGCAGGCCGCAAGCTGCTCCAACCAGCCGGGGACCGGGCAGGCATCACTGGCAAGCACGGCTACGTCAGCCTCACCGCAGCCGCGTAGTGCTTCATCCAGATGCGCGGCTTCGCCCAATGCTGCTGCACGCCGCGTATGCGCCGCCTGCAGCGGCGTGCACGCCAACCAGCGCTGGATGATGGCCAGGCCGCGCGGCCCCGCCTGGGCATCGTCGGCCAGCCATACCCGCGTGCCGGCAGGGGTGCCGGCATCCAGCGCGGCAAGACACGCGTCAAGCGCATCCTCGTTGGCGCCAACCGGCACCAGCACCACAGGCAGCGGCGCGCCGGGCTGGCTCATTTTTTCGGCTTGTAGATCGGCTCCAGTGCGCGGAAGCGGCGACCGTATTCATCGGTCAGGTTGCGTGCTTCCAACGGATTGCGCACCACCGTGGGCGTAATCAGCACCACCAGCTCGTCGCGGGTCTTGCTGTTGCCTTGCTGGCCGAACAGTCCACCCAGCACCGGAATCCGGCTGAGGCCAGGAATCCCGGTGGACGTGCGTTCCTGACCATCGCTGATCAGGCCTGCAAGCACCACGGTCTCGCCACTGGGCGCCACTGCACTGGTGGTGACCTTGCTGGTGTCGATGCGCACGTTGCCGAACTTGTCCGCAACGCCGGTGGGCTTGCTGACTTCCTGCACGATGTCCAGAAACACCATGCCGTCGCGGGTGATGCGCGGACGCACCTTGAGGATGATGCCGGTGTCCAGGTATTGCACCTGGCTGTAGGTGCCGTTGTCGCCGCCGGTCTGCGGATTGAAGCTGACCGATGCGATCGGAATGCGCTGGCCGACGTTCAACACCGCCTCGCGGTTGTTCTGCGCCATCACCGACGGCGAGGACAGGGTGCGCACGTCGGTGACATTGTCCAGCGCCTGCACGATGGCCGCCGCGCTGCTGCCCATGAAGGTCCAGCTGAGCAGGTTGCCGCCGCCATTGGCCTGCGGCGCGACGCTGCCGGCATGGCTGCCCCAGCTGTTGCGCCCGGTGGGGAAGGGTAGCCCCTTGTCGGCAACGGCATTGTCGAAGAACCAGCTCACGCCGTATTGCAGCGCGCCCTTCAGCGTCACGCTGACCACCTGCGCTTCGATATGCACCTGCATCGGCATCACGTCCAGGCGCTCGATCACCTCGCGGATCGACCTCCACTGCGCGGCGCCTGCGCGCACCAGCAGCGTATTGGTGTCTTCCACCGCCGAGACGCCAACCTCGCTGCCGCCCACTTTCAGGGTGACCCGGCCATTGCCGGATGAAGCCTGCGGCAGACTGCCGCCCTGGCCAAGACCGCCGGTGTCGGTGCCCGACTGTGCGGACCTGGCAGGGTCACCGCCATCGCGCACGTCGCTGGACTGCAGCCCCGGCATCAGCGACGCGGCATCCCGCCCGCCGTCACTGCTGCCGCCGAAGACCTCGGCAAGGCGGTCGGCAAGATCGCGCGCCTTGACGTACTTCAGCTCATAGGAAAACAGGCGACCGTCGCCGCTGCCACCCTCGATGCGGTCGATCCACTGGCGAATTTCGTCCAGATAACCGGGCTGGCTGGTGATCACCATCACCGCATTGGTGGATTCCAGCGGCATGAAGCGGAACATGCCGGCCACCGGGGTCTTGCCCTGCTCGCCGAACACCCGCTCCAGATCCTGCACCACGTCGCTGGCGCGCCCGGACTGCAGCGGGAACACGCCCACCGACATGCTGGCCATCCAGTCCACGTCGAACACCTGGATGGTGTGCAGGTAATTTTCCAGCTCGGCGCGGGTGCCGGCGATGGTGAGCAGGTTGCGCGCGCCATCGACGCTGACGATGGCGCCTTGCCGCGCGTACGGCTTGAGGATCTTCTCCATTTCCGCAGCCGCCACGTAACGCAGCGTCACCACCCGCGACTCGAAACCGCGCGCCAGCGCCGGCGAGCCGGTGCGCGGCACCGCGCCACTCTGCAGCGCCTGGTCGGCCGGCACGATGTTGTAGCGGCCGTCGCTGTACACCATGCGTGCGCCGTTTTGCGCCAGCACCTGGTCGAGCAGGCTGAGCGCACCCGCGGCGCCCACCGGCTTCTGCGTGGCCACCGTCACCGTGCCCTGCACGCCTGGCGCGATGCTGTAGTTCTGGCCCAGCATGTCGCCAAGAATCGCCTTGACCACCGCCTGCAGGGATTCACCTTCGAAATTGAAGCTGGCCTGCCCGCTGCTGGCCAGTGACGGCGGCGGCGTGGCGGCCACCGCCTGGTTGATCTGCACCCCGCTTCCACGCCGGATCACCGGCTGCGGCGCTTCGTTGCCCAGCTCCTGCAGCACGTCCTTGCGAAGATCGCCGCTGCCCGCCTGCGCCTCGGGCGCTGCGCCCACTTGCCCGGCCCGGTGCAGCTGCGGCTGTGGCGCACTGGCGCAAGCCGCCAGCACGCCCAGCAGCAGGGCGACCAGCAGCGGGCGAACGGCGCGAAAGTGGAACGTCCAGTTCATGGCATGCATTTCGGTACTCATCGTGCGGGGCCGGACAGCGGCCGCGTGGGCAGGCTGCCAGTGTTTGAATTCGGGGGTTGCTGCAGCTGTGCGCGCCGCGCCTCGATGCGGCGGCGGATATCGTCCAGATCCACCGGCTGCTCCGCTGCGGCTGCGTCAGTGGCAGCCTGCGCTGCATCCGCCGCTGCATTCGCCGCGTCCGATGCGGCGGCGGCGGGGGCAGCGTCGCGCCGTTCAGGCGGTGGCGCCGCTGCGGCACCGAAGGTGCGCAATTCCAGCGTCATCTGCCCGCCGGCACTCTCGAAGATCGCGCGGCGCGGCTGCACCTCAAGCAGTCGCCAGCCTGCAGCGCCTTCCGGCGCGGTGCCCTCGCGCACGCGCTGCGACTCGCCGCCGGCACTGGGCTGCAGGATCGCCAATCGCACCTGCGGACTGATCAGCACGCCGGTCAGCAGGAAATCCAGCGAGGCGCTGCTCGCCCCAGCGCCGTCTTCGTCGGGGCCGGTGGCCACGAACGCGCGCGGGCGGCGATCCTGGGTGAACAAGGGGCGCGTGGCGGCTTCGGCATATTGCGCAAGCGGCCCGATGCGATCAGGCGTGCGCGGCGCGGGCGGTGGCAATGCCGCTGCCGGCGACGGCGGCGCCGTTTCCACGCGCGCGCCCATGCCCAGCAGGGCAGCCAACCACAGCAGCAGCGCCCAGCCGCACACGGTGGCCAGCAGCCACGTCAGCGCGCCGGCGCGCAGGAACCGCTGCATTCCGCCACGTTCAGCGACCACGTGGACCTCCCGCCGAGGGACGCAGATACCCGTACAGGTTGAAACTCACATCCAGCCCGCCTTCCTGCGGCTGGGCGCTGCCGGGAACCGCGAAATAGCGTTGCGCGGTAATGCCCAGCGCGTCCACGAACAGGTACGGCCGCGCCGATTCCAGCGCATGCAGCACCGCCAGGGTTTCGCCATTGCCGCAGCGCAGGCGCACCTGCACGGCGACCCGGCGGAAGCGGCCAGCCTGGTTGACGTCGCTCAGCGGGGTGCGGTTGACCAGCGCGCAGCCACGACTGCCGGGACTGGCGTCGGCCACCACGGTCTCCAGCTGCTGGATCAGCGCCGCCGTCGCCAATTCGGCAGTCGGTTCGACCAGGAAATCCGGGCCACCGCCGCGTGCATCCAACTCCGCCAGCCGTCGTTCGATTTGCGGGCGCTGCGCCATCAGACTGCGCAGGCGGGCATCACGCTGCTGCAGGTCATCGATGCGGGCTTCGGCCTGTTGCAGCGGCAGGCCGAACAGCGGCCGCACCAGCAGCACGCAAACCAAGCCCAGCACGGCCAGCAGCAAGGCCAGCGCCAGCCAGCGGTCGCGCTCCGCGCGGATCATCGGCCCGGCTCCTGCTGCCCGCTCGCAGGCGCGGCATTGGCGCGACCTGCATGCACCAGCTGCGCCACCAGGGTGAAGCGATCCATGCGCGTGCGCGGGTCCTGCTGCAAGGCACCACTCAGCGCCGGCGAGGCCCACTGCGGCGCGCCTTCCAGCTTGCCCACCAGGGCCGCAGCCTGATTGGACAGGCCGATCAAGGTCAACTGGTCGCCATCGATGGCCAGTTTCTCAAGGTAGGTGCCCTCCGGCAGCCGCTGCGCCAGCGCATCCATGACTTCCACGCTGGAGGCCCGGCCGTTGCGCTGTTCCCGCAGGTAAGCCCCGCCCTCCACCGCGTCCACCAGGCGCTGGCGCTGCAGGTTGATGGCGCGCGCCTGCACCTCGCGCGCGCTCATTCCTGCCTGCAGGGACGTGGCAGCGGCGCTGCGGTTGTCCAGCAGCTGCGCCATGCCGGCGAACAGCGCCAGCAGCGCGACCGCCAGCAGCGCCAGATTCCAGCGACGCCACGGATCACGGGGCGCATGCCGCTGCGCGGGTGGCAGCAGGTTGACCCCAAGCGCCTGTCCGTCCACATCGACGACATCCAGCCCGGCAAGCCGCGCGGCCTGCCCACCCAGGCGGGCATCGATCGCGTCCAGCTGGCGGCGCGGCAGCACCACCAGTTCAACCAGCAGCTGGCCATCCTCGCGCACGTCCAGCACATGCCCGTCGTACAGCACGTCTGCAACGGCAAACGGCGTCTGCCTCTCGATTTCGAAGGTCAGCACCTCGCGCAGGCGCTCTCCCGCTGCGGCCGGCAGCAGCAGGTTGCGACGCAGGCCCAGACTGGCCGGCATCAACAGCCAGCGCGGCAGTTCCCGTGCTTTCTCGCGCAACACCCTGCCCAGCGAATCCTCCGCTGCGGGCAGCGGCAGCGGAAGACTGGCAAGTTCGCGCCGGCGACCGTCGTGGCGGTGCTGCAGGTGCAGCTCTTCGCCGTGGATCTGCAGCAGCAGGCGGTCGCCGGCGGTCGCCAGCAACGGGCGCAGACGCGGCGGCAGGCAGGCGGCCAAGCCGCGGCCCCACCACGCAAGAAAACCGCGCAGGCCGGAACCCGAGCGGTCAAGCATGCTCGCGGGCGTGACGGCCGCGCTCATTTCGCAGCTCCATCCGCCTGCCAGCACAGCGTCGTATAGGTCGAACCCGGCAAACCACTGCTCCCCAATCGCAGAACCACCGAAAGTCGCGCGCTGCGCCCATCGGTGAGTCGGGCACGGCTGTCGATACTATACGTGCCGCTGCCCGACAACGCAGGCGCATCCGGCGCGATCGGCCCGGTTTTTTCCGGCAGCCCCATCGCGGCGCGCACCACCCCATCGGCGAACTCCGCGTCCGGCGCCGCCCGCCCCGAATACACGGTCAAATGCTCGGCCGCGCGCGCATACAGCGCCGGGCGCATGCCCAGCACCTGTTCCAGCTCGGCGACGGTTTCGAACGGCGCATCCTTGGCCCCCCACGCCAGCCCGGCCGCCGCATAGTCGGCGTCCTCGGCGCTGCCTGCCGGCTGCCCCAGGTGATCGGGGTCGCGCCAATCCACAATCGCGGCAGCCAGGCGGCCGGCGGCATCGCGCGGCTCGCCCAGCACCACGAAAAAATCACGCAGCAGCACGTCGGACGCCTGGTTGAGATCGATCTTCGCGGCCTCATCGCGCAACGAGACCTGCACCGGCGTGCCGTCGAGATCGAACCGGTAAGGGCGGCCATCCACCGCCCAGCGCCGTGCCGGATCTGCCGCCAGCAGGCGTGACGTCGCGTACTCGACGCCGGCCCGCGCTGCTTCGCGCGCCACCAGCGCGCGCGCCGCGCCGTTGCCCTGCAATGACTCGACCCGCGCCGTCAGCGCATAGCCGGCAACCAGCCCGCTGAGCAGCAGCACCAGCCACAACACCAGCAGCAGCGCAGCGCCTCGCGAGGCCCTCATTCCGCCCTGCTCCCCGCCAACGCCGGCACGCCGGAGGCCACCGGCAGGCCCACCACCATGTCCGGCCACGCGCCCTGCGCATCGGCAATGCGCACCCGCACCTGCAGCGGCAGGGTGTCGGGCGCGCCCCACTCGGGCCGCCATTCGCCCATCGCTCCGCGCTCGTCCAGCGTCCTGTACGCGAAGTCCACGCGCGCCAGCCCCGTTGCCAGCGGTTCAGGCGGGGTTGCCGCCGGCAATGCCTCGCCACCCTGCACCAGCTGGAAATCCACGTCGAGCCGAACGCTTGTCCCGATGGTCCGCACCTGCAATTCGTGCAGGTGCGGACCACCGCGCCCGAGGTAATCGGGCAGGTCGGCGACAAAGCGCATCGAACGTGCATCGCCCGCAAAGCGCAACGAACGCCCCGATTGCGGGTCGAATGCAAACACGATGCCCTGCGCGCCGCCAATGCGCCGCCGCAGGAAGTCGGACACCGCGCGCATCTGCTCGTTGCGCCGCGCCATCTGTTCACCGCGCTCGCTGGTGGCAACGGCGGCGCGCAGGATGCCGAATCCCAGCGCCAGCGCGGCGGCCAGCAAGGTCACTGCCAGCAGCACTTCCAGCAGGGTGAAGCCGGCGGCGCGGCGGTTCACGGGGCAGCCCCGGACGGTGGCGGTACCGGCAAGCGCAGGCGCAGCGTCGAAACCCGCAGGCGCTGCTGCGGCCCGCCTTCGCCCCACTGCAGCAGAAGCTGCACGTGCAGCAGGCGCGCGGCGAACGGGTCGTCCACGCCTTGCGGATCCTGCGCCTGCGACGGCGCGCGTGGTTCGCGCCAGGGCGTCACGTCCAACCGCCAGCGATAACGGCCGTCTTCCAACGTTCCCTGCCACTGCGCGGGCTGCTGCAACAACGGGTCGTGCTCGTCCAGCAGCGACTGTGCAAGCAGCGCGGCGCGGCCCGCATCGCCCGCCTGCCGCAGCTGCCGGCTGGCACCGGACAGGGTGCCCAGCAGCAAGGTCATGCCCAGCGCGAGGATGGCAAACGCCACGATGATCTCGATCAGGGTGAAACCGCCGGCGTTGGCGGCGCTGCCGCGCGTGCGGCGGCGCATCCGTGTGCCGCGTCCGCTGGCCGGGACGCCGCCGGTGGCCGCGCGCCTGCTCATGGCTGGCCCTGCACCCGATGCAGCCGCACTTCCCCGGTCAGCCAGGCCACATCGACGTCCCAGCCGCCGCCATTGGCCAGCAGCCGCAACCGGCCGCCGGTGGCCGCACCATCCGGGAAGAAGCGCACGGCCCCCTTGCCAGCCTGCGGCTGCACCTCGCGGGCGCCGGTGAAGATGACCTCCCCGGTGTCCGGCAAGCGGCCATGCCGGCCTTTCGCCGCCGTCCACGTGCGGGCGTGCGGCTCGATCACGAACTCCTGCGGCGTGCCGCTGGCGATCGCCACCGCACGGGTGAAGCGCAGCTGCGCAGCAACCTCCTTCGCCGCCGCATGCAGGCGCATGCCGCGCATGCCGCCGCCGAACGCCGCCATCGCCATCACGCTGGCCGCCGCGATCAAGACCAGCACCAGCAGCATTTCCAGCAGCGAGAAGCCGCGCGCCGGCCTGCACATCCGCCCGGAGTCCGTCGGTTATTCGTAGTGGATGTCGGCGTTGACGCTGTCGCCGCCAGGCTTGCCATCGGCGCCCAGGCTGACGAGGTCGAACGGACGTCCATCGCCCGGCACCTTGTACTGCACCGGATGCATCCACGGATCATTCATGTCGCCCTGCTTGGCATACGGGCCCAGCCAGCCGTTCACCCCCGACGGCACCGACACCAGCGCGCCCAACTCCGGCGGCAACGCGCCGGTGTCCATCTGGTATTGCTGCACCTTCTCGGCCAGCGTCTGCAGCTGCGCCTGCGCCAGCTTGACCTTGGCGCGATCGCTGCCGCCCAGGATGCGCGACGCCGCGAACGCCACGATGGCGCCGATCAGCACCACCACCACGATGATCTCGATCAGGGTGAATCCGCGCTGGGCCGCTTTCGGCAGGGAGCGGGGGAAAGGTCGATGGCGCATGGGCAGGGTCCGCGATGAGTCAGGGAAAGGGTGCAACGCCGATTGTCGCCGACTTCCACGCATGCTTCAGCCGACCACGTTGGTGAGGTCGTAGATCGGCGACAGCACCGACAGGATCACCGCCCCCACCACCAGCGCCAGCAGCAGGGTCACCGCCGGCACCAACGCCGCCAGCAGGCGATCCATGGCCACCGAGGTTTCCTGCTCGAAGGTATCGGCGGTCTTCAGCAGCATCGCGTCCAGCGCGCCGGACTCCTCGCCCACCTGGATCATCTGCAGGGCCAGGCGTGGAAAACGCTTGCCCCTGGCCAAGGCCGCCGACAGCCCGATGCCGTTTTTCACTTCTTCGGCCGCCGCATCCACGTCTTCCGCCAACACCCGGTTGTCGAGCACGTTGCGGGCAATCCCAAGCGCCGCCAGCAGCGGCACGCCATTGCGCAGCAGCGTCCCCAGCGTGCGCGCCAAGCGCGCGGTGTCGAGCTTGGCCACCAGCGCGCCGGCCAGCTTGCGCTGCAGCAGCCAGCCGTCGAATTTGCGCATGAACACCGGGTCGCGGCGCTTGCGATCCAGCCCCAGCACCGCCACCAGCGGCAGCGCCAGGATCAGGAGCCACCAGTTGCGCACGAACCCGCCAAGCCCCAGCACCAGCTGCGAGAACCACGGCAGATCGGCGTCCAGGCTGTCGTACATCGCCGCGAACTGCGGCACCACGTACCCCAGCAGAAACAGCAGGGACAGCCCGACCATCGTCAGCAGGATCGCCGGATAGACCAGCGCATTGATCACCCGCGCGCGCAGCGCGCGCGAACGCTCCAGGTAATCGGCCAGACGTTGCAGGGTGTCGTGCAGGCTGCCGCCAGCCTCGCCGGCGCGCACCATGTTCACGTACAGGCGGCCGAACGCGCCGTGCTGGCGCTCCAGCGCTGCCGACAGCGACGCGCCGCCGCGCACCGACTCGCGGATGTCGGCAATCGTGCGCCTCGCCACCTCGTCTTCCGGCAGCTCCAGCAAAATGCCCAGCGCGCGATCCAGCGGCTGCCCGGCACCCAGCAACGTCGATAGCTGCTGGGTGAACTGCACCAGCCGTTGGCCCGCGAACGGCTTCGGCTTGAACAAGGCCCGCCACGCAGGTTCGCCGCCGGCCTCGCTGGCCAGCCGCGCTTCCACCGGCAAGTGGCCCTGCTCCTGCAGGCGCGCCGCCACATCGGCGTCGCTGGCGGCTTCCATCTGCCCGTCCAGCAGCTCGCCGCGCGCATTCAGCGCCTTGTAGCGGTAGATGGGCATCGGCTCAGGCGTCCTCGGTGACGCGCAGCACTTCCTCGATGGTGGTTTCGCCGCGCAGGGCCTTGGCGATACCGACTTCGTACATGGTCAGCATGCCGGCCTGGCGCGCGAGTTTCTCGATCTCGTCCATGCCCGCATGGCGCATCACCGCGCGCCGGATGTCGTCGTCGATGACCAGCAGTTCCATGATGGTGGTGCGACCCAGATAGCCGGTGGGCGACAGCGCCGACGGCTTCGCGCGATGCAGGAAAATCTCGCCCTGCGGCTGGAACCGGCGCAGGTTGAATTTCTCGATTTCCTCCGGCGATGCCGGATATTTCTCGGCATGCACCGGCTCCAGACGGCGCACCAGCCGCTGTGCCACGATGCCGTTGACGGTGGAGGTGAGCAGGTAATCCTCGACGCCCATGTCGAGCAGGCGGGTGATGCCGCCGGCGGCGTTGTTGGTGTGCAGCGTGCTCAGCACCAGGTGGCCGGTGAGCGCCGACTGGATCGCGATGCGCGCGGTTTCCAGGTCGCGCATTTCACCGATCATGATGATGTCCGGATCCTGGCGGACGATGCTGCGCAGCGCGTTGGCGAAATCCAGCCCGATCTGCGGCTTGGCCTGAATCTGGTTGATGCCCTCGATCTGGTATTCCACCGGGTCTTCGACGGTGATGATCTTGACCTTCGGCGTGTTGAGCTTCGACAACGCCGTGTACAGCGTGGTGGTCTTGCCGGAACCGGTGGGGCCGGTGACCAGCAGGATGCCGTGCGGCTGTTCCAGCACTTTCTGGAAGCGCGGCATGAAGCCATCGCCGAAGCCCAGCCGGGCGAAGTCCAGCACCACGGTTTCGCGATCCAGCAGGCGCATCACCACCGATTCGCCATGCGCGGTGGGCACCGTGCTGACGCGCAGGTCCAGTTCCTTGCCCTGCACGCGCATGACGATGCGGCCGTCCTGCGGCAGGCGACGCTCGGCGATGTTGAGCCGGGCCATGATCTTGACGCGGCTGATGATCGCGGCGGTCAGGCTGGCCGGCGGGCTTTCGCCTTCCTCCAGCACGCCATCGATGCGGTAGCGCACCTTCAGCCGGGTTTCGAACGGCTCGATGTGGATGTCCGAAGCACGCAATTCCACCGCGCGCTGGATCACCAGGTTCACCAGCCGGATCACCGGCGCTTCCGACGCCAGGTCGCGCAGATGCTCGACGTCGTCGAGGCTTTCCGCGCCTTCCGCGCCATCGACGATGCCTTCCATCGCGCTGCGGCCCTGGCCGTGCCAGCGTTCGATCAATTCGTCGATCTCGCTGCGCAATGCCACCGCCGCACGCGCCTCGCGGCCACTGGCAAGACGCACTGCGTCGAGCACATAGGCATCTTGCGGATCCGCCAGCAGCACGTCCACGCCGGCGGCATCGGCCGCAACCGCAACCACGTGGAACTGCTTCATGAACTTGACGCTCAGCGCCACCTCGTCCGGCGGCAGTTCCGGCACGTCGCGCGCGCTGCGCAGCGGCAGGTTCAGCGCGCTGGCACAGGCCTCGGCGTGGTCGCGCTCGGACACCAGCCCCAGCCGCGCCAACAGCAGCAGCAGCCCGCCGCCGTCCTGCTCCTGCAGCTTGCGCGCCCGCGCCAGATCGACGTCCTTCAGCTTGCCGCGCGCCAACAGCAGCGCAGCAATGCGCTCTTCCGCGTCGTCGACATCGGGCAGGGTCTGACTGGCGACTGCATTCACGCGCAACACTCCATTGGTTCCCCGCAGACTTTACCAGCCTGCAGGGACGAACCCGGGCGAGACATCACCCGGCAACTCGCAGAGGCTCCTCAGCCTAGCCAGACCCGCGCGTTGCGGAACATGCGCTGCCACGGCGACTGCTCCGGCCAGTCGGCCGGGGCCCAGCTGAAATTGGCGGTGCGCAGCGTGCGCTCGGGATGCGGCATCAGCAGGGTGGCGCGGCCATCGCGGCTGGCGACGCCGGCAATGCCGTCCGGCGAACCGTTCGGATTGGCCGGGTACGCCTTGGCGATGGCGCCGCCCTCCACGTAGCGCGCGACCACGTCAACGGCGCTCTGGTCGATGCCGTTGGCAAACACCGCGCGCCCCTCGCCGTGGGCCACCGCCACCGGAATGCGCGAACCGGCCATGCCGCGCAGCAGGATCGACGGCGACTGCCCGATTTCCAGCAGCGCCAGCCGCGCTTCGTACTGCTCGCTGGCATTGCGCTGGAAGGTGGGCCAGTGCTCGGCGCCGGGGATGATGTCGCGCAGCTGCGCCATCATCTGGCAGCCATTGCAGATGCCCAGCGAGAAGCGATCATCGCGGGCGAAGAACGCGGCGAACATGTCGCGCAACGCCGCGCGCTCCAGGATCGACGTGGCCCAGCCGCGGCCCGCACCCAGCACGTCGCCGTAGCTGAAGCCGCCGCAGGCCACGAAGCCGTGGAAGTCGGCAAGGTCGAAGCGTCCCGCGACCAGGTCGCTCATGTGCACGTCGAACGCGTCGAAGCCGGCGCGGTCAAACGCATACGCCGTCTCGATCTGGCTGTTGACGCCCTGCTCGCGCAGGATCGCCACCGTCGGGCGCGCGCCGGTCGAGATGTACGGCAGGGCGACGTCTTCGGCAGCATCAAAGGTCAGCAGCGGGGCCAGGCCCGGCGCATCGAAGCGACGCACGGACTCGCGCTCGCTGTCGGCGCAATCGGGGTTGTCGCGCAGCTTCTGCATCGCGTGGGTGACCGCCCACCAGGCGTCGAACAAGTCCTCCCAGCGCCACTGCACCAGCGTTTCATCGGCATCACTGATGCGGATGAGCGGGGCGGTGGTCGGCCTGGCGATGCGCTGCGCGCATTCGATCAAGCCATGCTGCGCCACCAGGTCGGCAAAGGCGGCGCGCTCGTCCACCGAGACCTGCACCACCGCGCCCAGCTCCTCGTTGAACAGCACGCGCAGCGGGTCGCCGGTGCGGCCATCGCCCCAGCCATCGAGGCGGATGTCCAGGCCCAGGTGCGAGGTGAAGGCCATCTCGCACAGCGCGGAAAACACGCCACCATCGGAACGATCGTGATAGGCCAGCAGCATGCCCGCCTCGCGGGCGTCGCGAATCAACTCGAACAGCGCGCGCAGGCGCTGCGGATCATCCAGGTCGGGGGCATCGCCGCCGAACGCCGGCAGTGCGCCGCCGTTGCCGGCGTCCGGGAAACATTGCGACAACACCGAGCCGCCCATGCGCTGGCGGCCGCCACCCAAGCCGATCAGCCACAGCTCGGACTCCACGTCGCGCCGCAGCAGCGGGGTGAGCTGCCGGCGCACATCGACCACCGGCGCAAACGCGGTCACCACCAGCGACACCGGCGATACCGATGCCTGCGCCGCGCCATCGACCTGCCACTGCGCCTGCATCGACAGCGAATCCTTGCCCACCGGGATGCTCAGCTCCAGCGCCGGGCACAGCTCCATGCCCACTGCCTTGACTGCATCGAACAGGCGCGCGTCTTCGCCGGAATGGCCAGCCGCCGCCATCCAGTTGGCCGACAGCTTGATCCGGTTGAGAAACTCCACCGGCGCTGCCATCAAATTGGTGATCGCCTCGCCCACCGCCATGCGCGCCGAAGCCGCCGCATCCAGCAGTGCCAGCGGCGTGCGCTCGCCAATCGCCATCGCCTCGCCGGTAAAGCCGTCGAAGCCGCTCAGCGTGATCGCGCAATCGGCCACCGGCATCTGCCACGGCCCCACCATCTGGTCGCGGGCGGTCAGGCCACCGACGCTGCGGTCGCCAATGGTGACCAGGAAGGATTTGGCGGCCACGGTGGGATGCGCCAGCACGCGCAGCCCCGCTTCGCGCAGATCCAGCGCATCCGTGTCGGCCTCGGGCCAGCGCGGCGGCGCGGGATGCGCGGTGTCGCGATGCATCTTCGGCGCCTTGCCGAACAGCACGTCCATCGGCAGGTCGATGGCGGGGGGCTGGCCGTCGTAACCCGCGCGCAGGTGTTCCTCTGCGGTCGCCACGCCGACCACCGCGAACGGGCAGCGCTCGCGCGCGCACAGCGCGGCGATGTCATCCACCCGCGACTGCTGCACGCCCAGCACGTAGCGCTCCTGCGATTCGTTGCACCACAGCTGCATCGGCGACAGCGACGGGTCGTCCTTCGGCACCTTGCCGAGGTCGATGATGCCGCCCACGCCGGAGTCGTGCAGCAGCTCGGGAATCGCGTTCGACAAGCCGCCGGCGCCCACGTCGTGGATGCACAGGATCGGGTTGTCGGTGCCCATCGCCACGCAGCGGTCGATCACTTCCTGCGCGCGCCGCTCCATTTCCGGGTTGTCGCGCTGCACGGACGCGAAATCGAGCTCTTCGGCCACGTCGCCCGACGCCACCGAGCTGGCTGCGCCGCCGCCCAGGCCGATCAGCATGGCCGGCCCGCCCAGCACGATCACCGCGTCGCCGTCCGCCAACCGCAGCTTCTCCACCTGCACGCGATCCATCGCCCCCAGGCCGCCTGCCAGCATGATCGGCTTGTCGTAGGCGCGCGTCAGGCCGTCGCTTTCGGGCAGCTCGAAGCTGCGGAAATAGCCGGTCAAGTTGGGCCGGCCGAATTCATTGTTGAACGCCGCCGCGCCCAGCGGAGCGTCGCGCATGATCTCGAACGCGCTGGCCATGCGCGGGTTCAAGCTGCGCACGCCCTCCCACGGCTGCGGCAGGGTCGGGATGCGCAAATGGCTGACCGAGAACCCGCACAGACCGGCTTTGGGGCGGCCACCGCGACCGGTGGCACCTTCATCGCGAATCTCGCCGCCAGCACCGGTGGACGCACCCGGGAATGGCGCGATCGCGGTGGGATGGTTATGCGTCTCGACCTTGATGCAGAACGCCGACTCGGTGACCGGTTCGCTGCGGTAACGCTGCGTCGAGGGCTCCGGGCGCCAGCGCGAAGCGGCGTACCCCTCCACCACCGCCGCGTTGTCGCTGTACGCCGACAGCGTGTGCTCGGGCGTGGTGGCGTGGGTGTGCTTGATCATCTTGAACAGCGAGGTGGGCTGTTCGCGGCCGTCAATCGTCCACGACGCGTTGAAGATCTTGTGCCGGCAATGTTCGGAATTGGCCTGCGCGAACATCATCAGTTCGACGTCGTGCGGATCACGCCCCAGCTCGGCGTAACGCGCGCGCAGGTAGTCGATTTCGTCCTCCGCCAGCGCCAGCCCCAGCCGCGCATTGGCAGCTTCCAGCTGCGCCAGCGGAATCACTTCCACCGCGCCCGCCGGTTGCGCGGAAAACAACGCCGCGCCAGCGTCGCGCGAGTCCAGCAGCGACTGCGTCATCGGGTCGAACAGCAGGCGGCCCAGCGCGCCCTGCGCTGCGGCGTCCTGCGGCCAACCCAGCAGGTCGATGCGCATGCCGCGCTCGACCCGCCTGACCGGCAGGCCCGCGCCGCGCAGCAGTTCGGTGGCCTTGCTGGCCCAGGGCGACAGCGTGCCCAGGCGCGGCACCACATAGCGGGTCACCGCGCCGGCGGCGGCGGTGGCGAACCCCGCCTCGGCTTGCAGAATGCGGCACAGGGCCGCCATGTCGGGCGCAGTGCCGGGCTCCGGGTCAATCCAGTACGCATGCCAGGCGGCGGCGATGCGCAGGCCAGGCAGCAGACTCTGGAGACGGGTTTGCAGGCGGTCGTGGCGGAACGGCGACAGGGCGGGCGCGCCCTCGAGGACGATCATGTCCGGCAGCACTTGGGAACGGCCCATTAGTGTAGCCGAGGCCGCGTGCCGGGTTTTGCCCTTCAGCCGGCGGCCTGATCCTTGTCCATGGCGTCCAGCCGCAGCAGCAGGCGATCGGGCGGCAGATAGCCGCCGACCAGGCGGCCATCGTCGGTCAGGATCATCGGAGTGCCTTCCAGCCCCATGCGCAGGCCGGCGCGGTACTGCATGTCCACCGGCGTGCGCGTGCAAGCGTGTGGTGCCGGCGGCTGGCCGTTCTTGGCATCGGTCAGCGCCTTCTGCCGGTCAGGCGCGCACCAGACGGCCACCATTTCCTGGTAGTCGGGACTGCCCAGGCCGGCGCGCGGGAAGGCCAGGTACTCCACCCGGATGCCGCGACCGGTGTATTGGGCGATGTCGGAATGGAACTTGCGGCAATAGCCGCATTCCACGTCGGTCAACACCACGACGGTGTGCCTGGTCACGCCCTTGGGCGCAAACACGATGCGATCGGATTCCGGCAGGGTGGCCAACACCTGCTTGCGCAACTTGGCCATCGCCCGCTCGCTGAGGTCGAGGCCCTTGTCCACGTCCAGAAGGCCGCCCTGGAAGATGTACTTGCCGTCATCGCTGACATACACCACCTGGCCCCCGGCGACCACTTCGCGGAAGCCCGCGATCGGAGCCTCGCCGATGCGTTCAACCTGCACACGCGGGTTCAATGCGCGCAGCGCCTCGCGCGCACGCGCTTCCGGCGTGCCGGCGGCGAAGGCTGGCTCGTTCTGCGGCGTCGCTGCAGTGGGAACCGCGCTGGCCTGTGGCGTGGCCGCCGGCTGGGCGCAGGAGGACAGGCTGACACTGAGCAGGGCGGCGAACACGAGCTGTTTCATGGCGACTCCGGAAGCGGGTGGACCCTCGGCTGCGACGGCGGCGCCAAGGCATGCATTCTCGCATGCCTCACCAATGCCGACCGTGCCGGCAGTCATGCGCGCGGATGATGCTGCGCATGCAGATTGCGCAGGCGATCGCGGGCCACCAGGGTGTAAATCTGCGTCGTGGACAATGAACTGTGGCCCAGCAACAGCTGCAGGGCGCGCAAATCGGCGCCGTGATTGAGCAGATGGGTGGCAAAACTGTGGCGCAAGCCGTGCGGGCTGATCTTGCCCGGATCAATCCCGGCCAGCGCCGCATAGCGTTTCACCCATGCCCAGAATGCCTGCCGGCTGGGCACCCCGCCGTCGGCATTCACGAACATCGCCGTCACCGCGCCCGGGGTGCGCACGCCGGCAAGCAGCACCGGGCGCGCCTCCCGCAGGTAGCGTTCCAGCCAATGCCGCGACTCCTCGCCCAGCGGTACCAGCCGCTCGCGGCCGCCCTTGCCGGTAACGCGCAGCACGCCCTGGCGCAGGTTCACCGCAGTCCCCGGCAGCCCCACCAGCTCGCTGACACGCAAGCCGCAGGCATACATCAGCTCCAACATCGCCCGATCACGCACGCCTGTCGCGCTCGCCAGGTCGGGTGCAGCCAGCAGCGCCGCCACCTGCGCTTCGGACAGCGCCTTGGGCAACAGCCGCGGCAGGGTCGGCGGCTGCAACAGCGCGCCGGGATCCTCCTTGCGCAGCCCCACGCGCACCGCATGCGCATAAAAAGCATGCAGACAGGACAGCAGCCGTGCGGTGCTGCGCGGCGAATACCCCTGCCGCGCACGCTGGGCCAGGCACTCGAACAGCGCATCGCGTTCCAGGCCCAGCAAGCCCGGCCGCTGGCGCGCCAATGCCTGCAAATCGCTGCGGTAGGCAGACAAAGTGGCCTGCGCCAGCCCCCGCTCAGCCCACGCCGCGTCCAGAAAGCGCTCGATGGCGTCGGCATCGGCGTCGGCCAGCGGTGGCAAATCGCGGGTGAAGCTGCGGCGGTCGCGGATGGTCGGCATCCACACCAGCGTAGCCCGAGCCGCACGAGCCCGCCTGTATCCTGTGCCGATGCCCGACCACGAACGCCCCTCCCCGCTGATTGGCTGGCGCCTGCTGGCGCTTCTGTACGACGTTTTCCCCGTTCTGGCGCTGTGGTTCCTGGCCGCAGCGGCCTTCACCCTCGCGCTTGGCGATGCGGTCCGCGGCGGCGCGGCGGGGCTCCTGGAATTTGCAGTGTTCTGGGCAATGGCCGGGCTGTACGCCGTGTTCAGTTGGCGGCGCGGCGGCCAGACCATCGGCATGCGCCCGTGGCGACTGCAGGTGGTCGCCGCCAACGGCGCCCGGCCGACCACCGGCGCCCTGTGGCGCCGCTATGCGGTGGGTTCGCTGTCACTGCTGCTGGGCGGGCTGGGCTTCTGGTGGGCCTGGATCGACCGCAGCCGGCTCAGCTGGCACGACAGGGCCAGCAAGACGCGGATGACCCGCACGCAAAAGCCTGCTTCCTGAAGCGCGCTAGCTGCTGCGCCGGCGGAACATCAGATACGACACCGCCAGCATGATCAGCGGCGGCAGCGCATAGGCAACGCGGAAATCGAAACGATAGATGCCGGCCAGACGCGAAAACACCAGCTGCAGCACCCAGAACCCCAGCGCGAACACGATGCCGACGAACACCCGCTTGCCGTAGCCGCCGCTGCGCAGCGAGCCAAACGCAAACGGAATCGCGGCCAGGCACAGCGCCAGCACGTTCAGCGGGTAGAACCAGCGGCTCCAGTAAACGCTTTCGAAGTCGGCCGATTCCAGGCTGTTGCGCTTGCGGTAGTCGATGCTGGCGCGCAGGTCGCTGCTGGCCATGTTGCCCGGCTTGGTCACGCTGGAGGCCAGCGCGGATTCATCCAGTCGCGAGTTCCAGCGTTCCTCGCCCACCTTGCTGCGGCGCACCGACTTGGCATCGAAGGTGGTGCGCTCGACGCCATGCAGCAGCCAGTGGCCGGCCCGATGTTCGGCGACATCGACGTTGGCGACCGAGCGCAGGCGGCCATCTTCGGCGAACTCGAACAGGCGCACGCCGCGCAGCTCCAGCCAACGGTCGTTGCCACGCTGCTTGGGCTCGCCGCTGCGCGCATTGAGGAACATGCCGCCTTCGCGCGCCCACAGGCCGCTGTAGCGGGAGACCACCATGTCGCTGTGGCGCACCGACTTGATGTCCTGCGCGCGCTCGTCGCCCCAGGGCGCCAGCGTCTCGCCGTTCACCACCATCAACGCGGTCAGCACCAGCAGCATCAACACCGCCGACACCCCCAGCCGCCGCCGCGACAGCCCCAGCGCGCGAAGCGCGGTCAGTTCCGACGACGCGGCGAGCTGGCCCAAGCCCAGCAGCACGCCAATCACCGACGCCGTGGGGAACAGGCCGTAGGCCCGGCTCGGGATCGTCAATCCGGTGGCGGCAATCGCATGGTTCACCGTGTAGGCACCCTGCCCCACGTTGCTCATCTCGCCCGCGAACGCCAGCACCACGTCCAACCCCAGCAACACGCCCCAGGCCAGCAGCACGCTGGTCAGCACCACGCTGGCGATATAGCTGTCGTGCAGGCGAGGCCAATGCTTCATCGCCGCCACCATGCCCTGGAAACCTGCCCGTCACGGGCGTACAGCCAGATCCCCAGCCCCAGCATCGGCAGCAGCAGCCACCACAGGCCAACGACCACCGGCAAGCTGCCGTCGGCCAGCCACCGGGTGCCCAGCATCATCATGAAAATGCCCACCAGATACGCCAGGAACCCCAGCAAAATCGCCCCGTGACGCGACTGCCGGGGAGGGCTGCGCCCCAGCGGAATGGCGATCAATGCAAACGCCAGCGCCAGCAGCGTCGGCGCGATGCGCCAATGCAGCTCGGCCCGCGCCGGTGCTGCGCCATTGCCCAGCAGGCGCGCCGTTGACTGGAATTCCGGGTCCTCCAGTTTGCGCTGGTCGTCCGGTGCCGGCAGCTGCATCTCGTTGCGGGCATAGCGCATCAACCGATAGTCGAGGTCTGTCCCCGTGGCCGGCCCTTCCACCCGGAACCCGTCAAGCAAGGCCAGCACGCGCGCGCCGTGGTCGCGATACAGCTCGCCGCTGCGGGCGGTCGCCACATCCATGCGTTCGCCGCGCTCGCGGAAGATGAACACCCGCGCCAACCTGGTGCCATCGCTCGACATTTCGCCGGCATAGGCCACGCCGCCGTTGGCCATGGGGGTGAAGCGGCCCGGCTCCAGCCCGGCCACCAGCAGGTTCTTGTTGGCCTCGATCACCATGCCGCGCGCCACCTGGTTGGCCCACGGCCCCAGCCACAACGAACACAGCGCAATGATCGCCAGTACCGGCAGCGTCACTGCCAGCACCGGACGCAGCAGGCGTTGCGGGCCCACGCCCAGCGCATGCAGCACGTGCATTTCGGAATCGCGATACAGGCGGCCGGTGGCCAGCAACAGGCCCAGCAGCAGGCCCAGCGGCAGGATCAGCGGCAAATAGCCCAGCAGACGCAGGCCAAGCTGCGAGAGCAACAGCGATGGCGGTACCTTGCCACTCGCCATCTCGCCGATCAGGTCGGCGAACACGCCGCCCAGGCTGACCATGCCCAATATCACCAGCGCCGCAAGCACGGCACGGGCAAATTCGGCACTGAGGTAGCGGTCCAGCTTCGGCATCGGGCGCGGGGTTGCTTTAGAATTGAAGGTTCGCTGCGCACAGCATCCGCACCAGTCGCGGTCGCGCATTGTAAGCGACGCCAGCCCGCAGCACCGCCTGCGGACGCCCGCACGTCTTTCGACATTCAGCCCGGATACCTTGTTCGATGAGCCTCGCATTCAACCTGAACCAAACGTCTCCCGCCTCCGCCAGCGTTGATTGCGTGATCGTCGGCGCCTTCGCCGACGGCAGCCTGACCGCTTCGGCACAGGCACTGGACGCCGCCAGCAATGGCCGCATCCGTGCCCTGCTCGAGCGCGGCGACATCACGGGCAAGACCGGCAAGACCACGCTGCTGCACGACCTGTCCGGCGTCACCGCGCCGCGCGTGCTGGTGGTGGGCTTGGGCGATGCCGGCAAGTTCGGCGTGCCGCAGTACCTCAAGGCAATCGGCGACGCCATTCGTCCGCTGAAGACCGGCCCGGTGCGCAGCGCCCTGCTCACCTTGTCCGAAGTCGCGGTCAAGCAACGCGATACCGCCTGGAACATCCGCCAGGCCACCATCGCCGCCGACCATGCGTGCTACCGCTACATCGCCACCCTGGGCGCCAAGAACAAGAAGCGCGACGAAACCGGCCTGGCCCAGCTGCACATCAGCGGCAGCGATGACGGCGCGCTGGCGCAAGGCATCGCCATTGCCGGCGGCGTGGCATTCACCCGCGAACTGGGCGATTTGCCGCCCAACATCTGCACCCCGGACTACATCGCGCAGCAGGCGCAGGACTTCGCCGCACGCAGCCAGCACGTGGACTGCGAGGTGCTGGACGACGCGGCCATGGAACTGCTCGGCATGGGCTCGCTGCTGGCGGTGGCGCGCGGTTCGGCCAACCGTCCCAAGCTGGTGGTGCTGAAGTACGGCAACGGCGGCGACGCCAAGCCGTATGTGCTGGTCGGCAAGGGCATCACCTTCGATACCGGCGGCGTGAACCTGAAGACCCAGGGCGGCATCGAGGACATGAAGTACGACATGTGCGGCGCCGGCAGCGTGCTGGGCACGTTCGTTGCCGCCGTCGGCATGCAGCTGCCGATCAATCTGGTGTGCATCGCCGCTGCCGTGGAAAACGCCATCGACGGCAACAGCTATCGTCCCAGCGACATCGTCACCACGATGTCCGGCAAGACGGTGGAGGTGGGCAATACCGATGCCGAAGGGCGCCTGATCCTGTGCGATGCGCTCACCTACGCGCAACGCTTCCAGCCGGCCGCGCTGATCGACGTGGCCACGCTGACCGGCGCCTGCATGGTGGCGCTGGGCAAGTACGCCACCGGCGTGATGACCAAGGACAGCCACGACCTGGCCCGCGAACTGCTGGATGCGGGTGAAACCGTGTTCGACCGCGGCTGGCAGCTGCCGCTGTGGGACGAATACCAGCCGATGCTGGACTCGGCGTTCGCCGACGTTTACAACATTGGCGGCCGCTGGGCCGGGGCGATCACCGCCGGCTGCTTCCTGTCGCGCTTCACCGACGACCAGCGCTGGGTGCACCTGGACATCGCAGGCAGCGCCTCCGACGACGGCAAGATGGGCATGGCCACCGGACGCCCGGTGGGCATGCTCAGCCAGTGGCTGCTGGATCGCGCGGGCTGACCCATGCCCCGCGCCGACTTCTACCTGATCGACAAACCGCGCTTTCGCGAGCAGCCGCTGCTGCTGGTCTGCGAGCTGGCCAAGCGCGCGTTCGCCGCCGAGCTGCCCACCTTGGTGCTGGCGCGCGATGCGGCGCAGGCCGAGGCGCTGGACGACCTGCTGTGGTCGTTCGATCCGGATGACTACCTGCCGCACCAGATCGCCGGCATGGACGAGGACGAGGACGAGGCGCCGATCCTGATCGCCGCGCCGGACACCGACGTGCCTGCGCGCCCGCTGCTGATCAACCTGCGCGATGCCGCGCCGGCCGGCGGCTTCCAGCGCGTGCTGGAAGTGGTGCCGGCCGACCCCGCCGCGCGCGGCCCGCTGCGCGAGCGCTGGAAGCATTACCAGTCGCTGGGGTTCGACGTGAAGAAATACGATATGTAGTCGCCGTCGTTCCCGCGTTGGCGGGAGCCCAAAAGACGTTGCCTTGATCAAGGCGTCCCGCCCACGGATTCCCGCCTTCGCGGGAATGACGAATCATCCACTGGATTCCCGCCTTCGCGGGAATGACGAGCAGAGCATCGCCATGACCACCCTCGACGCCGGCTACGACCCCAAATCCTTCGAATCGCGCCTGTATGCGCAGTGGGAGGCCAGTGGCGCGTTTTCGCCACAGGGCAACGGTCCCGCCTACACCATCCTGCTGCCGCCGCCGAACGTCACCGGCACCCTGCACATGGGCCACGCGTTCCAGCACACGCTGATGGACGCGCTGGTGCGCTACCACCGCATGCGCGGCTACCGCACGCTGTGGCAGATGGGCACCGACCACGCCGGCATCGCCACCGAGATGGTGGTGGGCCGCAACCTGGCCATCGAGGGCAAGGGCGAGACCCGCGATTCGCTGGGCCGCGAAAAGTTCATCGAAAAAGTCTGGGAGTGGAAGCAGCATAGCGGCGACACCATCGAGCGGCAGATGCGCCGGCTGGGCGCGTCCGGCGACTGGTCGCGCAGCGTGTTCACCATGGACCCGATGCCCTCCGCCGCGATCACCGAAGCGTTCGTGCGCCTGTTTGATGCGGGCCTGATCTACCGCGGCCAGCGGCTGGTCAACTGGGACCCGGTGCTGAAGACCGCGATCTCCGACCTGGAAGTGGCCAGCGAGGAAGAGAACGGCTTCATGTGGTCGATCCGCTACCCGCTGGCCGACGGCGTGACCTACGAGCACGTCGAGGTCGATGCCGACGGCATCGAGACCCTGCGCGAAACCCGCAACTACCTGGTGGTCGCCACCACCCGCCCGGAAACCATGCTCGGCGACACCGCGGCGATGGTGCACCCGGAAGACCCGCGCTACACCGCCCTGCACGGCAAGTTCGTCGACCTGCCGCTGACCGGCCGCCGCATCCCGGTCATCACCGACGACTACGTGGATCGCGCCTTCGGCACCGGCGTGGTGAAGGTGACGCCGGCGCACGACTTCAACGACTATGCGGTGGGCCAGCGGCACTCGTTGCCGCTGATCAACATCTTCACCGATGAGGCAAAGATCATTTCCTCGCGCGAAGACATCGCCGAAAAATATCGCGCCCTCGACCGTTTCGACGCACGCAAGGCGATCGTGGCCGACCTCGAAGCCGCCGGCCTGCTGGTCGAAATCAAGCCGCACAAGCTGCAAGTGCCGCGCGGCGACCGCAGCAGCCAGGTGATCGAGCCCTTCCTCACCGACCAGTGGTTCGTGAAGATGGACGACCTCGCCAAGCGTGGTCTCGAATTGGTGGAGTCCGGCGACGTGAAGTTCGTCCCCGCCAACTGGATCAACACCTACCGCCACTGGCTGGAGAACATCCAGGACTGGACGATCAGCCGCCAGCTCTGGTGGGGCCACCGCATCCCGGCGTGGTTCGACGACGCGGGCAAGGTCTACGTCGGCCGCAGCGAGGCCGAGGTGCGCGCGGCGCACGGGCTCGGCGACGCGCCGCTGCGGCAGGACCCGGACGTGCTGGAAACCTGGTTCTCCTCGGCGATGTTCCCGTTCAGCACGCAGGGCTGGCCGAACGAGGCGAAGATGGCCGAACTCGGCTTCGACGCCGCGCTGCCGACCAACGTGCTGGTCACCGGCTTCGACATCATCTTCTTCTGGGTGGCGCGGATGATCATGATGACCGACCGCCTGGTCGGCCGCGTGCCGTTCCGCGATGTCTACATCACCGGCCTGGTGCGCGACGCGCAGGGCCAGAAGATGTCCAAGTCGAAGGGCAACGTGCTCGACCCGCTGGACATCATCGACGGCATCAGCGCCGATGCGCTGGTCGCCAAGCGCACCACCGGCCTGATGAAGCCGCAGGACGCGCCGAAGATCGAGAAGGCCACCCGCAAGGAGTTCCCGGAGGGCATCAACGCCCACGGCGCCGATGCGCTGCGCTTCACCATGGCCGCGCTGGCCGGCCCGGGCCGCGACATCAAGTTCGACCTGGCGCGCGCCGATGGCTACAAGAACTTCTGCAACAAGCTGTGGAACGCGACCCGCTTCGCATTGATGAACGTCGGCGAAGCCGCGTTCGCGGGTGCGCCGCAACCGAAGACCGATGCGGAGAAGTGGATCCTCGCCCAGCTCGACCGCACCACGGCCGAGGCGGCGGAGCATTTCGCCAACTACCGCTTCGACCTGCTGGCGCAGTGCCTGTACGAGTTCACCTGGAACCAGGTCTGCGACTGGTTCGTCGAATTGGCGAAGCCCGCGCTCAACGGCGATGACACCGCAGCCGCGGACAGCACCCGCCACACCCTGCTGCACGTGCTGGACGCGCTGCTGCGGATGCTGCATCCGCTGATCCCGTTCGTCACCGAGGAACTGTGGCAGGTGGTCGCGCCGAAGCTGGGCAAGTCCGGCAGCATCATGCTGCAGCCGTATCCGCAGGCCGGCGACCTCGATACCGCCTACGCGCGGGCCGATGCCGATATCGAATGGTTGAAGGCGATGATCGGCGCGGTGCGCCGCATCCGCAGCGAACTGGGCGTGTCGCCGGCCAAGCAGGTGGCGCTGCTGGTGCGCGGCGGAAGCGCCGAGGATGCGGCGCGCATCGCCCGCTTCGACGCGCAGCTGCGCTTCCTGTGCAAGCTGGAGCGGATCGAGGCGATCACCGGCGAGCCGCCGGCCGCGGCGCCGGCGGTGGTCGGCGACCTGCAAGTCTTCGTGCCGCTGGAAGGCCTGGTGGACCTGGACGCCGAACGCGCGCGGCTGGACAAGGAACTGGCCAAGCTCGGCGCGGAGAAGGACAAGAGCGAGGCCAAGCTGGCCAAGTTCGGCGCCGGCGTGCCGGCGGCGGTGGTCGAACAGGAACGCCAGCGCCTGGCCGACTGGACGGCCAAGCTCACGGCCCTGACCGACCAGCGAATCCGGCTGGGCTGAGCTGCGCCGGCACCGGCGGGAATTGCTATCTTGAGACAGCGCCCGCCGCCCCCTTCGGAACCCGGGCACGCCCAGCGGATTCACGCCCAACACGTTCAAAGGGATCCTGCACCATGCGCAATCCCGCAACAGTTGAAAACACCGCATACCGGCAGCTGCTGGATGAAGTGGGCGCCTTCGTTTACACCACCGACGCGCAGGGCCACTTCACCTATGCCAACCAGTTGGTCCTGGCGCTGCTGGGGCCAAACCTGACCCTGGAGGACGTCCTCGGCAAGGCGTTCACCGATTTCGTCGATATCGGCGAGAACACCGAACTGCGGGACACCGACCTGCGCGTCCTGCGCGACGGCGAAACCATCGCCCGCGAGGAAACCAACCTGATCCATGCCACCGGCGAATTGCGCTGCTACTGGTCGATGAAGAAGCCGTTGCGCGATGCCGATGGCGCCATCATCGGGATGCTCGGCGTCTCCCACGACATCACCGAGAAAAAGCGGCTGGAAGACAAGGTCCGCGAGCAGAAGGAGCTGCTGGATGCGGTGCTCGACAACGCCGAAGGGCTGATCTACATGAAGGGGGCCGACCGCCGCTTCAAGTACGCCAACCGGAAAGCCGCCGCCGTGCTGGGCCAGCCGGTCGAGAACATCGTGGGCCGCCTGGACAGCGAGCTGATGCCGCGCGAGGCCGCCGATGCGTTCTGGGAAAAAGACCTGCAGATCCTTGCCTCCGGCACGCGTTACGCCGGCGAGGAATCGCTCGTCGATGCCAACGGCCAGCAGCGTCACTACTGGAGCGTGGTGGTGCCGTGGTCGGGCTTCGACGGCATGCCGGTGCTGATCGGCTTGGTTACCGACATCACCGAGCTGCACGAACTGAAGGAAGAACTGCAGCGCCAGACCCGCACCGACAGCCTCACCGGCGTCGCCAACCGGCGCAGTTTTTTCGAGCGCGGAGAGCAGGAGTTCGCCCGCTGCCGCCGCCACGCGTTGCCGCTGGCGCTGATCGCCATCGACATCGACCACTTCAAGCGGGTCAACGACGTCTATGGCCATCCGGTGGGCGACCGGGTGCTGCGCGATTTCACCGACTGCTGCCGGCAGATGCTGCGCGAAGTGGATCTGTGCGCGCGCACCGGCGGCGAAGAGTTCTGCATCCTGCTGCCCGACACCGACCTTGATGGCGCCTATGTCATCGCCGAACGCATCCGCACCATGACCATCGCGTGCCGGCCTTGCGCGGAGCACCCGGCGCTGGGAATCACCGCCAGTTTCGGCATCGTCGCGCTGGGCGATGGCGATGCGCGCTTCGAACACCTGTTCTCGCGCGCCGACCACGCGCTGTACGCGGCCAAGCGGCAGGGTCGCAACCGCAGCGTCGTGCTGGGGGAAGGCATGACCGACGCAGCAGAATGACCTGCGCGCCGATCGCGCAGCCTCACTCGTCGGCCAGCAACTC